>NZ_JUHH01000001.1:0-318137 GCF_000799735.1 Methylotenera sp. G11 | reverse complement strand
ATAGATTGGCTTGCAGCCGGCGACGTCATCAGCCCCTACCGGTAATAAATCGATTTTCCTGCCGTCAAGCTCGTAACCTGTGCAGATATTGAGTGACTCAATACCATCCAGTACATCCAGTTTGGTGATACACAAACCCGTCAGGCCGTTGATCATGGCTGAACGGCGCAGCGCTGCCGCATCAAACCAGCCACAGCGGCGCTTACGCTTGGTCACCGTGCCGATTTCCTGGCCTTTGTTAGACATCTGGTAACCGGGCGTACCTGCAGTCTCGATATCAAGCTCGCTCGGGAAAGGTCCGCCGCCGACGCGTGTCGTGTAGGCTTTGGTAATGCCCAGTACATAATGCAGCATATTGGCACCGACACCGGTTCCTGCTGATGCTTGACCCGCGATACAGTTGCTAGATGTCACATAAGGGTATGTACCATGGTCAATATCGAGCAACGTTCCCTGTGCGCCCTCAAACAGCAGGTTCTCTCCTCTGGCATTGGCTGCATAGATCTCCGCGGACACATCTGCAATCATCGGCTTCAAGGCAATGGCATGCTGCATGCTGGCATCATATTGCTGATTGAAATCCACGGCTTTGGCACCCAGGTAATTGGTCAGCACAAAGTTGTGATAATCCATCACTTCACGCAGTTTTTCGGCAAAACGCTCCGGGTAAAACAAGTCATAGGCACGTAATGCACGGCGTGCAACTTTGTCTTCATAGGTCGGGCCAATGCCCTTGCCGGTGGTGCCGATCTTTTTATCGGCACTGCGTTTGGCTTCACGCGCCACATCCACAGCAACATGATGGCTCAGGATGAGTGGGCAGCCGGGGCTGACCTTCAGGCGATTCTTCACTTCCAGGCCATCTTTCTCCAGGGCTGCAATCTCGCTCAGCAAATGCCCTGCATCCAATACGACACCATTGCCGATATAGCAGTTAACGCCGGCACGGACAATACCTGATGGCACGAGGTTAAGTTTGTAAACACGCTGTGCGTCGCCCTGGCCCACCACTAAAGTATGGCCCGCGTTATGGCCACCCTGAAAACGCACCACACCTTGCGCGTGGTCTGTCAGCCAATCCACGATTTTACCTTTACCTTCATCGCCCCACTGGGTACCGATGACGACTACATTTTTTGCTGCTTTATTTGCCATAACGTCGACTTTTTAATTTAATGTTAATATTCAAATGGTTAACAATGCCGCAACTAACGGCACTACTGATTATCTTTGCTGATTATCTTTTAAGGTTTCGCAATATCCACGACATGCCAGCCGGAATTGTAATGCTCAAGTTTTTTATGGCAGTTCAATTCTGCAAAATCAGGCTTAACACCCGGAAGCTCCTGAACGACCACATGGCCTTCAGCCCTAAGTGCATCGATTTTGGCAGTCAGCGTACTGTCATTTGCCGCTGGCGCGAAAATCGCCATTTCCGGCTGTGCCGGCGGCAACGCTGTCACCACCCCCCGCAGGTCAAGGCTGAATCCGGTCGCCGGGCGCGCGCGGCCAAAAGCCTGCCCGACCTCGTCATAACGGCCACCAAGCGCCAAGGGGCCTTTGTAGCCTTGTGCATAGGCTGCAAACACGATGCCGCTGTGGTAGTGATAACCACGCAGCTCGCTCAAATCAAAACTCACGCTCACGCCAAGATCCTGCAGACCATGCGCCACCTGTTCAAGGCTGCTTAAGGCCTGCGTGATGGCAGGCGTTGGCGGCAGCAATCTGGCCGCTTGCGCCAGGATGCTTTTATCGCCATTCAACTCGGTCAGGTTGAGCAAGGCTTCACGCGTTGTCTTATCCAGCGCTTTGGTCAGCGCAGCAACAGCAGACTGGTCCTTGCCTTTTAACGCAGCATACAAGTCCTGCTCTAGTTGAGGGTTCACCTGGCTGGACTCGATCAGGCTGCCGAACACATTGACATGGCTGAAATCAAGGTGCACCTGCTCAATACCGATGGCGTGCAATGCCTTGATCAGCAGGCGCTGAATCTCTATATCGCTGGCGATTTCCGCATGCCCGTACAGTTCTGCGCCTAATTGCAGCGGCTCACGCGTCTGTGCCAGCCCATCCGGCTTGGTGCGTAAAACGCTGCCCGCATAGCACAAGCGCGTAATGCCCTGATGATTCAGCAGATGCGCATCTATACGGGCAGCCTGCGGTGTCATGTCGGCGCGCACGCCCATGGAGCGCCCGGTCAGCTGATCCACGACTTTAAAGGTTGCAAGGTCAAGATCATGCCCGACACCGGTAATCAGCGATTCCATATATTCCAGCATAGGCGGGATCACATATTGATAGCCATGCACCTTAAACAGGTCCAATAACCTGCGGCGCAGTGTTTCAATACGTGCCGCCTCTGCGGGCAAAACGTCTTCTATGTATTCTGGCAGTAACCAATTACGCATTATCATCATCACTTTTTACAAGTAACCGCTTCAGCATCAACACGATCACCATCGATGCCTGGAGCGATTGCCCGGAACTATTACTTACTTAATAAAATTAATATCAAACCACCGACTATCGATGCAAGGCCAACAAAACGCAACTGGCCGTCTTTAAGCTCCACCATGCGTTTGAATGTATCACGCCATGCCTGCGGCAACAGCAACGGCAAGATGCCTTCGATCACCAGCATCAATCCCAGCGCGGTTAACAATACATTCTTCATGCGGATAGCCGATGACTACTTTTTAGGGCTTCGCATATATTTAAAGAAATCAGAGTTCGGATCCAGCACCATCACGTCACTCTTGCTCTTGAAGCTGTTCTTGTAAGCTTCCTGGCTGCGGTAAAACGCATAGAACTCAGGGTTGTGGCTATAGGACTGATTGTAAATCTCTGAGGCTTTTGCATCACCCTCACCTTTTGTCTTCTGAGCTTCACGATAGGCTTCAGCAATGATCACCTCACGCTGCTTATCGGCATCTGCACGAATCTTTTCAGACGCAGCCGCACCTTCAGAGCGCAATTGGTTAGCAAGACGCTTACGCTCGGCGATCATGCGGTCAAATACCGACTTGCTGATTTCTTCTGAGTAATCCACACGTTTCAAGCGGACATCGACCACCTCGATACCCATCTGGCGCGCTTCCAGATCAGCCTTTTTGCGCAGGTTATCCATGATCACGCCACGCTCGCCGGCAATCACATCATGTACGGTACGAATGCCGAACTCACTTCTCAAGCCCGCATTCACTACTTTTGACAATCGGTCTTCCGCAGCGATTTCCCCACCCTCTTTAATCGAAACATAATACTTTTTCGGGTCGACAATACGCCATTTGACAAAAGAATCCACCATCATGTATTTGTTTTCACTGGTGATGAACTTCGCCGGCTGCTCCCAATCAAGCGTCAGGATGCGGTTATCAAAATATTTAAGGTTATCTACAAACGGCACTTTAAAATAAAGCCCCGGTTCTTTCTTGACAGCGACGATCTCACCCAGGCGCTGCACCAGAACGTATTGTGTCTGGTTCACCGTAAATGCTGACAATGACAGCAACACCAGAACCATCACCACGACAATAAGAATATTTTTTGAATTTTTCATATTATTCCTTACCTGCTTTCTCTGTCACGGCTACGCAATGCATCACGTGATCGCTCCCCGGCTGCAGGCTGGCTCGCCGCTGGTACGGCATCAGGCTGCGGATTGAGAGACTGAAGGGACTGCGACTGCTGCGCACCATCATTGCCAGAAGCGCTGATCAGTTTATCCAATGGCAAGTACAGCAAGCTGTTACCGGACTTCTGGTCAACGATCACTTTACTTACGCTAGACATGATCTGCTCCTGCGCATCCAGGTAGAGACGCTGGCGCGTGACTTCAGGCGCTTTGTTATATTGAGCGAGAATCTGGTCGAAACGGCTCGCGTTACCACGCGCTTCACTTTCAATTTTCAATTTATAACCGGCAGCCTCGGCCAGCAGGCGTGACGCCGTACCGCGGGCTTTTGGTATCACGTCATTGGCATAAGCCTGGCCTTCATTGATCTGGCGCTGGTTATCCTGGTTTGCCCGGTTAACGTCTTCAAATGCTTCCTGCACCTGCTCAGGCGGCTGTGCGCTTTGCAAAGATACGCTGATGATCTTCACGCCGGTTTTATAACTGTCAAGTATCACCTGCATGCGTTCTGAAGTGTCAGCCAGGCCTTTTTGCAACAGGTCATCCAGCTTGTTCTTGCCCACCACTTCACGAATAGCCGTTTCAGCTGCCGACATCACGGCATCGTCCGTGGCACGGTTGCTGAACAGGTAATCTTTTGCATTATTGAGATTATATTGCACCGCGAACTGCAGATCGATGATATTTTCGTCTTCAGTCAGCATTAAAGATTCTTTTGGCAGCCTTGTTTTGCCGCCGCTACCTTCCGCATTGCTCCTGTAGCCGACTTCGAGTCTGCGCACCTGTTCCATATTCACAACCTGAACACTCTCTATCGGGTAAGGCAGATGCCAGCGTGGGCCAGGTGAAGTCACTTCATCCTGAACCTTGCCGAATCGCTGCACTACGCCAAGCGAACCCTGGTCAACAATGTAAAAGCCGGTGCCCAGCCAGATAAGGCCAACCAAACCGAATATAGGCAACAATGGCAGATTGACGTTTGCAGGCTGTGGCCGACTGGATTGCGGATTTGATTGATGACCGCCACCCTTGCCAAACAAGGTGTTAATTTTGCGGCTCAAGTCACGCATCACCTCATCAAGGTCTGGCGGACCTTCATTATTTTGTGCTCTCCAACCAGGAAATTTAATCATTCACTACTCCAAAAAACATTTGTTAATTATCATCAAACTAAGTTACTTACCGATACAGCATTAATTTAACTAAATTAATTTAACCAACTTAAGTTATGCGTACGCACTTTCTTCGGTGCTTTGCTTTTGTAAATACTGATAATGTTCTGCCATTGCTAACCTCAGCAGATCCATTCCCTCTCCTGTTTTGGCTGATACATGCAAAGTCGAAATTCTACCACATTCATCACGCGCCAATGCAGGCTCCAGGCCTGCACGGTCAATTTGATTATGCACCAGAATCTGCGGCACTTTAGCGGCGCCGATCTCCTGCAGCACTTTATTGACCTGTGCAATCTGCTCATCTCGGTTACTGCTGGCCGTATCGACAATATGCAGCAGCAAGTCTGCCTGTGCCGCCTCTTCCAGCGTTGCGCCGAAGGCTTCGACCAGCGCGTGCGGCAGATGCTTGATGAAACCTACCGTATCGGAAAGCACCACCTGCCCACAGCCCTCGATATAGATTTTATGCGTGGTGGTATCCAGCGTTGCAAACAACTGATCCGCCGCGTAGATATTTGCCTTGGTCAGGCGATTGAAAATGGTGGATTTCCCGGCATTGGTATAACCGACCAGGGATACCGTCATCACATTGGAACGTTTACGGGCACGGCGCTGCATTCCGCGCTGGGATTTGAGCTTGAGCAGTTTCTCCCGCAGCTGTTTTACGCGCACACGCAGCATACGCCGATCCAGCTCCAGCTGTGTCTCGCCAGGACCGCCGCGCACGCCGATACCGCCTTTTTGACGTTCAAGGTGGGTCCAGCCACGCACCAGGCGCGTAGACAAATGTTCAAGCTGCGCCAGCTCCACCTGCAGCTTACCTTCATGCGTCTGTGCACGCTGACTGAAGATATCGAGGATCAAACCGGTCCTATCCACCACGCGCGCCTGCAGCAAACGCTCCAGGTTGCGCTGCTGCGAAGGTGTCAGGTCATGGTTAAACACGGCAATATTGGATTCTGCTGCACGCATCGCCTGCAGCAACTCATCCGCTTTACCGCTGCCGATAAATAGCTTGGCATCAGGCGTCGAGCGCTTGCCTTCAATAGTGCCCTGCACAGCCAAACCTGCACTCAGGCTTAACTGACGAAGCTCTTCGAGGCTTTCCTGATAGTCGCTCTCTCCGAAATCAACACTGACCAGAATAGCGGACTCGCCGCCACTTGGCCTTTCAAACAAATCTTTCAATGCTTAATCATCACCTTCCGACAAGCCGATACTGACTGCACGTGCAGGTACGATAGTAGAAATGGCATGTTTATAAACCATTTGAGTGACAGTATTTTTGAGCAGTATGACGTACTGATCGAATGAGTCTACCTGACCTTGCAGTTTGATACCATTAACGAGATAGATAGATACGGCGACATGTTCTTTACGTAAAGCGTTAAGGAATGGGTCTTGTAACATTTGCCCTTTTTGATTCATGGTGTCTCCTATTGTTTGGAGTTAAATAAAAGTGATTAAATTAAAGTACTGACTACATTTACTATTTTTGCGCACACATTGCAATACTACTCTCGTTCAGAGTAAGAACAACTCAAATCGTTCTCTTTTTACTGAAATTAACTATTCAAGACTTTTTTACCAAAACAAAAGCATGGGCCAGCCCTGAAAGGTCAGCAGCACAATCGTCATTCCGGTACGCACGTAAGCCAATAGCCGTCAGTCAAACCATTAAAGAATCATCCAGGTAAAATATGTACGCTGAAGTGTACATCCTGTATATGAAGACCTCTATGAGAAAAAACAAGAGGGCTAACGAGCAAAAAATATTCGCCCGTTATTTTCTATTTAAATTCGCCGATCCTGGCCAGCACCTCTTCCCGCCCCAGCAAAGCCATCACCTGGTCAATGCTCGGGGATTGCGCAATCCCCGTCAGCAGGACGCGCAACGGCATTGCCACCTTGGGAAACTTCAGCTGAAACTCGGTCACGACATCATTGATGGCATGGTGAATCGCCTCTGCATTCCAGTCTACTGCATGCAGCAGCGCTGATAATTTTTCCAGGGCGGGCTTGATATCCGCGACCAGGTGTTTTTCAGCCGCCGCCTGATCAATGATCGGTTTATGGTAGAAATAAACGATGCTCTCCGCCAACTCGTTCAGCGTGCTTGCACGCTCTTTATATAAATCAATCACTGCAGATAAATCCGGCGCAGCAGTCACCGCAACATTGAGTTGAGCCAGGCGCGCAGTAATATCATTCACTAGAGAGCCTTTATCGGCCAGCTTAATGTAATGTGCATTCAGCCATTTCAGTTTTTCGGTATTGAATTGCGCGGCTGATGGCGTGATGTGATCCAGGTCGAACCATTCACAGAACTGCTGCATGCTGAATATTTCCTCATCGCCGTGGCTCCAGCCCAGACGCGCCAGGTAGTTAAGCACAGCCTCAGGCAGGTATCCGTCTTCATGATATTGCATGACGCTCACAGCACCATGGCGCTTGGACAGCTTTTGCCCGTCATCACCCAGAATCATGGATAAATGTGCGTATTGCGGAATGGTGGCGCCCAGGGCTTTCAGCATATTGATCTGACGCGGCGTATTATTCACATGGTCGTCACCCCTGATGACCTGCGTAATCCCCATCTCCCAATCATCGACAACCACACAGAAGTTATAGGTAGGCGTACCGTCTGCCCGCGCAATGATCAGGTCATCCAGCTCCTGGTTGCCAATGCTGATCTCGCCTTTCACCAGGTCGTTCCAGACCACGTAGCCGTCTTTAGGGTTTTTAAAGCGAATTACCGGCGGAACATCAGCAGGCGGCGCAGGCAATACCTTATCCGCCTCCGGGCGCCAGCGTCCGTCATAGCGTGGCTTTAAACCCTGCTGCATCTGGCTTTCGCGCAACGCTTCCAGTTCTTCTTTTGTAGAATAGCAATAGTAAGCAGAGCCATCCTGCAGCATTTTCTGGATGACTTCCTTATAGCGATCCATGCGCTGCATCTGGTAGAAAGGGCCTTCGTCATAATCCAGCCCCAGCCAGTTCATGCCATCCAGTATCGCCTGCACCGCCTCAGGCGTGCTGCGGGCAACATCGGTATCTTCGATACGCAGGATAAATTTCCCGCCATGCTTTTTGGCAAAAGCCCATGAAAACAATGCGGTTCGGGCACCGCCAATGTGGAGAAAGCCGGTTGGGCTAGGAGCAAAACGTGTACGAACAGTCATAATTGAGCAGAACTTAACCATAAATTTAATCAGCCCGCATTTTATCATGTAGAAACTGCCAGCTTGCGATTAAAGCCATGTTAAATCATCTAAATTTAGATGATTGCCAGTGTTGATTGGCATATTAATTGCGTCATTGATTTACCGCTATTGAGAACTTCAAGTAATTCATGAGCATTCTGCACAAAATATTCAGCCCCCCGTCAGAACCTGAGAATGGAATATCCGCTGCATGGATTGCTGATTTATCAAGCATGGACGACATTTGCGCCATTGAGGTCCTGACAGAAAAATTAGCGCATGATTTTCAGCAGCATGTATTCTGCAATGCGCAAAACATAGAGGCATTAACTTCCATCGACGGAAAAACGCACAGCATTGTCGAAAGAATCACACAATATTACGCTGTGATCGAAAATATCGATCATGACCTGAAAATACGCATCTCAAATGCCGTATTTTTATATCACCTCCAGTTGTTCAGGATTTATGTTGGATTGAGCAGAAATCTATCACATACCAATCAGCGCACATTGCATATTGTGCTCTCCCGGGCTCTGAAAAATGCAACCCAGATGATCAAATGGCAACCCTACAACCTGCATCATGAACCAGCCAATTTCTGGTCAGAGATTTCAGGCATATTCAAAGCCGCCGAACAACTTGCCTTGTTAACCGCAAAAATACAATCTTATTGCGGCCAGGAACCCACATCATTGTCCAGCGCCTATATTCAGGCTTGCATGCTGGGGTCTGTACAGACCATCGAATTCAGGCCGCAGCAAATTGAGATCGTCAGCAGGCTTTTATCCGCATGGGCTTCAAAAATATCGATTGATACCGCTTATGATGCAAAGCACCATCTGTTTTATGTAGACACGGCAGCCAACGTTCCCGCCAGGCGCATCAAGGATTTTAGCGCTGCCGACAGCCATCGCTACTGGTGTTTTGAAGATGTAAACTCAAAGATCGAGCTATGCAGACTGCTTATCGAATACAAGATCTCGCCGAAACAGCGTCAAATAAAAGAACTGATTTCGGAAAAATATGCTGCCGAAACACTTGCGGCGCTCGCGGCCGAATGGTCGCACACAGCATTACAGACAGTCTAATGACGCCGCAGACCGCCTAAAACACGCACCTGCAACGAATGCCGATGTGATCCAGTTCACTGCCGGGCTTCATACCGCTAACAAACATCGGCAAAAACCCGGTGTGATACAAGATCAGTTACTTCTGATCGGCAGGTTTCCAGCCACCACCCAGTGCTTTGAATAAATCCACAGTCGCCGTCAGCCGTGCCTGACGGCTTTGTACAAAAGCCAGGCTTGAGTCATTGTAAGCGCGCTGCGCATCAAGCACATCGATATAGGATGAGTAGCCTGACTGATAACGGTTTTCAGAGACCGCGAGTGCTTTTTTCGCCTCTTCCTGGCTGATATTCAATGCCTGTTCACGCTCGGTATATTGACGCAGGTTCACCAAAGCATCATTGACCTCCCGGAATGCAGACTGAATGGCACCTTCATAATTTGCAAGCGCCTGTTTCTGCTTGGCGCTGGCCTGATCGACTCTGGCATTCAGCTTGCCTGAATCAAATACGGGCAGATACAAGGAAACACCACCGGTCCAGATACGCGCGGCCGATTTCAGCACATCTCCCAACTCCATGCTTTCGCCACCCAGGCTGGCCGTTAAGGAAATAGTCGGGTACAAAGCCGCCTTGGCCACCGCGATATTGGCATTTGCCGCCACCATCTGTTCTTCCGCCTGCTTGATATCAGGGCGGGCTTCCAGCAAAGTAGAAGGCAATCCCGCCGGCGGTGCAGGCGGAATTGGCAATGCGTTCAGTTCAGGTGCAGATGCCGTCAAACCAGTGACTGCCAGGTTCAAATCCCCGGTCAATACCGCCAGCTGATGCAGGCTTAATGACCTCTGGCGATTCAGATCCGCTATCTGCGCGCTTAGATTAGAACTCGCCACCTGTGCCTGCAGTACATCCAGGGATGACGCCACGCCACCTTCCAGGCGACGTTTGGTCAGAGCCAGGCTGGCATCCCGGCTTTTCAGGTTTTCCTGGGCAATGGCAATCTGCGATTCCAGGCTGCGTAAACTCAAATAATTGGTCGCCACTAAACCCGTTAACGACAAAGCCACCGTGTCTTTCGCATAGCGTGTGGATAAAGCCTGCGCCCTGGCAGCTTCTTTTCCACGACGCAATTTACCCCAGAAATCCAGTTCAAAGGTCGTGCCGAGCTGGCCGTTATAGTTACTGCGCGGATTGTTTGTCAACTGCTGGTTAGCCCCAGCCTCCGTCACACGGGAGCGCTTGGCACCGGCATCCAGGTCGATCTGCGGAAACAGGAACGCGCCAACTTCACGCATCACGGCATCCGCTTCTTCAATTCGGGCGACCGCCAGCTTGATGTCTTTATTGTTTTGCAGCGCATTTTCAATCAGCGTATTTAAAACCGGGTCCTGGTACAAGGTCCACCAGCGATTGAGGTCCGCATGCTCTGCTGCTGCCTGCTGAGCCGGCTCGACATACTGCGCCGGCACGCTGACCTCGGGCCGCAGATAATCCGGCCATATCTGGCAACCTGACATCAATAGCGCTGCCGCTACGACCGCATAAACCGGCTTAATACCTTTTAGATTGTGATGCTGCATCATACTGCACTCTTTCCATTTGTTTCGGTAGCCGCTTCTGAAGACACCGAGTCTTCCGGCGGCAATTCATGATGTTTTCTATGTACATTTTTATTACTGAGCCATGTGAAAAACAATGGGATGAATATCGTTGCCACAAAAGTAGCCAGCAACATGCCGCCCAGCACGCCGGTACCCATTGAGCGGCGAGCTGCCGCACCGGCACCGGATGCAATAGCAAGCGGCAAGATACCCAGCACAAACGCCATCGACGTCATGACAATCGGCCGGAAACGCATGCGTGCCGCTTCAAGGGCCGCCTCGGCAACAGGCATGCCTTCTTCCATTTTCTGGCTGGCAAACTCCACGATCAGGATTGCGTTTTTCGCCGCGAGGCCAACCAGCGTAATCAGGCCAATCTGGAAATAAATATCATTAGGCATGCCACGTATCAGCACGGACAGCAAAGCCCCTGCAAGCGCAAACGGCACGGCCATAATCACGGCCAGCGGCAAGGCCCAGGTCTCAAACTGCGCAGCCAGGATCAGGAACACCATAATGATCGCAAAGCCAAAAGCGAACACTGCGGCAGAACCGGTGCGTTTTTCCTGGTAGGCCTGGCCGGTCCATGCGATCTGGTATCCGTCAGGCAGGCTTTCCGCAGCAATTTTCTCTACCATTTTGATGGCATCGCCAGAACTCACTCCTGCCGCACCTTTACCCAGAACCTTGGCAGACAGTAAGCCGTTATAACGTTCCAGCTGTTCTGCACCCACAATAGAGCTGACCTTGCTCAGTGCTGATAATGGCACCATCTGGCCGCTATCTGAGCGCACATAGACTTTGCCCAAATCTTCGGCTTTCATGCGGTATTCCGCCTCTGCCTGCAACTGCACCCGGTAAGTACGGCCAGATTTATTAAAGTCGTTGACATACAGCGAGCCCATGGTGCTCTGCAATGTGTCGTAAATGCTGGCGACAGGCACACCCTGCGAAATCGCTTTTGCTTCATCCACTTCGACAAACAGCTGCGGCACTGTCGGGCGGAAGAATGTATTCAACTCTGCCAGGCGCGGCTCGTTTTTCAGGGCGCCGATAAAGTTATTCACCACTGCCGACAGGTTTGCCGGATTGGAATCGCTACGGCTCTGCACATACAGCTCAAAGCCGCCGGAACTGCCCAAACCGCGGATTGCAGGCGGGTTAAAGGCAATTGCCATACCATCCGGCTGCTGCATGCCGATACCGAACACCTTTTTAACGATGTCATCGGCGGTGGCTTCACGCTCATCCCAATCCTTCATACGCACGAACATCGTAGCGGCACTGGTTTTATTACCGCCACCGATCAGGTCGAACCCGTTCACCGCAAACTGGTGCGCTACGGCAGGATCCTTGGCTATCACGGAACGTACATTCTCGGTTGTTTTGCTGGTGCGGGCCAATGTTGCGCCATCCGGCATGATGACAGCGGAAATCACATAACCCTGGTCTTCAGCCGGCACAAAGCTGCCTGGCACCACCCTGATCAGGACCACCACCACGCCGATGACGGCCGCAAAAACCACGGTACCGATGATGCGGTGATGCAGCGTCAGGTTCACTACCGCAGTATAAAAGTGCGTGAATCTATCAAAGATACGGTTAAACCTGATAAAAACAGGGGATTTTATATGCCCTGATTTCAACAGTACCGCGCACAGTGCTGGCGTTAAAGTCAGCGCCACGATGCCGGAAATGACCACAGCCACTGCAACGGTAACGGCAAACTGGCGATACATTTCACCGGCGATACCGCCCAGGAAGGCAACCGGCACGAATACCGCACAAAGTACCAGCACAATCGCCACTACCGCAGCAGAAACCTGTTCCATAGACTTCACGGCAGCCCTGATCGGTGAAAGCTTCTCTTCATCCATCAAACGCTCGACGTTTTCCAGCACCACGATCGCATCATCCACCACGATACCGATAGCAAGCACCATGGCGAACAAGGTCAAGGTGTTGATTGAGAAGCCGAATATCCATAAGCCTGCAAAAGTACCGACCAGTGAAATCGGCACCGCAATCAATGGAATCAAGGTCGCGCGCCAGCTTTGCAGGAACAGGAATACCACCAGCACTACCAGCACCATCGCTTCAGCCAGTGTTTTAACCACTTCGCCGATTGAGGCTTTCACAAAATCACTGGTATCGTACGGCACCTCCCAATCCACGCCGGCTGGAAAGCGCTGTTTCAGCTCATCCATCTTTTCTTTAACTGCATTAGCCGTATCCAGCGCGTTCGCACCGGATTGTAAAAAGATAGGGATACCCACGCCAGGCTTGCCATCTAGCAAAGTACGGACGTTATAGCTCTGTGAACCCAGCTCGATGCGGGCAACATCTTTCAGGTACAGTACGCCGCGCGGCCCATCGGCGCGAATGATGATATTTGCAAACTCGGCTGGGTCTATCAGGCGGCCTTTTGCGGTTACCGTATAAACCAGCTGCTGGTCGGACGGTGATGGCTCCTGACCGATTTTACCGGCAGCATACTGCGCATTCTGTGTACGGATGGCATTGGCCACATCGGTTGTGGTAACCCCCAGCTGCGCCATACGATCCGGCCGCAGCCAGATACGCATGGAATAATCCTGCGCACCGAAAATAATGGCATCACCCACACCTTTAATGCGTTTCAGCTCATCCAGCACATTGAGCGTACCGTAATTGCTTAAAAACAGGGGATCGTATTTTTTCTGCTTATCCGTGAGCATGACTACCAGCAAGATGTCATTCGAGCGTTTCTGCACGATGACGCCGGTACGGCGCACTTCTTCCGGCAGGCGCGGCAGCGCAATGTTTACGCGGTTGCTTACGTTGAAAGTTGCCTGGTTGACATCGGTGCCCACTTCAAAAGTTGCAGTAATGGTCAGGCTACCGCTTGAGTCTGCACTCGAGTTAAAGTACAGCAAACCCTCTACACCGCTCAACTGTTCCTCAATCGGTGCGGCAACGGTCTTTGATAGCGTATCGGCACTGGCGCCAGGATAAGTGGCAGTGATCAGCACTGTGGGTGGCGCAATCTGCGGGTATTGCGCAATTGGCAATTTCATTGCCGCAGCCAGGCCCGCCAGCACAATGATGATGGACAGGACACTGGCAAAGATAGGCCTTGTAATAAAAAATTTACTCATATGAATTCTCGCTTAAGTCTTTATTTTTAGACTTATTAATCAGACTTACTTTTTTGAATCAGCTGCCGGATTTTTCGCTGCCTCAGCTGGGGGAGCAGGCGGCTCCCCTGCCGGGTGCGGGGCAACGCTTGCACCAGGGCGTATCTTGATAATGTTATCCACGATGACTTTATCGCCTGCATTCAGGCCACTTAAAATCACCCAGTCCCTGCCTACCCAGTTTCCAGGCACAATAGGTGTGAGCACAGCTTCATTCTTATCATTGACAACATACACAAACTTACCCTGGTCATTTGCAATGACCGCAGTTTGCGGCACCACAAATACGCCATCTTTATGCCCAGTGATGACGCGTACTCTCACAAACTGGCCCGGCAGCAGACGTTTGTCTTCATTTTTAAATTCAGCACGCAACTGCTGTGTACCCAATTGCGGGTCAATGCTGCTTGCTGCAAAATTAAGCTGCCCTTTTTTGGTATATTCCTCGCCGTTCGGCAGTATCAGGCCTACACTTTTGACATTAGCCTGTGTCAAAGGGCCGCCCAGCTGTGCCAGCTCGTTATCCGACAGGCTGAAACGCACCCAGATCGGTGTGATCTGGCTCACTTTGGTCAGTAGGCTGGTATTTGCATTCACCAGCGCGCCTTCAGACAACTCAAAACGACCGGCAATTCCCGATATCGGTGACGTGACATTGGTGTAGGATAAATTCAGCTCAGCTTCACGCACAGCAGCTTCATACTGCGCCAGACCTGCCCGCGCCAGTGCGTTATCGGAAGTTGCATTATCCGCTTCACGCTGGCTGATGGACTGTGTTGCAACCAGCACCTGCAAACGCTGTGCTTCACGCTGCGTCTGCTCCAGCCTTGCCTTCTGCTGTGCCAGCTGCGCTTTAGCATTGGATAGCGCGATCTGGAATGGTACAGGGTCTATCAGGAACATGGTTTGGCCGGCTTTAATAGGCGCCCCTTCTTCAAACAGCTTCTTAAGCAGAATGCCGCCTACTCGAGGACGAATCTCGACTTCTTTGGCGCCCTCGGTCTGCGCAACGGCCTCTGCACTGATTGGCACAGTGGTCGCCTGCAAAGTGACGATAGACACAGGCATCGCTGGCATTGCGCCCCCGGCATTGGCGGCATCATCCTTTTTACTGCAAGCCGACAAGGCAAGCAAAGTGATGGCTAATAAAATTGCACTTAGCGTAAAAACTGTGCTTTTGTCTTCTGCAACCCGCGTACTGTTTTGTGATGAAAAATGCTGACCTGTTTTGAATACCATTACTTACTCCAAGCTTATGTACTTATAACCTATTAATTAGATTATGTTTTTATTGAATTCGAACTTGATTTAGGGCTTGCTTACATACATATTTGCATGTATATTATATACAAACAGGAATGTATGTAAATGACATTTTTGTATAATACACGTTAAATTTTGTAAAACCGAGTAAACTCAATGGTCAGAAAAACTAAAGAAGATGCAGAACTTACACGGCAGCGAATCATAGATGCTGCACGTGCAGTGTTCCTCAAGCGCGGCGTAAGCAAATCGACATTGGAACATATTGCTGCAGAAGCTAACGTTACCCGCGGCGCCGTGTACTGGCATTTTAAAAATAAAACAGATATTTTCCATGCCATACGCGAACAGGTTTTTTTACCGCTCATAGACAGTATAGACGACACCCTGGCACCCGCCACCAGCAACAGCGACAGCGACAGCCCGCTAAACCAGATTGAAGCCAGCCTTTGCAATACCATTAACGAGCTCAGCAGCAACCTTGAAATGCGCGAAACCTATGAGATCATCATGATCAAATGCGAGTATGTGGATGAATTTGCCAGCGTGCTGTACCAAATGCTCAACAACTGCTCATGCATTGTCGAAAAACTTGAGGCGGCTTACGAGCGCGCGCAGTCCCAGGGGCTGCTGGCAACCTCCCTCAGCCCGCGCGCACTGGCTCTGGATACTCACTTGTTTTTCGGCGGCCTGCTGCATATGTGGGTCAAGGATGCCGACGGCAGCAGGTTCCGCTACCAGGCGATTGACCTGATCAAATCACACATCAATCTGCGCAGGAAATAGAATTAGCTGGCAAAACGCTTGTTAATCGCCGGTTGTAGCGATACCATACGCCCCATTGGGGTTAGGAGGCATCGTGATACAGTCAGGCGAAATTTACGGTAAACAAACCGCAAACAGATTCGTGATGTACAACGTGCTGAAAGTCAGCAAACAGGTAGTCACGCTGCAAAACATAGACAACCCACTCAGCCTGTTTGAAACCACCGAACAGAAACTCGCAAGCTCTGGCTATATCCGCATCAGTCAGACGCCCTACATAGACTTGACAGCAACTTCCGCCAAACGTAAAAAAGCCGCAAAGAAACCAACGCGCTGTCCGCTGACTCTGGATTTTCTGGAAGAGCGTGCCGACAGCGAACGCCCTGCCCCCATCATGCCGGATTTGTTCGGTGCCGGTTAGATAAGTTTATGCAGCAATTGCTTTTATAAACCTATTAGCCACAGATGCACACTGATAAACACAGATAAAGCCTCACTAGGCTCACAATTTAAGCTTGGTTTTTATCTGTGTGAATCTGTGTTTATCAGTGGCTAATGTGTTTTCGAAGAACTACCGGTCTTTTGGCGGCCCGCCACACAAATCGTGTCCGTCCGCGCTGTAAATCTCAACCTCAACAAAATCACCCGGTGTCAGGCCTTCTGCATCCTCCAGGTAAACAACGCCGTCAATTTCAGGCGCATCTGCCTTGGTGCGGCCGATGGCTTCGATATTGCCTTCTACATCCGTCACGATTTCATCTACCAGCACGGTTTGAATGCTGCCGATTTTATGATGCAGCTTGGCTGCACTGATACGTTCCTGCACTTCCATAAAGCGGCTTAAACGCTCCTGCTTGATTTCTTCCGGCACCTGTCCCGGCAGCGCATTGGCCGCTGCACCATCCACGGCAGAATAAGCAAAACAGCCTACACGATCCAGCTGCGCTTCTTCCAGGAAGTCCAGCAGCATCTTGAAGTCATCTTCCGTCTCACCCGGAAAGCCCGCAATGAAAGTACTGCGGATCGTGATTTCAGGACAGACTTCACGCCATGCCTTGATGCGCGCCAGGTTGTTCTCGCTGCTGGCCGGGCGCTTCATGGACTTGAGTATCCGCGGGCTCGCATGCTGGAATGGCACATCCAGGTATGGCAGGATCAGGCCTTCCGCCATCAGCGGGATCACTTCATCCACATGCGGATACGGGTATACATAATGCAGGCGCACCCATACATCGAGCTCGCTTAATGCCTTGGTAAGTTCTGTCATGCGTGTTTTTACCGGGCGCCCATTCCAGAAACCCGGGCGGTATTTCACATCCACGCCATAAGCAGAGGTATCTTGCGAAATCACCAGAATCTCGCTGACTCCTGCATTGACAAGGTTCTCGGCTTCATTCAGCACTTCACCGATCGGTCGGCTGACCAGGTCGCCACGCATGCTAGGAATAATGCAGAAACTACAGCGATGGTTACAGCCTTCCGATATTTTGAGATATGCGTAGTGCTTAGGCGTCAGGCGAATACCCTGCGGCGGCACCAGATCAACAAACGGCTCATGCGGCTTGGGTAAATTTGCATGCACCGCAGTCATCACCTCTTCCAGCGCGTGCGGCCCGGTCACTGCCAGCACACTGGGGTGTGCGGCTTCAACCACGCCAGCTTTCGCACCAAGGCAGCCTGTCACGATGACTTTGCCGTTTTTGTTGATGGCTTCGCCGATCGCATCCAGCGATTCTTCAACAGCGCTGTCAATAAAACCGCAGGTATTCACCACGACCAGGTCGGCTTCATCGTAACTGCCCGAAATTTCGTAACCTTCAGCGCGCAGCTGGGTGAGAATGCGCTCGGCATCGGAACCTGCCTTGGGACAACCCAAGGATACAAAGCCTACCTTAGGAGTAGCGTTATTGCTTACTGTTTTATTTGTCATAAAAAACCTATAAATCTTAAAAAATATCGTTATGATGACGCCATGTATATTATTGTTATTGCATGGCTTTACGTAGTGATCTTAATGGCAGCCACCGAAAAATCCATCGCTGCCGGATTGCTCACTTTTACCTTCTACGGCCTGCTTCCGTGCGCCCTGCTGTTGTGGCTACTCGGCACAAAACATCGCCGCCATTACAGGAACAGGCAATTACTCGAGCAGGATGTGCGCGAACCAGATAGTGGCGACCCCCAGGCTGATCAGCAAGACCTGACTGATCGTCGCTTTTAATTCGGTACGCTTATGCAGGCTGGGGATCAGGTCCGCAACCGCCACATACAGCATACTTGCCGCAGCCAGCCCAAGAATATACGGTATCCAGCCCATTACAAATTGCAGCGCGAAGTATGCGATCAGACCGCCCACCAGCGTAGCCAGGCTTGACACCATGTTAAAAACAAATGCCTGTTTCTTGCTGTAGCCTGAATGCAGCAGAATCAGAAAATCGCCGACTTCCTGCGGGATTTCATGCGAAATGATTGCCAGCGCTGTTACCATGCCTAGCTTTACATCCACCAGGAACGCTGCGGCAATTAAAACGCCGTCGACAAAATTATGAAAAGTGTCGCCTATCATAATCATCATGCCGCTGCGGCCATGATCATGGTGACTGTGGGCGTGCGCATGGCTTTGCATGATAGACGGCGCATGCGAAGCCGAATGAGAGCTTACGGGCCTGAATTTAGCCCCGCCCTCCTGCGCTGAACTGCTTTGCTTTACATCCGGGCAATTGGCCTCGCTATGAATCGCATGCACCTCACAGTGGTCTCCATGGCAATGGCGCCAGATCACCAGCTTCTCAAGCACAAAGAACAGCAGCAACCCAAACAGCAGGGTTGCCGAAACACTCTCTACACTGGTCGCCTCCTCAAACGCGTGCGGCAGGATTTCCAGAAACACCGCGCCCAGCATTGCACCAATCGCGTAACTGACCAGCATCGGAATCCAGGCTGTGCGCAAATTGAGCGCAAAAATCGCCGCCAGGGAAACGCTCAACAAGCCGCCGGCAAAGCTGGCAACGATAATCCAGGTCAGGATGGAAAAATCAGGGATGGTCATGCGGCACTTGAAAGAAATGAATAACCGCCATTATAACTTAGACGACTATCATTTAGAAAAAGGTTCAAACCTAAGAACGCGCTAGTTGATCCCGTTGTCGCGAGCAACGCGCGGCAACCCACAGCCCCTAGCGATTCTCCAGCCAAATCATGCTTGCCATGCGTCCGGTGACATTGTCGCGCCGGAACGAGAAAAAACGCGTCTCATCGCTATAGGTACAGAAATCCTCATTCACGCTCGCGCCGTAAATCTCAGTCACACCCAAAGCGTTCAAACGCTGCCTGGCAATTAAATACATATTGCATAACCATTTATCGCCATGTCGCTTGAATGCCAGTTCAGCATTGCCATCTTGAGCTAAAAACTGTGCTTTGACGTCATCGCCCACTTCAAACGCATTTGGGCCAATCGCTGGCCCCAGCCATGCAAGAATCTCGCTCGCCGGCACCTGCATCCTGGCAACGGCAGCTTCGATCACGCCATCGCACAGGCCACGCCAGCCCGCATGTGCAGCGGCAACCACTGAGCCTTTTTTATCGCAAAGCAATACCGGCAGGCAATCTGCCGTCATCGTCACGCAGACTACATTTGGCTTGGTAGTAAACGAGGCATCCGCATTCTGCAGGCAGCCACTATCCGCCGCGTCAATCACCTCAACCCCATGCACCTGATTCACCCACACCGGTTCGCTAGGCAGATACGGGCTTAGCAACTGGCGGTTTTTAGCCACGGCAATCGGGTCGTCATTGACATGTGCGCCCAGATTCAAGCTGGCATAAGGTGCAATACTCACCCCGCCTGCACGTGTAGTTTGCAAAGCTTTAACATTAGATGGCGCGGGCCATTGGGGTTGAATAAAATTAATCGAATTGGTCATGAATCAGCAATGAGTGAAATAAAATAGGCTATCCGTATTTCGTGGTTGATATCAACATACTGCCACATTTTCGGCCATTATTGGATTGGCTCCCACGGATTGAAAATTGTTACCCCTGTGGACTGAAAATCAGCCACATTGCGAGTGACTACCGTCATGCCATGCACAAGAGCCGTCGCAGCAATGAGTGCATCACGCTCGCCACGCTTGTCTGGTATGTGCAGCTTAGCACAACGCTGTGCTATGGTTGTATCAATGGGCAACGTTCTCCCAGAAAACTCCGGCAATACATGTTGCTCTAACCACGCACGCAGCATGGCTCCTTGGGTGGCGTCCTTGCGCTCAATCGACAAAACGCCAAGTTCCAACTCCATGATAGTAATGGCGGACACAAACAGGTTGGCGGCATCGACGTTTTCAGCCCATGTCGCCACGTTCGGATCGGCCTTGCCAATACGAACTTTTCGTAGTTCGGACACCACGTTGGTATCGAGAACATACATCATGAGAAATCAGCCGGACGGGGTTCGATAGTTACGCGCTGGGGCTCAAACTCAATGTTTTCAATGCCTGGCATAGCCAGCGAATCAGCAATGCTGCGACGCTGCTTTGTAAGTTGTTGATATTCCTCAATGCTCAACAGCACATGAGCAGGCTTGCCGCGATCTGTGATGAATACAGGACCTTTCTTGGTAGCCTTCTTTGCACGAGTAACGTCTTGGTTCAGCTCCCGGCTGGATAGGGTTGTGATTGTCATAACGGAACCTCTTACATTGAATATTTAATGTAGTTATGTTACTACATTAAATCGGGGTGTCAAGAACTATGGAGCTATGACGGGGCTGGATAGAGTCGATTTTAGATGAACCATAGATCGTAATACGTGGTTGCTATCAACCACGTATTACGAATACTCATAAAATATAAAGCCAGTCAGCACTAACCAGCCGTAGAAAAACAAACAATCGCCGCTTATCTTTGCACAGCATTTTTGCGAATCCAGCCTGCGAAATTCTGCTCATCCATTTCGCCAGCGGCAACTGCGAGCATTGTGAGCGTAGCATCCACTTGCGTAGCCTTTAATTTATACCCATTTAAGCCCAAAAACAAACCAACAGAAAGAAAAGCAGTACGTTTATTACCATCAATAAAAGCATAATTCTTAGCAAGCCCAACACCATAAGCAGCCGCTAATTCTGCAAAATCAGGGCTACCGTACATAACCAGATTTACGGCGCGATTTAACGCCGAATCCAGCAGCCCTTCGTCGCGAATACCCGATGCCCCGCCATGCAACGCCAAGCTTTCATCATGCAGGGTGACGAGTAATTGCTTATCAATCCACCTGAATTGATTCATAGCTATTTTGCCAAAGCGTTAAATGTGTCGCGGTACTCCCGCATGAATTCACGCCCTATATCAAGCTGCTCTTCAAACTTAGGGTCATGCGGCGTAATCGTCACTGCACCTGGCGCATCTGTTAAAAACACTGTGTCACCTTTTTCAAGCTTTAAGCGCGCTAATACTTCTTTAGGCAAAATCAACCCAACAGAATTACCGATTTGGGTGAGTTTTAAAGTTTGCATGAAAGACCTCTTAATCAAAAAGTTATAACAATTGTTATAATAAACCGATTGTTACTAGGGTGCAATAAACGCAAATGTGTAAAAGCAGCATATAGCCATGAACGATTTGATTGAAGGTATATTCGCAGCTATATGCAGTTTCTACTGTACAAGCTACAACACATCTAACGGGCTGCTCACACCTCGCCCGCCTTTATTTAACACATGCGTATATATCATGGTTGTTGCCACATCACTGTGCCCCAATAATTCCTGAACAATGCGAATATCATAACCATTCTCAAGCAGATGCGTAGCAAAACTATGCCTGAAAGTATGCGGCGTGGCTGGCTTAGTAATGCCGGCATCTACCACCGCCTGACGCACCGCGCGCTGAATAGCCTGATCCTGCACATGATGCCGCCTGATAACTGCATCATCGCTACGCGGATCAACTGACAACTTGCCCGAAGGAAACACGTACTGCCATGACCAATCACGCGCTGCGTAAGGATACTTTTTAGCCAGCGCATAAGGCAAATGCACTGCACCATAGCCCGCCAGCAAATCCTGCTCATGCAAAATCTTTACTTTTTCCAGATGCGCCTTTAATGGCGCAGCTAAACTGACAGGCAGCATGGTGACCCTATCTTTAAAACCCTTGCCATCACGGATTAAAATTTCTTTACGTGAAAAATCCAAATCGTTAACTCGCAGGCGCAAGGCCTCTAAAATACGCATGCCGGTACCATAGAGCAAACTTACCACCAAATGATGCGTACCCTCCAATTGCTTTAAAATAGCCTGCACTTCCTGCTGTGTTAATACCACAAGCAAGCGTTTAGGCGCTTTAGCACGCTCCACATCATCCAGCCACGGCAACTCAACGCCCAATACCTCTTTATAAAGAAACAACAAAGCACTTTTTGCCTGATTCTGCGTGCTTGCCGCAACCTTACTCTCTACAGCCAAGTAAGTCAGAAACCGCTCAACTTCTGTTACACCCAAGTCTTTGGGGTGCTGCTTGTCAAAAAATAAAATAAAGCGTTTAATCCAATCTACATATGCCTGCTCTGTGCGGATACTGTAATGCTTCAAACGGATTTTTCCGCGCACTTGATCTAACAACTTAGGTGGCTCTATTGACGTAGTCATAAGTACATTTTAGGATGCATACTTTACGTTAGGCGAATTAGAAATGGATACTTCGGCGAGTCAGGAGGACATTGATATTGTTATTCGACTACTAATTTCGCATTGGCACGATAAGGCTCAACTCGCAACATTCGCTGAAGAGCGCCATGGCTATGGCTCTGAACCATACGGTGTTTTGTACCCTGGCGATCTTGACGAATACGACAAAGAAGTTGAAAAATATTTCATCCCCGAAGGCCAAGTTGAACTTTATATCGACGCTGGATTTTGCTCCAAAAGTGAACATTTTATGGTGAGCGAAAAACACTACCTTCAAATACTGGCTCAAGCACTTGAAAAAGACGGCTATGCCAAGGAGTCTGAAAATATTAGGCACCTCGCACTTAACTGCGCCTAACCCATCGGTCAAGCGGGACTGGCCGATGGTCGCAGTTTTTACGGTCGGTGGTAAAGTTTCCTTCGGTGGCTTCAGCCAGCTTTTGGGGCGGCCAGCCCCTTACCTCAAACGTTAGGCAAAACGTTATGTTTGGAATGCTCAACAAGAAGCAAAAGACACCTGAGAACATATTGTTTTTGATAAATATGCACATTGGTCGCGGAACAAATACAGAAATACCAACAAATCTTGTTGGGGCTTATGTTCCAGCGTTCGTTGCAGCCCCAAACCATGAGGCTGCGGCTCACGAAGTTGTATCCAACCTCACCCGTCAAGGCTACGAATTTATTGATATTGCAGATGGAAAAATTCATCAGCTCGACCCTCTGAAATGGGATTCATATGTGATGGATGCTTGGCCTGAATTCGTGGCGCATTTTCCAAAGCAAAGTGAGGTAATTTCCAAGTTACCTTCTAAACTTCTGTTTTTCGGTCCCTTTGCAAGCTATGAGGCCTCAAATGCCTAACCCATCCATCAAGCGGGACGCGCTAAAGCGCGCCCCTTATGTCAGACGTTAGGGAGAGTGATGCAAGTTACTAACCAATTTCCCGGCGATGAAAAACTAAATACAGAATTTTCTTTGCGAATTCCCCTCATAGCTCAGTTACTTTCTTTGGTGCTCTGGGCTCCTCTAGCGGCGCTCGCAGGGATGGGATATTCTCCTGGCTTTAGCTTTACGAATGTCAGCCTAATCCTATTTCACCTTTACCCAGCCTTTATCCTTATTGCCTTTCCCGTAGCATATTCACTAAAGCAAAAAGGCAATGGGGTTCTAGCCAAAAAAGTAGTCTACTCTCCACCACTTATTGCAATATCTGGGTTTACCGTTATTATCCTTTGGGTTTCAATACATGGTGCCTAGGCCGCATTATTCCCTAACCCATCCATCAAGCGGGACTGCTTCGCAGCCCCTTATGTTAAATGTTAGCCCTTTTACAACAGGAAAATTTAAATGACAAACGAAGCAGAAATCATAGCGCCACCTCTAGTCGCTGAAACTGATTGGTTTCTTCAATCACTAGTAAGTTTCGCTAATGAAGCATCATTAGAAATCGGTATAACTTTACAAGTTAGTGGCATGCTCGTGTCTGGAAACTTAGTCAGTCATAAGCAATACTTCGATGGTTTTGCTACAGAATTCTCTAGCGCATTCACAAATTCCGAGGACGCAGAATCGATAAAAACCAATATTTCTTCTTATGGCGATTTATATAAGTCTAATGACGAAAATAAAATTCAACCCCCACCACAATATATTCATTTAAAAAATACTCGGTTCTTTAATACCGCTGGCAACCCAATCCCTGGCAACAAGGGGGTGTGGTGGCGCGGCCGTATTTGTGAGGTTGGCGGGTTCTCACTTGGCAGTCTAAGTGCATCGCAAGGCTAACCCATCATTCAAGCGGGACGCCTAACGGCGCCCCTTAATTCAAACGTTAGAGATAATGTGTAATTGACATAGATTCTTTAAGAAACAGCACCACCATTCTGACTAACCATTCTCTCTCATCAATTAAAACCATTCAGTCGCTATGTTTCAAAACATCATCATTTAGTCTTATTAAATACCTATCATTCATACCACAAAAAAAATAAATGGTATATTTTCCCGTTTATTGATATATTTCTGCAATGTCATATAAAGATAAACTCTCTAACTCATCCATCAAGCGGGACTGCTTCGCAGCCCCTTATGTCAAACGTTAGAGATTATGAAACTAATAAAACTTACTCCTGCACTCTTGCTAGCAACATTTGGTGCATTCGTTATTTATTGGAATATGGCCGAGGCCACATATTTATACGCCTATTCCGGCATAACTTCAGGCCTAATAATTATTTTTTGGAGCATTCTTTTGGGTATTGCGCAAAAAAAATCATACAAGGGTGGCGCCGCCTCAATTATATGCACCGTGCTTTTCACAGGTGCAATTGCATTGCTAGTCAATTTATGCTTTTTTACAGAGTACACAAATCTAAAACTACTAAAAGGGTTGTTTTCAACGTCTTTGCTACTTATAGCAGGTGTAGCTTTACTAAAACAAGGTCATCAGTTTCATCATATCCTAAGCTCTCTAACCCATCATTCAAGCGGGACGCCTAACGGCGCCCCTTAATTCAAACGTTAGGCGTGCGCATGGGAACATCGTTTGTTGAAATCTGTGGAAATGGCTTTTGGATGCGTGATTCCATCCTAGAATTATTCCTGCGTCTCGCAGCACTTCATATCGAAGATCAGGTCGAAACTGACTCAATCGCCCACAAAATTCGAGATGAATGGCTTCTTGCATCACGCGGCTACTTCAATGGCTCTGTACCTTTGTCATTGGAGTCAAATACAGCTTCGCCAAAAGGAAAGGTCATTGTTCTCTCTGCAATTGATTCACTATTACACGCACTGAGGAAAAGCCCCCCCCTTTTTTGGACAGAAGTGTTATCAATCTCATGGGTATTAGCGGCGAATTCACAACCGACTTTGAGACTTCTAGCCTCATTGAGGTCGGAGAGGCGTTTGTTGCCCTTGTCAACGGTACGCGGTTTGGTGGCCCGGATAGCACAGCTTTCATGCCAGGTCGCCTAACCCATCCATCAAGCGGGACGCGCTAACGCGCGCCCCTTAATTCAACGTTAGGGCTCCCCAATACATGCAGCCAGTGCCTTCAACTGTAGGCGGTGCAAAAGTAATCTGCTGCACGGCTATAGACTTGCGCCACCGCCATACCGGCAACACGAAACAAATCGTTGATGGTGTTGTGCTCGGACCGACCAGCGGTCTAGCCATATGCCAATACGAAGGCGAAGACGCCTTCTACTTGTTCGGCTGCGACGAAAACTGGAATAGCCTTTCCGACACTTGGCACGAAACGCTAGAAGATGCGAAAGAACAAGCTGAGTTTGAATATGAGGGAACATTGAAAACTTGGATATTGCCGGAGGTATAAATGAGCACAATAACGAAACACCCAATGTTTGTTTTGCCCCCAAGCCCTAACCCTACGGTCAACCGGAACGCCAACAGCTGCGCTGTTGGTTCCCTCCGCGCTTCGCGCTCCGGCGTCCGGTTACCTTCACGTTGGGCGGAGCCATAAAAGCATGACTAAATCTATTGGCACTACGCTCGACAGTATTTCGCACGGACTTTATGTTGGGAGCTTGAATTACTCTCCAAGCTTTCTAGTTGTTGAATTAAAAGGCATGGCAGGTCAATCACTTCAAAAGCTGATTGATTTAGCCATTAGGCGCACCGTAGTAATCGGTGGTACGCAATCAGCCAAAGAAGCTGATTTATTGGTGAGCGTGAAAGAAGCGCTTTATTACCAAGGGGACGATGGATCACATCCAGATCGTGGTTACTTGGCAAGCGTCGAGTTTCAACGAAATGCAGAATTAGTTATGTCCGAAGTGGGAAAGCTGGTTGATGGAGCCGACACAATCATGTCGTTTTGGCTAAAAGAAGGGCATCCTTTCTATCCCGTGTTCTGGGACTTTGCATACTTAATTGAGATAAACAATGATGCAATTGTTTTTATCGGGTCAAGTTCAGATTGAAGTCTTGCCCAACCCGGCATTCAAGCGGGACGCGCTAACACGCGCCCCTTAATTCAACGTTAGGCACTATGCGACAAACTCAAATTACACCTGATTTCGTAAATGCTTTAGGGCAGGCCGTGCTGGACTTCGGCTTCATGGAGTCTGCGATTCGCACAATGATCATCGTGCTCTCGCGGGAGCATAATCTTGCAAAGGCACTCGTGCCGTCATCAAACGGTGTCTCAGAGAATCTCGACTTACTTCGTCGTCTTTGCCATCACAGAGTTTCCCCCGGGGCTCTGGATGCCTGGTTCGACGCCATTGAAGACATTCATAGACTCTTCATAGAAAGGAACAAGATTTTTCATGGTATGTTCTTTGAGCACGAGGAAAGGCTCTTCCTAGCCAAAGTTCGAAAGGGCAAGAGAGGCTCCCCCGACGAGTGGACGCAGAATGAATTCGACACAAGCTCCGTTCGCGAAATACTCCAGCAACTAGGGGATCGCAGACGTCAGCTTATGGATTTCGCTGATGACTACTCTTCAAATGATGACGGGCCTCCACATTCCCCTTCTCAAAATGCACATCCGAGCTTGTCGGTCAAAGGTAATAATGCCTAACCCATCCATCAAGCGGGACGCGCTAAAGCGCGCCCCTTATGTCAAACGTTAGGCGAAAATGGCGAACACGTACCACATCTGTTTGGCAGACTACGAACCAATAATTTCGGAACTTGCACGAATTATTCAAGCTAGTTGCGAGGCCGAAGAATACAGTTTAGCCGAAGAGAAATTTCACACTAGTTCTAATGAAAAAGATATTTGGCTAATGAAAGGTCTACTAGGGCAATTGGCAGTAGAGTTCGAGAAATACGAAGGCTATTATTTTTCTGAATTCCACGCGTTAGAGCCAGCTTTTAAAAACGGTAAAAAGCTATTGTGGTTCAATTATTTGGCTCAAGGTGGAAATCCAAATGCTCAAGAAAAGCCATAATCTACCAAGTGGCCAAAATAATTCAATATCGCCTAACCCGTCCATCAAGCGGGACGCGCTAAATCGCGCCCCTTATGTCAAACGTTAGGCTGCTATGTCTTGGGTTCTTCACCTTTCCTTTCCGCTCTTGGCTACTTTCATCGCCGTTTTTGTTGGGGGTTGGGGCGCATCGAATATGTGGGTAACTTATATCATGTTCTCTGCTCCGCATTGGCTTTGGTTTTTGCTCTCTGGATATTTAGATGTATCACGCCCTTGTGCATTTGGAGGCTTCTTCGGCACACACTTTTTGTTGGTAGCTACAGCAATACTTGTATTCACTTCTAGCTCCCATGAGGCTGCAAATGGGTGGTTTCTCTATTTATTGGGTTCCCCGGCTTCCCTTGCGGTTGGGGCTTTTATTGGCAGTTGGGTTGGTAGCCGTGTATCACGCGCAGCCTAACCCATCATTCAAGCGGGACATTAACGGCGCCCCTTAATTCAAACGTTAGGCAATTAATATGAGCGACTGGGATTTTCTTCATGACATGCATAGCGACGGCTACAGCCCAGAACAAATAGCTGATGCCGCAGCCTGTGGATATAACCCTTGGGAGGTCACATACATTGATATTGACCCCGCCTGGGTTGATTCTCAGTTGCAAGAACCCACGGAAGACCAACCGAAAAAAATATTTAAGAGTAGAGATGGATTTCCATATAGCACGCTAGAACAAGCTGAAATTTTTTACGATCTGATTGATTGTGCTACACGTCATTTTGAAAATACTGGTAGGTACTTGCAAATTTGGGGAGAGCTCGGAGAGATTTACGCAGAGATCAAATTCGGCCTCTGCCGTCATGGTTCTCACAAGGAAGGTTCTGACGGCACGATTGCAGGAAAACTAGTCGAAGTAAAAACTATCTCTCCAGAGAAAGCCAACGATCATGTCATTGTTAAGAGCCAAGGAGACTTTGAGCAACTGCTCATCGTGCGCATTGATGAGGATTTTCAGTTCACAGGCAAGATATTTAATCGAAGTGAGCTAAAAGGTGGTTCAGGAAAGTTCCTCAGAGGGCAACTCAAGGATGAAGCAAGCAATGCCTAACCCATCATTCAAGCGGGACGCCTAACGGCGCCCCTTAATTCAAACGTTAGGAAGCAAGAGATATGGCAAGAGATAGGCTGATACCTGTTCATCCCAGAAACTATCGCAGCATTGCTCTGCATGCCATTAGCGCCGTAACTAATCCGGTTGTTATTTGGGACCGTAAGCGCATCGTCGCGTTTCTGCTTTTAATGTCATACCTCAGATTAGGCTGTGCCACCGAACCGCCAGCTCAGACATCGTCCGATAACGATTATTATGCTATGGAACGTGCGTGCAAAGGAAATAGCTGTTGCCTCGCATCGATGCACACAATGAAAGCCCGTCAAGGGTTTCGTATCAAAAATATGAATGACACCTGCCCTGCTAACTATCGTCAAAATATGCTCAGATGCATCGATACATATGTATGGTGCGAACCAACCAAAATTCAGACTTTAAAATAGCCCGATGCCTAACCCATCCATCAAGCGGGACGCTACGCTAAATATCGAACATTAGAGGTCACATAAAATTTCTTGCAAACGATGCGGTTTCAGCCATTAACTGGTATCAGAGAGAAATTTCACCTAAAAAAAGGCTTTTGCTGTGCTTATCATGTATTGCATGGCCAAGATTCATGCTCCAATGCAGTAAAAAATGTCTTTTATGATCACGGTACGATTGCAGGTATATTGTCAGTTTTCTCACAAGCAAAGAAATGCTACTCTGCTTATGTTTTACTATCGGAGCAGAAGCATGACTCATCAAGCAATAAAATCACAAGCAATAAAATCAATAGTAAAGCTTCATTTTGTACTAAATGGGCAGCATTTGAGGGGGCATGGTGTTGCTTTCTTCCGTTCATAAGTTAACCTCTCATTCGAACAGGATATGCTAAGCCGTTAAAAGTACCCCGCAGGATAGATATGCTAAAACCTATTATGAGTAGAAGCGCTTTCCTTAACTCAAACTAACTATTTCAAGAGCTTACATGCGTTATCAGGGTAAAGTTTCAGGCTGGAAAGACGATCAGGGATTTGGTTTTGTCACCCCTAACGGCGGTGGCCAAAAAGCATTCGTGCACATCAAGGCATTTTCTCATCATGCTCATCGCCCCACAGAGGGCGACATCATTACTTACGAACTTGCGACTGATGAGCGCGGTCGCTTTATTGCAAAAAACATTCGATTTGCACGAGATGCAGCAACACCCGGCGCTTCGGATAAATCCAGTGCATTCAGCACCTATTTCACTATTATTTTTGGCCTGTTTCTCGCCCTGTCTGCCTTACTGGGGCGGCTACCATTAGAAATTGCAGGCTTATACTTCACTTTAAGCATCGTCACTTTTATTGCGTATGTCATAGATAAATCAGCCGCAGAGAATAATCGCTGGAGAACAAAAGAAAGCACTTTGCATTTGTTCAGCCTGGCTGGTGGCTGGCCTGGCGCTTTAGTGGCACAGAAAACCTTGCGTCATAAATCAAAAAAACAGACATTCCAGACCGTTTTTGGGGTTACAGTGATTGCCAATTGCGCTATCCTAGCCTGGCTGTTAACAACAAAAAACGGCTTATCTTTTCTAAACTTGATGATTGGTCAGGCGACCTAAGATGGCTAACCAGCCCATTCTGACGAAACAGCTTACTTTAGACACCAGGTTTTTATGACGACAATTGAATACCGCCAAAACATTTCACTTGCAGCCGCAGACATCGCTGCAGTCTTTGACGCTTCCGGCATTCGCCGGCCTTCTGCAGACCTGGCGCGGATCGAGCGCATGTTTGCGAATGCAAACCTTGTCATTTCCGCCTGGCATGGAAACAAGCTGGTTGGGGTATGCCGGGCGCTGACTGATTTCAGTTATTGCTGTTACTTATCTGACCTTGCGGTGGATAAAGCTTACCAGAAACATGGCATTGGCAAGGAACTGATTGCCCGCGTGCAGCAAGCGATTGGTGATGAGGTGGCGCTGATTCTGCTGTCAGCGCCTGAGGCTATGGAGTATTACCCCAAACTAGGATTCGAGAAGGTGGAAAATGGATTCATCATCAAGCGTATCCGCTAAGCGAAACCCCATTCCACGCCCTGTGCAAGGCTGGCCTGAACCAGCCCTTTGATTCAAGTTTCCAGCGCAGGGCTGTAACGCCAAGCTATTCTTCTTCCTGATCCAGGTCTAAATCGTCGTCTTCGTCCAAGTCTTCGAAATCATCATCTTCGTCGTCGTATTCATAGTCTTCATCGGCCAGGTATGGTTCCGTGCTGAATTCGAACGCTTCTTCATCTTCTTTCACGTCTTCATGCCGCATCGCTTCCAGTAGCACTTTCATGTCATCCGCAAGTTCGATCTGCCATTCCATAAACTCGTTGGTGTCAGGATGGATCAAGCCCAATTTAATGGCATGCAGGGCCTGGCGCTTAAAATTGCTGACCGCGTCGCGCAGTGTCTGCGTCATGGAACGAATCGGCACAATGCCGCGATAACCGTATACGGGATCACCCACTAACGGTGCTTTCAGGTACTGCATGTGCACACGGATCTGGTGCGTACGTCCGGTTTCCAGATTGCAGCGCAGATAGGTCTGCACCGAGAAACGCTCCAGGATTTCATAACGCGTGATCGCCGGCTTGCCCATGCGGTTAATCGCCATTTTGGTGCGGGAGCGCGAGTCGCGCCCTATCGGCTGGTCAACGGTACCGTTGCGCCATAGCTGCCCCCACACGATAGCGCGGTATTCACGCTTGACCGTGCGCGCCTGCAGCTGGCGCACCAGGTGCGTTTGCGCGTTCAGGGTTTTTGCCACGACCAGCAAGCCGCTGGTGTCTTTATCCAGGCGATGCACGATACCGGCACGCGGCACGTCATGCAGTTGCGGCGCATGAAACAACAAGGCATTGAGCAAGGTGCCTTCCCAGTTTCCTGCTGCCGGGTGTACCACCATGCCCGCAGGTTTATTAATGACGAGTATATGGTCATCTTCATAAACGATGTTCAGCGGTATATCCTGCGCCTTGAAAGCATGCTGTTCAGGCTTTGCCTGCACTTCGACCAGAACGCGCTCCCCGCCCCACACTTTAGTTTTAGCGGTTGAGGCTTTTCCATCAACGGTCACTAGGCCATCTTTGATCCATGCCTGCAAACGGGAACGCGAGTGTTCCGGCAGCAAACGCTGCAAAGCGACATCAAGCCTGAGGCCGCCTAAATCATGTGGTACAGTTAATGTGAGGGAATTGCTAAGAGATTGTGGAGTAGCGTCTGTCATCGGTTATAATTGCTGCAAATTCATAAAGGTGGTTTGGCATGAAGTATATCTTAATTTTAACATTTACCTTGTTACTCAATGCTTGTGCGATTTTCGGCGAGCCCACCGAGCTTGATGACACCAGGGGTTTATCTGCGGAACGTATCTACCAGATGGGTGCGGCAAAAATGACCGACAGGGATTATGTGAAAGCCATCGAGTATTTCACAAAACTTGAATCACGTTACCCGCATGGTAAATATGCAACGCAAGCGCAACTGGAAACCGCTTACGCTCATTATAAAAAACAAGACCCCGTTTTAGCCGTTGCCGCGGCAGACCGCTTTATAAAACTGCACCCTAATCACCCCAACGTCGACTATGCATACTACTTAAAAGGTTTGGCGATTTTCACCGAGCGCGGCATTATCGAAAAAGCGACCAAACAACAGGTCAGTGACCGTGACCCGCGTGCACTGCGTGATTCTTTCATGACATTCAAAGACCTGGTTACCCGTTTCCCGAAAAGCCGCTATGCGAAAGATGCTTCACAGCGCATGGTATACCTGTCAAACAGCCTTTCAGAGCATGAACTGCACGTTGCACGTTACTACATGAAACGTCAGGCTTACCTGGCAGCGGTTAACCGCACCAAATATGTCATCGAAAACTACGCGCAGTCACCCGGCGTTGAAGAAGCGCTAGTGATTCAAATCAGCGCATACGACTTGCTGGGAGTGGAAGACCTTAAAAATGACACGCTGCGCGTATTGAAACAAAACTATCCGGACAGCGCCCTGCTGAACAAGAATGCTCCAACCGACGAACGCATCTGGTGGAAATTCTGGGAAAGTATGTATTGAACTAATGGTTTGAACTAATCATTGAAAATACAATCATTTAATCAATGAGATACTTTAATAAACTTCCGGGATTTATTAAAACACCCTCAGGGATTGAATGGGTTCTCCTAAGAAAATTACCTTTAATCTTTGCGGTGAGTGCGGCAGTACCAGTTACTGCGATGCTACTGCTTTATTTCGGCAACCAGACACTTGATCCGGAGCAGCTGAAAACAATCTACCTGTGCCTTGGCATACTGTTCAGTATTTTTTTCTTTGTCGGGGCAGCCGCAATCGGCTGTATCGTGGTAATGATCATGAAAGGGCCTGCTTATGTCGCAGACCCTTATGAATTACCTAAAGAAAACAAAAAGCTTGAGCAATACCCGAATAGATAACAGCCATCATCCGGCTCTCATTGCCAGCGCTGTCTTGATTAACGCTTTTTAGCTTTTCTATCTTTTTCCTCTGCATCTTTCTTGGCTTTAAGTTCGGCACGCTGCGCAGTCTTGCGGCGACGCATGCTTACGATACCCTCACCCGGCTTGCGTTTTTCTTCATCTTCGGCAAACGGATTGTGACCCTGCTTGTATTGTACACGCAGCGGCGTACCTGAAAGCTGGAAAGTCCTGCGGAAGGTTTTTTCCAGAAAACGCGTGTAGGCATCCTTCACGCCATCCACATGGCTGCCGTGAATCACGACAATAGGCGGGTTGCTGCCGCCCTGGTGCGCGTAGCGCAGCTTGGGTCGTATGCCTTTACTGATTGGCGGCTGATGCTGCTGCAGCGCATCAAGCAGCACTCGCGTCAGCTGCGGTGTTGCCAGTTTTGCAAATGCGGCTTTATAGGCGATATCCACTGATTTGAACAGCTCAGGCAAGCCTTTCTTGCGTAACGCTGAAATATAGTGAAACTCGGCAAAATCAAGAAATTGCAATTTACGGTCAATTTCGCGCTTGATCCAGTCACGCTCATCCTCTTTGAGGCCATCCCATTTATTGATGGCCACCACGAGCGCACGGCCGGCATCCAGTATATAGGCTGCCACATGCGCATCCTGCTCGGTAATGCCTTCCTGTGCATCCACAACCAGAATCACGACATTGGCCTCTTCGATCGCCTGAATGGTTTTAATGACGGAGAATTTCTCAATCGCTTCAAACACGCGGCCACGTTTACGCACACCGGCAGTATCAATCAAGGTGTAATGCTTGCCGTTCTTTTCCAGATCGATATGAATGGAGTCACGCGTGGTACCCGGTTCATCAAACGCAATCACGCGTTCTTCACCGAGCAATGCATTCACCAGTGTGGATTTCCCGACATTAGGGCGACCAACAATAGCCACTTTAGGAATCCTGTCGCCGGTATAATCGGTGACAGGTTCATCTTCGTCTACGTTGAAGTTTTCCAGCGCCAGCTCAACGATGTCGCGTACGCCTTCGCCATGCGCAGAAGAGATAGATAAGGGATAACCAAGCCCTAATTCATGAAAGTCCGCACTGACAACCGCTTTCTGCATGCCTTCGGTTTTATTCACGGCCAGCAATACCGGGCATTTACACTTACGCAGGCGATTAGCGATGTCCATATCCTGTGGGGTAGCACCCTGGCGCCCGTCCACGAGAAAAATAACCGCATCGGCTTCATCGATCGCCTGCAGGGTTTGTTTTGCCATTTCCTTAAGAATGCCGTTATCGGTATTCGGTTCAAAACCACCGGTGTCTACCACCAGATAAGGCTGGCTTGCACCTACACCACGACCATAGTGGCGATCCCGGGTGAGTCCAGGAAAATCCGCGACAAGCGCATCCCGGCTTTTTGTAAGTCGGTTAAATAAGGTTGACTTGCCAACATTGGGTCGGCCAACCAGTACAATGGTAGGTATCATAAAAGCCTTCTATTTAGTGCCTAAGCCAAAGAAACGCTGTTAAAACAGGCAAAAGCGGATTGCTGCGCTGCACGGCACGCGTAACCTCAGGCATACATCATCCCGGTTACGCTATTCCGCGCCTCGCTTTATATCCTGCCCGCCTTGCTGATCAGCGTTTCCTGAAATGATTCTTTAATAATCTTATCAAGCTAAGTTATTGATTGAGTTGCAGTTGCATGGCAGACCAGGGTTAAACAACCCTGCGCCGCTGCAACTGCCGATTATTTGATCTGCAGCGCGTAAACACCGCCACTGCGTGCCTGTGCCAGCAGTGTGCTGCTATTAATTAGCACCATCTGCGGCAAAATCTGTTCAGCACCGGTTTTCACACGCGCACTGAATGCGCCATCTTCGCGGCTCAGGAAATGTACATTGCCTTCAACATCGCCAATGGCAATCAATGACCCCATGGCTAACGGCGCAGTAAGCTGGCGGTTCTTAAGCGCACCCTGCCGCCAGAATGTTTTACCGGTACTGTAATCAAGGGCATAAGCCGACCCGGCAGCATGTGATACGAAAATCCTGCCATCCTCAAAAGTCAGGCCTGACAGGCTGGAAATATCACGGTTCCATATCACTCGGCCGTTGGTTCTATCAACAGCCGCGATGCGTCCCTGGTACGCAACCGCGTATACCAGGGGGCCATCTACAACCGGCAGGCTGGTAATGTCTGCGATACGCTCGATTTCAGTCACGCCTTTGGGCTGTGCGACAGAGGCTTCCCACATCATCTTGCCATTGTCGGCACGGATAGAAACCAGCTTGCCTCCGGCGAAACCGGCATAAACGGCACCGCTGTCAACCACCACGCCGGCACTGCTGCGCAAGCTCAACGCTGGGCCAGTGCGGTCATAAACCCATTTGCGGCTGCCGTCATTCGCATTGATGCCGTAGATGCGGTTATCACCGGTACGGGTAATGACCAACCCGTCAAAATACTTGGGCGCACTTAAAACCTCACTGCTTAATTTTGATTTCCACTGCAGCTTGCCTGAAATATCATAGGCATAGATTGAGCCTTTTTGCGTACCGACGATAACGAGGCTGCCGCCTGCACCGACTCCGCCGGTCAGTTTCTCGCCGACATTGATACGCCAAGCCTGGGCACCGTTAGTCACATCCAGCTTAGCCAATTCCCCCTCGGCACTCGCTACATAAGCATAGCCGGCTTCTACCGCTGGCGTAAAATCATAAATACCGGTGCCGCCAAGTTTAGCCTGCCATAGCATTTTTACGCTGGCGGTTTCCTTGATCTCAGCCAGAGGCTCGGGTGGCTCAGCTGCTTCACGTCCAAACACACGTTCAGACAAATCGGTTTTTAAATCCGAGAGCGTGCCGCACGATGCGAGCAGCAGCAGGCTGCTCAACAGCAGCAGTAATTTTGATTTTTTAATGAGTTGCGTCAATTTTTAACCTAAAGCCTCAAGTTTTTGTTGGGTCAATACATGATATTTGCCCTGAGCGTCTAATTTAGTCAGCGCATGCTCATAGGCAGCTTTTGCTTCGGCTTTTTTGCCCAATGCAACCAGGACATCGCCTTTCAGATCAGAGAACAAACCGTCAAAACCTGCATCATGCTCCGCTTCCAGCAGTTTCAGCGCACCCTGGTAGTCTTTTTCTTCAGCCAGAATATTCGCCAACTGTAAACTCGCGATGGCGCTTACAGAGGTTTCTTTTGCATGCTTGATCGCCCATTCCAGCTGGGATTTTGCACTTTTCGCATCATTGCTGGCGTAATTTGCCTTGGCTGCAAACAGTGCGGCGCGGCCAGCATAGGGAGTAGATGAATATTTATCCATGATCACGGCTGCTTTTGACTGAATGGCTTTCACGTCTTTTTCATCCGTCACCTGCAGTGCCTGGTACTCGGTAGAAGCCTCTACCGACTGCTTACCCTGGTAAATATTCCATCCCTGATATGCAGCATAAGCGACCACCAAGCCCAGCACGGTATTGCTGACCAGTTTTCCGTAAGTTTTCCACCAAGCTTTTAATTCATCCAACTGCTCTTGTTCTTCTAAATCGTATGCCATTTATATTCCAATCTGATGTAAATCTTTTAATGCACTGTACTTTGATAATAACGCCAAGATAATAACGCCCAAATTAACATTAAGCCAAACACTTAAGGTTACGTATAAATTATCCGCTGACCACTCTTTTGCCGGGGATCGCCGCCAGCAGGTTCTGCGTATAAGCATGTGCAGGCCGTACATAAATATCTGCCACCGCACCCTGCTCTACAACCTGGCCGCGATACATCACCACCATGTCATCCGCAATGTGCCGAACTACACGCAGATCGTGGCTGATAAAAATGTAGCTTAACGCCATTTCCTGCTGCAATTCCTTTAACAACAGTAAAATCTGCGCCTGTATCGATACATCCAGTGCAGAAACAGGTTCATCGCATACGACCACCTGCGGCTGCAATACCAAAGCCCGGGCAATACCGATACGCTGCCGCTGCCCGCCAGAAAACTCATGCGGATATTTCTGCATATCGGCTTCAGTCAGGCCAACACGCTTCAGCATAGCAAGCACTTTTTTCTGCTGTTCCGCAGCATTGCCAATATCATGTATCAGCAAACCTTCGCCGACGATCTCACCCACGCGCATCCGCGGGTTAAGCGAGGCAAACGGATCCTGAAACACCATTTGCAGGTTTTTACGCATTTCCCTCAATGCAGATGGCTGCAATCTGGCTAGATCCTGGCCTTGAAACAACACCTCTCCGCTATCCAAGGGTTGCAATTGTAACAGACAACGCGCCAGCGTGGATTTACCGCTGCCAGATTCACCGACTACCGCAAGCGTCTTGCCTGCACTCAGGCTGATACTGACGTCATTTAAGGCTTTTACTTGCGTAGAACCAAAGCCAAACCTGCCGCTTCGCTGCGTGTAAGTTTTAACCAGGTTCTTCGCTATCAGGATATTTTCATCCATGCACCACTCCCGTGGCTGCAACTTCTTTGCCTTCATCAGCCAGCCATGCATAATCAATCGGTCTTAACTGCTTGGTGCCTTCGGCGTCCGGCACGCACGCCAATAAAGCTTTGGTATAGGGGTGCTGCGGCGTACCCAGCACCTGCTCCCTGGTTCCGGCTTCGACGATCTGCCCCCTGAACATGACCACGACATTATCGGCAATATCGGCCACCACCCCAAAATCATGGGTAATAAACAGCATACCCATATTCATGCGGCTTTTAAGGTCACTCAGTAATTTGAGGATTTGTGCCTGCACCGTCACATCCAGCGCCGTAGTCGGCTCATCGGCGATCAGCAGGCTGGGTTCGCATGCAATGCTCATTGCAATCATCACGCGCTGACGCTGCCCTCCGGATAACTCATCAGGATAACTGTTTGCACGCTCGGGCGGAATGCCGACCATATCAAGAAGACCGGCAATCTTGTTTTTCAAGCGCTCACCTTTAAGGCCAAGGTGCGTCGTGAGGCTCTCCCCGATCTGATAGCCTACCGTCAGCACCGGGTTCAGTGAAGTCATCGGCTCCTGGAAAATCATGGCGATTTTATCGCCACGCAGTTTACGCAGGCTTTCATCATCCAGCCTGGTCAGATCGACAACGCCTTTATCAATATCATTAAATAGAACCTTACCGCCATTAAGCTGTAACTGTCTGGATAACAAACCCATGATCGCCAGAGCCGTCAGGCTCTTGCCGCTGCCCGACTCACCAACCACGCATGTGGTCTTCCCGATTTCGATGCTGAAACTGACATCATTCACCAGCAAACGATCCGGCATTTTTTTGGATGAGATGCTGAGATGCTCGATCTGCAGCAAGGGCCGCGATTTTGCAGAATGATCAGTTTGTAAGTCGACCGCCATATTCATCCAATTGATATGTAAAACTTACGTTACCAAGATTCAAAGAAAACTTCAAAATTGATAAAACTTTAAGCTCTGCTTGCCAATATCAGCGCTATGGCTTGCTCAACGCTGCACTGCACCTGCTCTGGCTTGCTGTCAGGCTGCGCTTCAGACTGCATAGGCTTTAATGTCACCTGCTGCGTATTCACTTCGTCATCGCCTAAAATCAAGGCATATCTTGCCTGGCTTCTATCGGCTTTTTTCATCTGCGATTTAAAACTGCCGCCACCGGCGTGCAGGACAACCTCCACATTTGCATGACGCAACCGCTCGGCAATTGCAAACGCGGCAGACTCTGCCAGTTCCCCTACATTCACCAGGTAAACATCAGGCGCATCTATCGCCGTAACGCCATATTCCTGCATCAGCAAAAACACGCGCTCCAGGCCAATGCCAAAACCGCAGGCTGACGTTGCGCTGCCGCCCAGGCGTTCCACCAGCGTGTCATAGCGGCCACCGCCGGCTATCGTGCCCTGCGCGCCAAGCTTCGTAGTGACCCATTCAAAAACGGTGCGATTGTAGTAATCCAGGCCACGTACCAGGCGCGGGTTGATCTTGTAGGCCACCCCTGCCTCGGTTAATCTTTTGCACAGACCATCAAAATGTGCACGGGTTTCATCACCCAGGCAATCTATGAGTTTTGGCGCAGCTTCACACATCGCCTGCATGCGCGGATTTTTAGTATCCAGAATGCGCAGCGGATTGCTATGCAGCCGGCGTTTAGCATCTTCATCCAGCAGGTCTGCATGCTGTTCAAAATAGGCAATCAGCACATTGCGGTATTCAGCCCGCTCATGCGCATCGCCGATGCTGTTGATCTGAAGCTCCACATCCTGGATACCCAGCTCACGCCAGAGCCTTGCCAGCAGAACGATCTGCTCGGCATCCACCTCCGGCGTATCAAAACCGAAGGCCTCAACACCGATCTGGTGAAACTGGCGCTGGCGGCCTTTCTGCACATTCTCGTGACGGAACATAGGGCCGCTGTACCACAAGCGCTGCGGGCCATTGTAAGTCAGGTTATGCTCGACCACGGCTCGCACGCAACCTGCCGTCCCTTCAGGGCGCAGTGCCAGCTTGTCGCCGTTAAGCGCGTCTTCCCACGCATACATTTCCTTTTCTACAATATCGGTATGCTCGCCTACACTGCGTACATAGAGCTCGGTTGGCTCCACCAGCGGCATGCGGATGTTTTTATAGCCATATTGCGCAAGGACCCGGCGTGCCGTGTCTTCCAGCTTGAACCATAATGGGGTTGCTTCAGGCAGTATGTCGTAGAAGCCCTTGATGCTTTGAAACTTAGCGTTACTTTGAATTTTATTGCTCATTAACTTTATATTTTTTCTGTTTTTTAAAGATTAGTAGAAAAAGAACTCATCCAATTAACCCAAATTGCAAATTTTGGGCATTCCCTAACAAGTCTTAAAACGCCCAGTTCCTGAGTTACAGCGGCACCTATTCTTGGTTTATTATACTTGCCGATAGTTGCAATTAGTCTTTTAGAAGGTGCAGTTGTAATATCAAGATTGATTTCTTCTACATGATCAAATTCATCGCGATGCTGCCTTAACCTAGTCACTGACTCACTTTTGAATGCAGATTTTGCCGTTAATTCTGGATCAATAAACAAAAAAGCCTCGAATTCATGGCGTTGCAAATAAGGTTTGAATCGACGATGATTTATTTGATTTTCTATCGCTTTCTCTAATTGTGTTATATCAACATAAACAGAATCTTCTACTCCTTGAATTTTCGGGAAGCCATAAAAATCAAACAAAGTTGTAACTGCTACAGCATTGCTATCATTGAGTAAATCGAGAATATCGGCTTTAATTTTAGAAAAATCTCCTCCACCTTTGTGGGAAGCACCACCAATTACTTTTTTTGTTTCAACAATAGTAGGTGTAAGTACAATCAATTTTTCCAGTAAATAAGGAGCAAGAACTCTGGAGATAAACTCATACTCCGTTTCACCTTCAACCAAAATCAAAATACGCTTCAAGGCTTACCGCCTATTAAATTCTTCTCCCATAACTCTCCAATAGAGTATCTATCAATCCAGCTAACCATATCTTGTTCAGTAAATTGGCGTATTTTTGTCGCGCCTTCTATTCTATCTGCAACGAAAATATCTGATAATTCCAATTGATTAATTAAAGTAACAGACTGTGTAGCAACGAAAAGCTGTGTTTGTTGCGAAGCCTCTTTCAAAAGTTCCGCGAGCTGTTTAATGGCAGCCGGATGCAATCCAAGTTCTGGTTCATCCAACAAAATCATTCTAGGTAGCATCGGCTGCAACAACAATGTGGCTAAGCACATGAAACGCAAGGTACCATCAGATAACAAATGTGGGTTAAGATTCTGCTCCCAGCTTTTTTCTCGCCATTCCAAACGTATTTTTTCCGGATTATTTTTGGATGGACTTAATTCAAATTTATCAAAAAATGGTGCGATCTGGCGAATGGCACTTTCAATCGCCTCAAAATGATCTGGGTGTTGCCGCTTCATCCAATATAAATAAGGCGCCAAATTAGCGGCATCCATATATAAAACTTTATTATCTTCTATGTCCTGCATTTGCTTGATACTCGCAGAGGCACTAGTATCGTGGAAATGATATATACGATAACTAGCCAAATCCTCAGTTACCCACCCGGAAATGTCTGTTTTAGTCTTGCATAGTTTTGATTCGCTGTGACCTGAACCTAATGGTCGCCTTATAGGATGAGGGTACTGAGGTTTTCGATGAAACCAAACAGTTTCGTCTGCAAAAATCAATGCATCCTCATCAGTAACATTTAGTTTTAAGTCATAACTGTTTTCAAGTACGCCATTAGTGACAGGCTCTTCATAAACAGCTTTGATACCAATACTATTAACTTCTTTACCCCCTCTATAAAGTAAACTACGTCCACTTGTACCTACAGAGAGTTGTAAACGCCCCTCTACTATTTGGCGCAAAAACTTAAATACGCTAATCCAATTCGATTTACCAACACCATTACCACCTATCAACACATTAAGCGTACCTAGTACGATGGTATCGTCTTTAATTGATTTATAACCTGATACTGAAAGGCTCTTTAATCTACGCATTATTTAACTACCCCTAGTGGTATTACCCTACGAGTAAATTGTAATTTACCACCTTCACCATAATTCGCTTGCACGTAATCTTCAACAATCGCCTGGAATTCCTGCGCGATATTATCGCCTTTCAGCGTTACCGTCTTCTCGCCATCGACAAATACCGGGGCAACCGGCACTTCACCGGTACCGGGCAGGCTGATGCCGATATTCGCAAGCTTGGACTCACCCGGGCCATTCACCACACAACCCATTACCGCTACATTCATGTTTTCCACGCCGGCGTACTGGCTGCGCCATACCGGCATCTGGTTGCGCAGATAACTTTGAATCTGCATGGCCAGCTCCTGGAAATAGGTAGAGGTCGTGCGGCCGCAACCCGGACATGCAGTCACCAGCGGCGTAAATGAGCGTATCCCCATGGTTTGCAGGATTTCCTGCGCGACCACCACTTCTTTGGTACGTGATTCATTCGGCTCCGGCGTCAGGGAAACGCGGATCGTGTTACCGATGCCCTGCTGCAGGCACAAAGCCAGCGCAGCCGTTGAGGCCACAATGCCTTTTGACCCCATTCCGGCTTCAGTGAGGCCTAAATGCAGCGGGTAATCGCAGCGTGCAGCCAGCTCGGTATAAACCTTGACCAGATCCTGCACATCACTCACCTTGCAGGAAATAATAATCTGGTTCGCAGGCAACCCCAGCGCCACTGCCTGCTCAGCGCTCTCCAACGCAGACTGGATCAATGCTTCACGCATGAGAGCATCCGCACTCAGCGGCGCTGCAAGCTTGGCATTATCATCCATCATCTGTGCCATTTTGGCCTGGTCCAGGCTGCCCCAGTTCACGCCGATGCGCACACATTTTTTATAGCGGATAGCCGCTTCTATCATGTAGGCAAACTGCTCATCCCGTTTGGAGCCTTTGCCTACATTACCCGGATTAATGCGGTATTTTGCCAGCGCCTCGGCACACTCAGGATACTGTGCCAGCAATTTATGGCCGTTATAGTGGAAATCACCCACCAGCGGCACATTGCAGCCCAAGGCATCCAGCCCGCGACGGATATTGCCGACCTGGGCAGCAGCCTCAGGCGAGTTGACGGTAATGCGCACGACTTCAGAACCGGCCTGCCACAGCTCATAAACCTGGCTAATCGTCGCAGCGGCATCGGCGGTATCGGTATTGGTCATGCTCTGCACCACCACCGGCGCCGGTATGGTGCCGTTCAAGCCACCGCCGACGGGAATGTGGCCGATCATGACCTGCAATGTGTGACGTGGCTTAATTTGTATAGACAAGCTCAACAGCTACTCCAAAGTAATACGTGCTACGTTATCTCTAGTATTGGGGGCAAGATCAATATCCTTGCCGCCAAAATTTAATTTAGTACCGCTCGCATTGCCGATCACCACGTTGAGTGGCGGCACTGCATTGATCGTTTCCTGATCCCCGCTGCGGGTCATTTTCTCAAACACCACTTTACCGGATTTATCCGTCACGCTCACCCAGGTTTTTGCGGTGAAAACCATGGTGACGGTTTTATCGGCAGGTTTAACCGGGCTGGCGGCGGCAGGTGGCTGGCTCGGTACAATCGACGGCGCTAACGGTTTCAGGTCAGCCTGTGTAACCGTACCCAATGGCTGTTTTACATCAGCAGCATTAGTTGCGGGCTGTGCAGCGGTGTTTAAAGCAGCTTGGGGATCTGCCTGCAGATCAGGCACGGAGACTGCGCTTTCAGTCTCGCGCTGTGCGGCCGGCAAAGCGATTTCCGGCAAAGGCTCAGCAACAGGTGCGGCTTCCGCAGCGACTTCAGGGGCTTTATCGACCGCAACCGCTGGAGTTTTAGGCATGTAATCCACATAAAACAGCCACGCGAGCAGGAACAGCAGCACCAGGATACTGGCCAGCATGTATTTCAGCCAGGGCAGACTCTCTTTAGTGAGCTGCACCGGACGCATGGATGACCGCACAGTAATGCCCCGGTCTGTTTCAGAGGCCACAGACTGACGGTAGCTTACAAGCAAAGGTTCTGCATCCAGTTCCAGCAGCCTTGCATAGTTGCGGATAAATCCGCGTGTGATCATTGCATCAGGCAGCAAATCATACTGCCCGTTTTCAAGGGCGCTGATCTGCTTGACACTGAAGCGCAGGTTATCGGAAACATCCTGCAATGAAAGCTCTTTGGCTACCCGCGCCGCCTGCAAAACCTGCCCCAATGTTACCGGTTGATCCTGCTGTTCAGTGACCGTTGCTTCTTTTTCCATTTCCTGTAATTCAGCCATAACGCTTCCTGTCCCTACTTACCGCTAGCCAGCAGCTTTGCCTGCTCTGAATTAGGGTACTGACGGCGCAATTGCAGCGCATAACTGGCTTCATCGTTTTTAGCGCCCAATTTGCGCGCAATCAGTATGGACAGCCATAAATTCTCAGGCGTTGGCTGGCTCAACACCACATTCTGCAATGTAGTTTTAGCTTTGGCCGCATCATCACGGTTAAACTGGATCAAAGCAAGCTGGTATGCAGCGGTTGAAGCTAACGGCTCCAACTCTAAAGCCTTTTGCAGGTAAATCTCGGCATTTGCAACATCCTGCTTGCGCACAGAGCAAATGCCGGCATTCGTGTAAGCAACCGCCGGGGTTACATACAACGGGTTCCTGACTGCTGCCATGAACTCTTTTATCGACTCATCAATCCGGTTTCTGGAGCATAAGAAACTACCGAAGTTATTATGTGACTCGGAATTTCCGGGCTCGATCTGCAACGCTCTCTGGAAATTCTTTTCAGCCAGATCATCACGGCCCAGCGCAGCATTGACCAGCCCCAGGCCGTTATAGGCCAACCCGTAATTAGGATCAATTTTCGCAGCGAGGGAGAACTCTTCCAGCGCGATATCCAATTGCTTCTGCTGGTAATAGGCCGCTCCCAGATCCGTATGGGAACGCGCGCGCTCCCTCAGGTTCCGGTCAGCAGCTTCCTGCTGTTGCTGGCTGGCGCAACCGGCAGCCAGCATTGAAATAAACGCTATCAGAACCAGCCTGCTAAAACTTATCTTATTCATTCAACCGCCTCAATTGGAATTCGCTTGGAAGTACGTTTTGTTTTATCCAGCACTTTACCAGCTAACTGGCCGCATGCGGCATCAATATCCTCACCGCGGGTTTTGCGCACGGTCACGACATATCCGGCCTGCATCAGAATGTCACGGAATACCCTGACATGGCTGGGCTTGGAAGTCTCATACCCGCTATTGGGAAAAGGATTAAAAGGGATTAAATTAAACTTGCAGGATACATTCTTGACCAGCTCAAGCAGCTGGTGTGCATGCTCGACGGTATCATTGACGCCATCCAGCATGACGTATTCAAACGTGACAAAATCGCGCGGCGCTTTTTCAAGATAACGGTTGCAGGCAGCCATCAACTCTTTAAGCGGATATTTTTTATTGATCGGGACAATCACATCGCGCAGCGCATCATTTGGCGCATGCAGCGAAACAGCAAGGGCAACCGGACAGTCTTCTTTCAGCCTGTCCATTGCAGGCACCAGCCCGCTGGTTGAAAGGGTCACGCGACGGCGGCTTAATCCATAAGCGCTGTCATCCAGCATGATCTGCATCGCGGTCACTACATTATCGTAGTTAGCCAGCGGTTCACCCATACCCATCATCACCACGTTGCTGATGATGCGCTCACCGGGCGGCAACAGGTCGTAGCCGCTTTCCTGACGCAATGAGCGGTCAGCGATTGCCAACTGGCCGATAATCTCGGATACGCTCAGGTTACGGTTGAAGCCCTGGCGGCCAGTCGAACAGAAGGTGCATTCCAGCGCACAGCCAACCTGGCTCGAAACACACAAAGTACCACGGTCATCCTCGGGGATAAACACGGTTTCGATACTGTTGGCGGCATCGGTGCCGACCAGCCATTTGCGGGTTCCGTCACTGGATACTTGTTCGTGCTGCACGGCAGGCAGGACAATCTCTGCCTCTCTTGTGAGTTTTTCGCGCAGGCTTTTGGCAATATCGGTCATCTGCTCAAAATCATGCACGCCGAAATGATGCATCCAGCGCATCAACTGCTTGGCACGAAAAGGCTTTTCACCATGTTCCGTGAACCATTGTGCGAGCTGTGCCTGATTGAAATTGAGTAAATTGACCAAAGTTGATACCTGCTATTAATAATGGAACACACGAACAAAACTACAATCTCAGAACTGGTTTTATCCGTGCTTATCTGTGTGTCACGCCCCCCACTTAGGGCTTGGACATGTGAAAATGCACTTTAGTGCATATATTCTACAGGCAAGCCATACACTGACTTAGCCCTTTAGTGGGGTGTTGATGACCTTCACGGTTACATCTGTGGCTAAATAAAACGATTAACCAAAGAAGTATTTGATTTCGATCGCTGCATTCTCAGCAGAATCAGAACCGTGAACGGCATTAGCGTCGATGCTTTCTGCAAAGTCAGCACGGATAGTGCCGGCAGCCGCTTCTTTAGGGTTGGTAGCACCCATCAGGTCACGGTTAACCTGAACTGCGTTTTCGCCTTCCAGCGCTTGAATCATCACTGGGCCTGAGATCATGAATTTAACCAGGTCAGCAAAGAAAGGACGCTCTTTGTGCACAGCATAGAAACCTTCAGCCTCAGCCTGAGTCAATTGCGCCATTTTTGCAGCAACGATTTTCAAGCCGGCGTTTTCAAAACGCGTGTAAATTTTACCGATCACATTTTTTGCAACTGCATCAGGTTTGATGATAGAAAGCGTACGTTGAATTGCCATAACTACTCCGTTAAGTTTACTTATTGAAAAGACCGTTAAAATACCATTTTTAGCACTTAAAATAAACCAACTTTTAAGATTAGTTTTTAATAAAACAGGTTTAGAATAGCCGCTCAATGTGGCAAAATTAATATCAACATGAAGAATAGCAATCTCGAAGACGTACCGATTAGCATAACCTGCCCTGCATGTGGCCTGCTGTGTGACGATGTCAGCCTGAGTACAAATCCTGCATTGTCCATGCAAAACGGCTGTACCAAAGGCATCCGCTTTTTCGAACGGGCGCTGGCGACTCCAGCATCCGCCACCCCGCTGCTGGCAGGCAAACCAGCCAGCCTGGAAGATGCAATCATTGCAGCTGCGCGGATATTAAGCAAAAGCAGGCAGCCTTTATTTGCCGGGCTGGGAACTGAAGTCCAGGGCATGCGCGCAGTAGCCAGCCTTGCAGAAAAAACCAATGCCACGCTGGACCATATGCATAGCGAAGGGACCGTCAACAATACCCGCACCATGCAGAACAGCGGATGGCTCACCACTACACTTTCTGAAATCAAAAACCGCGCAGACCTGATACTGGCCATCGGCACCGACATTACCGGCAGCCACCCGCGTTTTTTTGAAAAGCTGGCGTGGAACACCGACCAGCTCTTCAGCAAGCCAACACCGGAACTCATTTTCCTGGGGGCACCGGCTGAAACGGCAAAAGCGAATGTCGCACCTGACGGCAAGGCGCCGACGCTCATCCCCGCCGCCACAAGCCAGCTGCCGGAAGTCATCAATGCGCTTAACGCCCTGCTGAGCGGAAAGAAATTAAACGCTGATCACATCGCCGGCATTGCACCGGAAACATTGACCGGACTGATAGAGAAATTAAAAGCCGCAAAATACGCAGTCATCGTATGGTCAGCCGGCGCCTTGAAAATCCCGCATGCGGAACTGGCCATCCAGAGCATCGTACAGCTGGTCAGCAAGCTCAACGAGAGCACTCGCGCCGCTGGCCTGCCTTTGAACTCAGGGGACGGCGACAGCTCGGTCAACAACGTGAGCACATGGCTCTCGGGCTACCCGACCAGAAGCCGCTACCGCAACGGCATACCTGAATATGACACATACCACTTCTCGACGCAAAAACAGCTGGACAGCTGCGATGCTGTCATGTGGATCAGCACGTTCAATCCGCATAAGGTGCCGGAAACCCAACCCCCTGCGATCGTGATCGGCCACCCGGATATTCAATGTGGGCACGTCCCCGATGTGTTCATTCCGACAGGAATCCCCGGTGTTGACCATGCCGGCCTGATGTTCCGCATGGACAGCTCCATCACGCTGCCGCTGAAAAAGGTGCGTGACAGCGGTTTGCCCAGCCTGAATGAAGTCATGGCAAAAATTGAAGCACAGCTTTTGAGTGAGACTACAGCATGATTACCCTGCTTAAGAACGGCAGAATCTATGACCCTGCACACCAGAAAAATGGCGTGATTGAGGATATCTACATCCATAACGGCCGCATCATCGCAAAACCTGCGGACACAGAAAAAATCAGCCAGACCTTTGACCTGAGCGGTAAAGTGGTCATGGCAGGTGCGATCGACATGCACAGCCATATCGGCGGCGGCAAAATCAACATTGCACGCATGATGCTGCCGGAATATCAGGAAAAGCAGCGGCAGGAAATCAAAAACCTGAGCGAGCCGGAAGCGCACATCTGCACGCCGCATTGCAGCCACCATGCAACACCGAGCACGACCGACACCGGCTTCAGGTATATCGAAATGGGTTATACCGCAGCATTCGAGCCTGCAATCTCCCCGGTCAACGCCCGCCAGGCACACCTGGAAATGGGTGACACGCCGATGATAGACAAAGGCGGCTACGCCATGCTGGGCAATGATGATTACTTCCTGCGCATGCTAGCGGCAAAAAAAGACCAGAAAGCCATCAATGACTATGTTGCATGGATACTGCATGCGACGCAGGCTATCGGCATCAAGGTCGTTAACCCCGGCGGCATCAATGCTTTCAAATTCAACCAGCGCAGGCTGAACCTGGATGAAAACAATGTGCACTACCAGGTCACGCCGCGTGAAATCCTGCAAAGCTTAAGCCGTGCCGTGCATGACCTTGGCATTGCCAAACCGCTGCATGTGCATTGCAACAACCTCGGGGCTGCGGGCAACTTTGCCACTACTTTAGACACCATGAGTGCCAGCAGCGGCCTGCCTATGCACCTCACCCACATCCAGTTCCACAGCTACGGCACGGAAGGCGACAAGAAGTTTTCATCCGCTGCGGCACAGATTGCCGAGGCCATCAATAAAAACAAGCATATCACCACCGATGTCGGGCAGATCCTGTTCGGGCAAACTGTGACCGCCTCCGGCGACTCCATGATGCAGCACCTGAATGCAAAACATGCGAACCCGAAAAAATCGGTAATCATGGATATTGAATGCGACGCCGGCTGCGGTGTGCTGCCATTCAAATACCGTGACCAGAATTACGTGAACGCCCTGCAATGGGCGATTGGCCTGGAGTTATTCCTCTCGGTGGAAGACCCGTGGCGCATCTTCTTAACCACCGACCACCCCAACGGCGCACCGTTTACCAGCTACCCGCACCTGATTCGTCTGTTGATGGACAAGACCTTCAGGAACGAAGCCTTTGCCAAGCTGAACCTGGATGCGCAAGCCATGAGCAACCTGACCAGTCTGGATCGCGAATACAGCCTGTATGAGATCGCCATCATGACCCGTGCCGGCGCCGGCAAACTGATCGGCCTGCATGACCGCGGCCACCTGGGTACAGGTGCCGCGGCTGACATTACCGTATATACCGACCAGGCCGACCGCGAAGCCATGTTCAGCAAACCGGATTATGTCTTCAAGAATGGCGACCTGGCGGTTAAAGACGGCCGCGTCGTCAAAGTGGTATGGGGCGTGACCCACACCGCAAAACCGGCATTTGATATCGGCGTGGAAAAAGACCTGAAAGAGTATTTCGATCGCTACCAGACCATGCAGATGGATAATTTTAAAATCAGTGATGATGAAATCAGCAGCGATGGCCGCGGCCAGGTTGTCGCGCATCACAACAACAAAAAATAAAGGATCAATGATGAGCAGACTGTACGGCGAGCAGCATCGCAAATTCCAGGACGAGTTCGGCACCCGCAAAATGGCGGACCGCGTTGAAGATATTGCCTGTAAAACCGAATTTGACGATGAAGCAAAAGGTTTCATCGAGCATATGGATATGTTTTTCCTGTCCACGGTCGACCACCAGGGTCGCCCTACCGTTTCCTATAAAGGCGGCGATGCCGGCTTTGTGAAGGTGATTGACAGCAAGACCCTGGTTTTCCCTAGTTACGATGGTAACGGCATGTTTTTTTCCATGGGCAACATCAGCACCAATCCGCAGGTCGGGCTACTGTTCATCTCATTCGAAACACCGCACCGCATCCGGGTGCAGGGCACGGCCACCGTTTCCCGCACCGACCCGCTGATGCAGGAATACAAAGAAGCGGAGTTCATCGTGCGCGTGACCTTATCCGAACTATGGCAGAACTGCCCGCGCTACATCCATCAGCGCACCAAAGTGCGCGATTCGCGTTATGTGCCAAGGGCCGCATGCGAAACCCCGGTGGCGGAATGGAAGCGCATCGACCTGATGCAGGATGTGATTCCTGAAGCTGACCTGAAAAAAGTGGAAAAAACCGGCACCATTCAGATTGAAGAATGGATAGAAAAAATCAAATCGGGCGACCCGACGGCTTAAACCCAGAACCCTATACTTATGTTACTGAACAGCATACAAATCGACGACACCTTTGCCGAAGCATTCAATATGCGCGGCACCCGCGTCATCATCACCGCCCAGAATCACAAATGGGCATACCATGCCGCAAACGCCATGACCGGCTTTGCCACCTCGGTGATCGGCTGCGGTGTTGAAGCCGGCATCGAGCGGGAAATGACCGCGGAAGAAACGCCGGACGGCAGGCCAGGCGTCAGCATCCTGATGTTTGCCATGGGCAGCAAAGTGCTGATGCAGCAGCTGGAAACGCGCATGGGACAATGCATCCTGACCTGCCCTACCGCAGCGGCATTTTCCGGCATTGCAAGTGAAGACATGATCAGCCTGGGTAAACACCTGCGCTACTTCGGTGATGGCTACCAGACCTCGAAACTCATCGCCGGCAAACGTTACTGGCGCATACCGGTCATGGATGGCGAGTTCCTGACCGAAGAAACCACCGGCATGGTGCGCGCCATCGGCGGCGGCAACTTCCTGATTCTGGCCACCTCGCAGCCGGCGGCATTAGCCGCAGCCGAAACTGCGATTGACGCCATGAAAAAAATACCCAACGTCATCATGCCCTTCCCCGGCGGCGTAGTGCGCTCCGGCTCTAAAGTCGGCAGCAAATACAAAAGCATGTTCGCCTCCACCAATGATGCGTTCTGCCCCACCCTCAAAGGCGTTACCAACAGCGAACTATCGCCCGAAATCGAAAGCGTGATGGAAATCGTGATCGACGGCCTGACCTTTGACGATATTGCGCTATCGATGAAAGCAGGCATTGAAGCCATTTGTGCATTGGGCCCTGCCAGCGGCGTCAAGCGCATCTCCGCCGGCAACTATGGCGGCAAGCTGGGACCGCATTTGTTTAATTTACATGAAATCCTGAAAAAGACTGGTTAATGCTTATCCCGTATTTCAGATTTCTAAAATCACCCCACAATTCGTCATACCAGCGAAGGCTGGTATCCAGTCAGGGTGAAATTGCAATGAGCATCTTTGATGCACTAACCTTGAAATTTACAATATGAATTTTATGAATACAGCAAAACTCCTAGTAACGAGACTTGTCTGGATGCCAGCCTCCGCTGGCATGACGGAGTTATTATGAATGCATTAACCTTTACCTTGAAACAAAACCTGCAGCAAAGCATTAACTGCAGTGCTTTAACGCCGGATAACCTGGCCGGAAAAACCGCGGCCGAGATCGGCAGCATCAGCCTGACATCCGATAAGCATCCATTACGGGCGGCTGATGTTTTTGAAATCAGCGGCAGCGATACGCAGCAGCTTTGCTTTAAAAATGCCACGGCAAGACTTGATTATATCGGCGCCGGCATGAGCAGCGGCAGCATCACCGTTGAAGGTGATGCCGGGGCATACCTTGGTTCCGGCATGAGAAACGGCGAAATACTCTGCACAGGCAATACCGCGGCATTTGCCGCCAGCAATATGCGGGGCGGCCTGTTAACCATCAACGGCAATACCGGTGACTTTTTAGGTGCCGGTTCTGAAGGTTCGCGCAAAGGCATGCTGGGCGGAACGGTGATTGTCAGAGGCAATGCCGGTGACCGTGCCGGCGACCAGATGCGGCGCGGCCTGATCCTGATTGAAGGCAATGCCGGCGATTATTGCGGCAGCCGCATGATCGCAGGCACCATCGGCGTACTTGGCGACCTGGGCGTTTACACGGCATTCAACATGCATCGCGGCACTTTGCTGTTAAAGAAAAAACCGCAGCTGCATGCCACCATGCAGGATTGCGGCATACATACCTTGCCGTTCCTAAACTTATTGTTCAAATCGTTTTCAAAATACAACACCAGCTTCAGCGCACTGAACTCACTGCGCGCACAGCGTTTTGTGGGCGACAGCGCATACGGCGGCAACGGTGAGATATTGATTTTAAGTGCCTGATGTACAAGTATTATCAGTCATGACAGGGGTGCCTCTGTTAGAATGACGTTTTACCCGTTTTATCGAATTCACTATGCCTAAGTATTTAACCGCCGCCCTTTATAAATTTGTAAGCCTGCCTGATTTCAGGGATCTGCAATCGCCTGTCCTTGAGGCATGCAAATCCAACAGCATCAAAGGCACCCTGCTGCTGGCGGAAGAAGGCATCAACGGCACCATCGCCGGCCTGCCCGACGATATACATAGAATCCTGGATTACCTGCGCACAGACCCCCTGTTTAAAGGCCGGTTCTCTGACCTGGAACACAAAGAGTCTTACGCGGACGAGCACCCGTTTTACCGCATGAAAGTAAAGCTCAAGAAAGAGATCGTCACCCTGGGCGTGCCTGGCGTCAGCCCGACCAAAAAAGTAGGCACCTACGTAAAACCGGAAGACTGGAACGCGCTGATCTCTGACCCGGAGGTAGTGCTGATAGACACGCGCAACGACTACGAAGTCGACATCGGCACCTTTAAGGGAGCCATCGACCCGAAAACCACAACTTTCAGGGAGTTTCCGGAATATGTGGCACAGCATTTCGATAAAACCAAACACAAAAAGGTAGCCATGTTCTGCACCGGCGGCATCCGCTGTGAAAAAGCGTCGTCCTACATGCTGGACCAGGGCTTCGATGAGGTTTACCACCTGCAGGGCGGTATTCTTAAATACCTGGAAACCATACCCGAAGCCGAAAGCCTGTGGCAGGGCGAGTGCTTTGTGTTCGACCAGCGCGTAGCCGTCAAACATAACCTTGAAGTTGGCGAGTTCGACCAATGCTACGCCTGCCGCCATCCACTGTCTCCTGAAGAAATGAAAAGTGACAGGTACGAGCCCGGCATATCCTGCCCGCACTGCTATGATAAAGTTTCGGCAGACAAACGTGCCCGGCTTAAAGAACGCCAGAAACAGGTGCAGTTAGCCAAGCAGCGCGGAAAGTCGCATATAGGAGAAGCAGCCGAGGTGCTGAAGAAACATAAAAGCAGCAGTCCGGATGCGGAAGACTGATTGATCCAATCAGGCAGGCCATCAATGTAAATCCAACCTAGAGAGTCGATCTTGCACAACACGCTACGTATTGCGACTTTTAATATCCATAAAGGTGTCACCCACTTCAATGCCAGATTCTCGCTGCACCATCAGCGCGAACTGTTGCGGAAACTGCATGCAGACGTGGTGTTTTTACAGGAAGTGCGCGATGAGCATTCCGAGCACAGCAAACGCTTTGCCGGATGGCCGGACGCAGGCCAGATCGAGTTCCTGGCCGATGCGATATGGAATGACTACGCTTACGGCAAGAATTCAGTTTACCCTGCCGGTCACCACGGCAACGCACTGCTCTCAAAATTCCCGATTATCCGTTCTACCAATACCGACATTTCAGCACACATCACCGAGGAACGCGGCATGCTGCACAGCGTGATAGATATGCCGAAATGGGATAAACCACTGCACACCATCTGCGTGCACCTGGGCTTGTTCGCGCACTGGCGGCGCCAGCAGCTGCTCATGGTCACAGACTATATCAGGCAGCACATACCGCCAGATGAGCCGCTGATCGTGGCCGGCGATTTCAACGACTGGGGTACGCGTGCCGGCAGGATATTTGCCGAAAATGCCCAGCTGCATGAAGTGTTCGAACATCATGCCGGCCGGCCGGCACGCAGCTTTCCTTCATGGCTGCCTATCCTGAGGCTGGACCGTATCTATATACGCGGTTTTCATGTCAAGCACGTTGAAGTACATGCCGGGCCGCGTTTCCTCAAGCTATCCGACCATGCCCTGCTTTCTGCGACTTTAGCCAGGGCGGTATAGGAAACATGCGTTTCATCGGCGGAAATGACATCAAGCTACTGCGCAGCGGCGTTGAATATTTCCCTGCGCTGGAACTGGCGATCCGGAACGCAGCTAAGGAAATTTACCTGCAGGCCTATATCTACGAACCCGATGTTTCCGGTATCCGCATTGGCAATGCATTGATGCAGGCGGCGCAGCGCGGCGTCAGTGTCAATGTCCTGCTCGATGGCTTCGGCTCCCAGCACCTGCCCAGCCGGTATGTGCAGACCATGCGGGATACCGGGGTAAAGCTGATGTTCTATCGGCCCAAGATCTCGCCATGGACCTTAAAGAAGAACCGCCTGCGCCGCCTGCACAGCAAGGTAGCGGTCATTGACGGCCGCATCGCTTTTGTCGGTGGCATCAATATCATTGATGACCATAACTCGCCGCACCAGACGCCGCCCAGGATCGATTATGCCGTCAGGATCGAAGGCAACCTGCTGCCCGCGATCAGTGCCAGCGTGCATAAGCTCTGGCGACGGCTGGAATGGATGCACCTGCATAGCCTGTACGTGCCGCCCATCAAGGAAAGCCACCACAAGTATCACGGCACAGGCAACATCAAGGCGGCTTTTGTCATCCGCGACAACATCCTGCACCGCCGCGACATCGAGAGTGCCTACCTGCGTGCGATTAAAGCCGCACATACGGAAATCCTGATCGCCAATGCCTACTTTATCCCCGGCAGAAAGTTCCGCAAGGCGCTGATCAGTGCGGCAAAACGCGGTGTCAAAGTCAGGCTGCTGCTGCAAGGCCGCAAAGAGTATTTCCTGATGTTTGCAACGCATGCTTTCTACAATGAGTTCCTGAGTAACGGCATCGAAATCCATGAATACCGCAAAAGCTTCATGCACAGCAAAGTTGCGGTGATCGATACGCACTGGGCCACCATAGGCTCATCCAATATCGATCCCTTTAGTTTGTTGTTGGCGCGCGAGGCGAATGTGATCATCCAGGACCAGCCGTTTGCGGCGGAATTGCATGCCGACATCGAATCCCTGATCCAAAATGGCAGCTTTGCAATCACCCCGCAGGAGTGGGTGAAAGCCAGCATCGTCAAACGTATCGCATCATGGATCGCGTACGGCGCCGTACGCTTTCTGTTAGGCATTATCGGCCACAAGAACGAACACTGATTTCACTATGACGCAAAAACCAATCACCCAGGCAGCATTAGAATGGCGGGATGGACTGCCCTACTCACCGGCATTCAATGACGTGTATTTTTCCAGTGACGATGGCCTGCTTGAGACCGAGCATGTTTTCATACAGGGCAACGCGCTTGTTAACCGCTGGCAGCAGCTGCCAGGCGACACCTTCACCATCCTGGAAACCGGGTTCGGCACCGGGTTAAACTTTCTATGTGCGTGCAGGGCCTGGCTGACACATGCCCCGGTCAATGCGGCACTGCACTTTATCAGCGTAGAGAAACACCCTTTGGGCGCCGCTGACATGCACAAAGCACTGCTGCACTGGCAGCCCCTGCATGCGATGGCCAGTGAACTGCTCACGCACTATGACACGCTGCTGGAAACAGGTACGGCGAGCCTTTTTAATGACCGCGTACAGCTACAGGTACTGTTCGGGGATGCAACTGCCTGTTTATCCGGGTGCAGCACAAAAGCCGATGCATGGTTCCTTGATGGGTTCGCACCTGCCAAAAACCCTGACATGTGGCAACCTGCGTTATTTGCCCAAATGGCAAGGCTTTCACATCCGCAAACCACATTCGCCACTTTTACCAGCGCCGGCATCGTCAGGCGCGGACTCACTGCGACAGGGTTCAAGGTAGTTAAAATACCGGGATTTGGCAGAAAACGTGAAATGATCACCGGCTACTTTATCGGGCACGGCCATGGCAGCTAAAAATGCGATCGTTATCGGCGGCGGCATTGCCGGCTGCAGCACGGCCTACGCACTCGCGCAGCGCGGCCTGGAAGTCACGCTGCTGGAGCGCAACGCGCAGATTGCCGGCGAGGCCTCAGGCAATCCGCTGGCGATGCTTTACCCGCGCCTGAACAGCAGTGACTCAGCCACCGAGTTTGCCCTGGCTGCTTATTTGCATAGCCTGCGGCTATATCGTTCATTAGGCTTGCCGGCAGCTGACTTTGATTGCTGCGGCATGCTGCAATTAGGTTTCAACCCCAAAGAATCGGCGCGCATCCGCAAGGTGGCGGCACAAGGCCACGCCAGCAGCATTGTGGAGTATGCAGACCGGACTCAGGCAAGTGAACTGGCCGGGATCGACATCGAACACGATGCGCTGCATTTCCCCGACGCAGCCTGGGTAAACCCGCAGCAGCTGTGCCGACGCCTGACCCGGCATGAAAACATCACCACCGCGACACATGAAAATGTGTTCAGCATACGCAAAATAAATGATTCGTTTGAAGTCATCAGCAATCAAAACAGCGTACACACGGCGGATATTGTCGTCATCGCAAATGCAAACAGTGCAAGGCAGCTGTACCCGGAACTGCAGCTCAACATTCAGGCCGTGCGCGGGCAAGTGAGCCTGGTCAGCGCCACCGGCGCCAGCAGGCCTTTGCAAAAGATCGTATGCAGCGATGGCTACCTCAGCCCGGCCACATACCGCAGGCACGCCGAACAGCTGCATTGCCTGGGAGCCACTTTTTCCAATATCGCCGCAGGTGAAAATACCCTGGGCGCATTCACCGTTGAAAACCAGGATCACCTGGCTAATCTCGAAAAACTGCATCACATCTCCGGCTCGCTGCATGCAGAACTTAAAGACCATATCACTGGCGGCCGTGTATCGCTGCGCTGTGCCGCGATGGATTACTGGCCGCTGGCAGGCCAGCTGCTGGATGCCGGCAAGCTGAACCATGCCCCGCCGCGCGCCAATGCAAATGCAGGCTCGCTGCCATGGGTCGATGGGCTATACATGAATATTGCCCATGGCAGCAAAGGCTTTACTACTGCACCATTATGCGCGGAGCTGATCGCATGCATGGCGCTCGGCCAGGCGCTGCCTGTTCCGGACGCGCTTGCCGGGCTGCTTAACCCCAACCGCTTCCAGCTCAGGCAGATGGGCCTCAAGCGCCTGGCAAAAATGATGCCTGCTTGAAGCCAATGCCGGAATTCAGGTTAAAATCAAGGCATGTCACAAACTCTATATCTCACCGCCGTCAACCATCACCGTGCCGGGCAGCTGGCGCAGGCAGAATCGCTTTACCAGCGGGTACTCCAGTCAAACCCGGCACACGCCGATGCGCTGCACATGCTGGGTGTCGTGTTCTACCAGACCGGCCGCGCAGGGCAGGCGGTCAGCGCGATTTCACAGGCTTTGAAAATCCATCCGAAAAACACGGACTACCTGAACCATTACGCGCTCAGCCTGCGAGCCGCCAGCCAGCCGGAAGCCGCAGTCAAAAGCCTGCAGCAGGCAGTGCTGCTGCAGCCTAAAGACCTGGACATCCAGTTCAACCTTGCCAACACCCTGCTCACGCTGGACCGCCATGAAGAAGCCGCCGGTTACTATCGCCGTATACTGCGTGCAATGCCAAAAAATGATGAGGTGCGCGAGGCTTTGTGCCATTGCCTGACCAGTCTTGGCAACCAGGCACACAGCCTCGGCGACTTCGCACGGGCTGAAGCCTGTTTTGAGGAGGCGCTGCAATGCAATCCACACGATGCCGCCACTCTTTACAACCTGGGCAACGCCCAGCGCGAACTCGGCAAACCGGCGGAAGCCGCCAGGCAGTATGCCAAAGCGCTTCAGCTTACGCCCGATGATGCGGATATTTACAACAACCTGGGCAATGTGCAGCGTGAATCAGGCCAGCTCGACCTCGCGATTGCCAGCTACCGGCAGGCACTGGCGCTCAATCCGCAGCTCTACCATGCCAAGGTGCATTTGGTTCACCAGAAACAGCATATCTGCGACTGGAATGACCTTGATACGGAGATTGCCGAAATCCGCAACTGGGTAAGAACGCGGCCACAAGCCCAGATATCGCCGTTTGCATTCCTGGCGATGCCCGGCACCACCGCAGAAGAACAGAAACTGTGTGCGGACAACTGGGTCAATAACCGCTACGCCTCCCTGATTGAACATGGCAGGCAGCTCAACTTTCAACACCAGAAAAAGCCTGGCCAGGAAAAGATAAGGATCGCTTATATGTCAGCGGATTTCAGGCTGCATCCGCTTGCGTTCCTGATCAGCGAACTGCTGGAACTGCATGACCGGAGCCGGTTCGAAATCATCGGTTTCTCTTATGGCGCGGATGATGGTACCGACGCCAGGAAACGCATAGAAAAAGCCTTTGATGCGTTTCATGATATCCGTTGCCTCCCTGAAATCGATGCCGCCAGGAAAATACATGACTGCGACATTGATATTCTGGTAGACCTGACCGGCTTCACACAGAACAGCCGCTGCGGCATCGTCGCTCTGCGCCCGGCGCCCGTGAGCGTCAGCTGGCTGGGGTTTCCGGGAACCATGGGCAGTTTCACCAAGGACGGCATGGTCAGCCTCCCCCTGTTCGACTACCTGCTGACGGATCACTTCATTACGCTGCCCGAAGCCGCCGGCAATTATGCAGAACAGCTGGCCGCCCTGCCCCACAGCTACCAGCCCAATGATCGCAAGCGCCCTGTCGATCCAATACCGCCACGCGCTGATTGCGCTCTGCCGGATGATGCCTTTGTGTTCTGCTGCTTCAACCAGACATTCAAGATCACCGCCGATTTTTTCAATATATGGATGCGCCTGCTCAACGCGGTGCCGAACAGCGTGCTATGGCTGCTGGACTGCAACCGCTGGGCCAGGCAGAACCTGATCGAACAGGCTGAACTGTACGGTATCGCAGCTGAGCGCCTGATCTTTGCGCCGCGTGTTTCCCTGGCAAGCCACCTGGCCCGGCATACACATGCTGACCTGTTTCTCGACACGCTGCCCTACAATGCACATACCACTTGCAGCGACGCGCTGTGGATGGGCTTGCCGGTACTGACCTGCACAGGCGACACCTTCGCCTCTCGGGTTGCGGGCAGCCTGCTCAAAGCAGCAGGTTTAGACGAGCTGGTGACCGGTTCGCTGAAGGATTACGAAGCAAAAGCACTGCATCTGGCCTGTAACCCGCAACTTCTTGCACCCATGCGGCAAAAGCTGATTGCGGAGAAAATGTCTTCCCCACTCTTCGATACCGCCAGCTTCGCCAGATCGCTAGAAGCTATTTACGAAGACATGTGGCATGCATATTTCAACCGGGGTTAAAGTGCCTGCAACCGGCAAAATCGAAATTCCGGCTTGGCGAAGCATATAAAATATATGCTAAAGTCATGCTAACTTTAGCGCACAGCCAATGAATCGATAAGCAAGGCTGTGACGAAAACAATAATACTTAAAAATAGTTTCAGGACACACTTATGGCAGCCATTGATATTTCCCCGGTTTTAAAATTCATGTTGGATAAGGGCGGTTCAGATTTGTTTTTCAGTACCGGCGCCAGCATCCATATCGAAATAGAAGGCGATACTATCCCGATTAACAACCAGCCCATGGCACCTGGCATGATCAAGGAAATCGCCTACTCGCTCATGAGTGCAGACCAGATCCGTGAATTCGAATCCACGCTGGAATGCAACTTTGCACTCAGTAAAAACGATATTGGCCGTTTCCGTGTCAACGTGTTCAGGCAACGCGGCGAAGTTGGCATGGTGATTCGTCATATCAAAACCGAAATCCCCTCCATCGACACATTGGGGTTGCCTGCGATCCTCAAGGAACTGGTAACCCGCAAACGTGGCCTGCTACTGGTAGTAGGTGCAACCGGCTCCGGCAAATCCACCACGCTGGCTTCGATGATCGACTACCGCAATGAAACTTCAAACGGGCATATCCTGACGCTTGAAGACCCGATCGAGTTCGTTCATCCGCACAAGAAATCCGTAGTGGACCAGCGCGAAGTCGGCATCGACACATTATCGTTCGAGAATGGCCTCAAAAACGCAATGCGTCAGGCGCCGGATGTGATCCTGATCGGCGAGGTACGGGATATGGAAGGCATGAAAAACGCACTCGCCTATGCCGAAACCGGGCACCTGTGCCTGGCGACCCTGCATGCAAACAATGCCAGCCAGGCGCTGGAGCGTGTCATTTCATTCTTCCCTGAAGATGGCAGGGCCGGCCTGCTACTGGGAATGTCCATGAACCTTGTCGGCATTATCTCGCAGCGTCTGGTTCCGGGGAAACAGAGCAAACGCGTGGCTGCGACCGAAGTCCTGATCAATACCCCTTATATGGCGGAGCTGATCCAGAAGCAGAAGATGAGTGAAATCAAGGAAATCATGGGCGAGAACACGGATATCGGCATGCAGACTTTTGACCAGTCTTTATTCAAGCTGTTTTCCAGCGGAAAAATCGATGAGGATAATGCATTGGCCAACGCAGATTCGCGCAATGACCTGTCACTGAAAATCCGCTTTGCAGCAGAAGGCAGCCGCGGCGGCTTCAGTGGCTGAATTTTAGCTGCTTTTTCAAATAGTCCAATGATCTAATCATGACCACTTATGCGTCATACCAGCGGAGGCTGGTATCCAGGCTGCGTAAATAAATGACAAACTATTCAATAAGGTAGCGATAGCACAGGACAAATCGCTGTCACGCAGAAGCCAGGCTTCTGCGGAATAGCGCCAGCGACAGGGTGAAAAAGACCACGGCGATCACAAAAACCGCGGCAAAGCTGGGCCATACCACTTCAAAACCGGCGCCACGGTAAAGAATCGCCTGTGCCATGCTGACAAAATGCGTGGTTGGCGCAGCCTGCATCAGGCTCTGCACCACGATCGGCATGCTTTCCCTGGGGGTCACGCCGCCCGACAGCATCTGCAGCGGCAGCACCGTGAGTATCATCAGCAATCCCAACTGAGGCATATTGCGGGCAACCGTCCCCATAAAAACACCGATAGAAGTCGTCGCAAGCAAGTGCAGAAAGACGCCGCACATGAACAATGCGATCGACCCCTGCACCGGCACATGCAGAACGCCCTTGACCATGAACTGCAGCGATAGCCATGCTGCCACCAGCACCACCAGGCCCATCGACCATATCTTGGCGAGAATGATCTCGGCGGCATTCAGCGGCATCACCATCAGGTGCTCCAGCGTGCCGTGTTCACGCTCACGTATCAGCGCGGCGCCGGTCAGCATGATGGAAAGCATGGTAATGTTATTGATGATCTCCATGATGCTGCTGAACCATGCACTGCTTAAATTGGGGTTGAATTTAACATGTGTATTCAGGCTGACCGGCAGCGTCGCATCTTTCCGGAAGCCTTGCAGGAAACCCGAGATTTCACCGTTGATGATATTCTGGATATACCCGGCACCGATAAAAGCCTGCGACATCCGCGTGGCGTCAATATTGACCTGGATATCCGGGCTGCGGCCAGCCACCACATCACGCTCGAAATCTGGCGGGATATTGACGACAAAGGTATAGATGCCGGCATCCAGCCCAGGATCAATCTGGTTTTCGCTGATCATGACCGGCTTTTTGAAATACGGGCCATAAAAAGCACTGATCATGCGTGCGGAAAGGTTAGACTGGTCTTCATCAACAAATGCGATCGGCGCATTATGCAGCTCCTGCGAAGCTGCGGTTGAAATGGCATAAATCGCACCGGTAAACGCCCAGACGATCAGCACCAGCAGTATCGTGTCATGCCCGAGGCTGCGCAGCTCCTTGATTCCCAGCCTGTAAACATTCCAGATGCGCCGCATCGTCATCTCTCCTGCTTGCTGAGGAATACCACGCTTAACAGGGTCAGCACGGGTATGAATGCGGCCAGCGCCAGAAAATCCATATACAGGTCTTTAAACTCAAGCGCTTTGGTAAACACACCGCGGCTGATGTTAAGGAAATACGTCGCCGGGAACAGCTGCCCGATAAGCGCGCCCATGCCGCTCAGCGAAGACACCGGGTTCGTCAGGCCGGAAAAACTCACCGTCGCCAGCAATGTGGCAATGGCAGTGGCGCCTAGTGCCGCAATCTGCGTCCTGGTGAATGACGACATCAGCAGGCCGATGCCGGTGGTTGCGGTGACAAAAATGAAAGCCGCACAACTCAAGGTAAACAGGCTGCCTTTAAGCGGCACGTCGAAGATAAAAACCGACAGTGCCACCAGGCCGAAGAAACTGAGCATACTCACCGCCACGTAAGGCAGTTGCTTGCCAAGCAGGAATTCCAGGCGCGTCACCGGCGTGGCGTATAAATTGGTGATCGAGCCCAGTTCTTTCTCGCGCACGACGCCTACCGCCATCAGGATCGCCGGAATGAATACCAGCAACAATGGAATGACCGCCGGCACCATCGCATACAGGCTTTTGAAATCCTGGTTGTAACGGTATCGCATCTCGATATCGGCAGGGCTTTGCACGGCCACACCACCCGGCTGGTATTTTGCAGCTTTGGCAAGGTAATCATAGTGCATGCCCTGCATATAACCCACGATGGTTTCACCGCGAAACGGCATTGCACCGTCGACCCACACCCCGATCTCAGCCGCCCTGCCGCGCATCAGGTCTTTACCGAAGTCCGGGGGAATCTCAAGCGCCACACTGACCTCCCCGCTAGCCATCCGCAGATCCAGCTCACTGCTGCTGTTGATCTCCGGCTGCATACTGAAATAGCGTGACCCGGCAATATTCTGGATATAGCTGCGACTCTCCGGCGTCTGGTCACGATCCAGCACCGCAAAACGCAGGTCTTCCACATCCATGCTGATGCCATAACCCATCAGGAACATCAGCAGTACAGATCCCAGCAGGGAAAATACCAGCCGCACCGGATCGCGCATGACCTCCAGGAACTCACGGTTAGCGTAGCCAAACAACCGGCGCAGGCTAAACCTTGACGGCAAGGCCGTCGTGCGTGCAGGAATGGCTGCAGCGTCGGGTTCCACTCCTGGCGCACCACCATCATCACCGGTGGCCTGCTCCAGGTAATCAATGAAGGTATCTTCCAGCGAAGCTTTTCCGCGCCGGGCGATCAGGTTCTGCGGAGCGTCGCATGCCAGCACGCGGCCGGCATGCATCAGCGAAATGCGGTCACAGCGCTCGCCCTCGTTCATAAAATGCGTGGATATGAAAATCGTCACGCCATCGCGGCGTGACAGGTCGATCAGCAGTTTCCAGAAACCATCCCGCGCGATCGGGTCTACACCGGATGTAGGCTCGTCCAGTATCAGCATTTCCGGTTTATGGATCACCGCAACCGCCAGTGACAGGCGCTGGCGGATACCTAACGGCAGGTTGGCCGCGCGCTCGTTCCGGTGGCCGCCAAGGCCGAAACGGTCGACCATCTCCTGCACGCGCGATGCGATCTGCCCGGCAGGCAGATGAAATAACTGGGCATGCAATTCAAGATTCTGCACCACCGTTAATTCGCCGTACAGGGAAAATCCCTGCGTCATATAACCGACACGTTTACGGGTTTCAAGATCATGCGCCTTTGCCGGCTTGCCGAACAGCCAGGCCTGGCCTTCGCTCGGTTGCAGCAGACCGGTAAGCATTTTCATCGTAGTGGTTTTGCCGCAGCCGTTAGATCCAAGAAACCCGAATATCTCGCCGCGGCTGATCTCAAAATCCACATGGTCGACTGCGGTAAAGCCGCCAAACTGCATGGTCAGGTTCTCTGCACGAATGGCCGGCGATGCATCCGCCTGCACTTGCCTGGGCGGCACGGCAAGCCGTTCGTGATGCCGACGTTTTTCTACAGGCAGCAGCTGAATAAATGCCGCATCCAGGTCATCTGCACCTGTACGGCTGAGCAGGGCTGCGGGGCTGCCGGTATCCAGTATCTTGCCCCCATCCATTGCAACCAGCCAGTCAAAACCGGAGGCTTCCTGCATATATGCGGTTGCAACGATCACGCTCATGCCGGGCCTGCGCTCACGGATATGCGCAATCAACCGCCAGAACTGGCGCCTGGACAATGGATCAACCCCGGTAGTCGGCTCATCCAGGATCAATAAATCCGGGTCATGGATCAAGGCGCAGCACAGCCCCAGCTTCTGTTTCATGCCGCCTGAAAGTTTGCCGGCTGGCCGATCCCGGAATGGCGCCAGCCCGGTACTCTCAAGCAGTTCCGCGATGCGCGCCTCACGCTCCGCCCGCCCCTGTCCAAACAGGCGGCCGAAGAATTCCACATTCTCAAACACGGAAAGTGTCATATAAAGGTTTTTACCCAAACCCTGCGGCATGTAGGCGATACGGGTGCAGACTGCAAGCCGGTGGCTTTTGTCTGCCATGTCGCCGCCCAGCGCCACTACGGTGCCGGACTGTATCCTGCGCACACCGGAGACCAGTGCCAGCAGGCTGGATTTGCCGACACCATCCGGCCCGATGAGCCCGACCATTACGCCGGCTGGAATTTCCAGATTGATATTTTCCAGCGCGATATGGTCGCCATAGCGCAGGCTGACTCCGTTCAGGCTGGCAACAATACCTTCACTCATCGTGAATTTTTATCATTCACTAAAGGCGGCAAAGTATCCGGCCAGTCTGCGTTTGCATCGAGGCGCACATAAGCGACTCCGGGCAAGCCGGTCTTCACGCGCCTGGCGTGCGCTTTCAGGAGGGCTTCTGGAATCTTGACCTTCACACGGAACATCAGCTTCTCGCGTTCGGTGCGCGTTTCTACGGATTTTGGCGTGAACTGCGCTTCGGGCGAGACAAAAGTAATCGTAGCCGGAATGGAAATATCAGGCCGTACATCCAGCACAATCCGGGCATCAGTACCGATAGCGATGCGCCCGGCCTGTGATGTAGGCAGAAAAATGGTCATGTAAACATCAGTAATATCAAGCAGTGTCACAACATTGCCACCTGCACCCAGCACTTCGCCCGGCTCTGCCAGACGGTACAGGACACGGCCGCTGATCGGTGCCGTCAGGGCGGCATCCCTGATATCTGCCTTGATTTTTTCAACCTTGGCTTCTGCTGCCTCTATGGCAGACTGCGTTTCATTCACGGCAGCCTGGGCTGCGCTGATGGATGACTGGACTTCGTTCTGCTGCGACCTGGCAGCCCGGGTTGAAGCCGCTGCGCTGTTTTTTCTGGATTTATCTACATCAAGCTTCTGCGGGGAAACAAAGCCTTTATCGATCAGCTGCTGCGTTCTCTGCAGGTCTTTTTCGGTCAATGCCAATTCACTTTCACGCTGTGCGATCAAGGCATTGGCTGCGGCTTTCTCACTTTCCCGCTGCGCTACATTGGCCTGTGCTATCTGCCTGGCGCTTCTGGCGCGCTTGACCTGTGCTTCCGCCTCATGCAGGTCGGCCACAAGCGTGGCGGTATCCATATAAGCCAGCACCTGCCCGCTGACAACGTCATCCCCCTCACGCACCAGAACCTCTTTGATGCGGCCGCTCATTTTTGTTGCGATATTGATGCTGGTAGCCTCAATGCGCCCGTTGCCGGACGCAAACGATTCAGGGGTTTTTGCCCGGTGAAAATATTGCCATGAGAATAGTGCTGCCACAACCATTGCCAGCGCAATCGGGATAAATAACCAGGGGCTAGAATACTTTGATGTCATGTGCATACCCATTTAATTGCATTAAACAATTTTAACTGCAATCTGACGGATAAGTCGACATTAAAACGGCGTACATAACCTATATAACCAAGCGGTCAGCGGCTAGAAGCCTGACCGCTTGTATCGTTCATACAATGACACGCAATCTGAGCTACAGGCTCTGCACACTGCCCAATATGACCAGTGTTGCAACCATCAGGAACCCCCATGCGACCGCGCCGGCAGTCAACACCGCACCGAACAGGAGCATGGCATGTCCGCGCTCCTTGATATGAAACACGGCAGGGATGCCATAGTAGATAAAGCTGGTCGTATACAAAAGCGCGGCCGTCAGCACCACCAGGCTCAGCAGCATACTCGGGATCAGGAAAAATACCGGCATCAGCCATAACGGCGTTGGCGCCACTGCCGCCAGGATGAATGAATCATGGTAACTGGGGTGAATCTCCGCCACCTCGGCCAGCTGGCGCACGACCAGGCCCATGATCGGCACGATTGCCAGCTCAACGACAAACAGAATAATCGAGACCAGCAGCAGCTTGGCACTGGATAAAACCGGCAGCAAATCTCCTGCAAAATCACCGGCAGCGTAATAAATAAATAAAGGGGGAATCAGTGAAAGCGGAACAACATGCAGAAAGAAAAGGCGGTGCATCGATGGTTTGGACTGCACCAGACGCCGCCATCCTTTGTTAGGTACTACAAACAGCCAAAATAAGTTTAACAGACTCATGAACATTATCCTTTACGCAAAATATGGCAATCGGGCAATGCGTTGCAGCTGAAAAAACGCTGCCTACACTGTATTTGTTTTTCTTAATTCAGTCTTACTTTGTCACTATCCTTAACACGATGCTTGCGTAAACAAGTATTAACGCATTTTCACTATTTGTAAATAAGATGTTACAGAAAAAAATGAATCCACTTTAAAAATCAAGCGGCGTGAATCAAGCCTGACTGGCTGAAGAGCCGCGAATAATAAGCATCCCTAAAAAACAGCCTGAACGATGGTTTGATCGCTGACAGCAAACCTGTAAAAAACATTACCAATAAACATACAGGTAAAATTTCGCTGTAAGCCAGGCGCAGAAAGGCTCAGGCCTATTGCACCATGTCAAATTACACAAACATGTAACAAAATTGTAAAAAATATATGTTGCTATTCGTATTAATACCTAATACATTGGCTGCATTCCACGAATGTGGAGTACCGATAACAAAGCGATTCCAAAAGATTACTGTTTGAAATTAATTTTGCAGGATCACTCTTGCGATCATTTTTGTTATGTTTTACATCCCGATGCAGAAAAATATTTGGAGAATAATATGCAAATCAACAAAATCAAGTTAGCACTTGGCTTAGTTGCAGGTATGACAATGGCGCTGCCATTGGTAGCCTCAGCAGCTGCAGATCAAGAAGCAGCGATGAAAGACGCGAACAACTGGGCACACCCACGCGGTCAGCACAACAACCAAGGCTACAGCGCTTTGTCACAAGTGAACAAAGGCAACGTTAAAAACCTGAAAGCAGCCTGGACATTCGCCACTGGTGTAAACCGTGGTCACGAAGGTTCACCAGTTGTGGTTGGCAACGTAATGTACGTTCACACTGCATTCCCAAACAACGTATACGCACTTGACCTGAACGACAACCAAAAAATCGTATGGTCATACTTCCCAAAACAAGACCCATCAGTACAAGCTGTACTGTGCTGTGACAACGTATCACGCGGTCTTGGCTTCGGCGACGGTAAAATCTTCCTGCAACAGAACGACGGCAACCTGGTTGCTTTAGACGCAAAAACCGGTGCTAAAGTATGGTCTGTACAAAACACAGATCCAAAAGTAGGTGCAACTAACACCAACGCACCACACGTAATCAAAGACAAAGTACTGACTGGTTGCTCAGGTGCTGAGTTCGGCGTACGTTGCTTCCTGGCAGCCTACAACCTGAAAGACGGCTCACTGGCATGGAAAGCCTACTCAACAGGCCCAGACGCTGAAATGCTGATCGGTGCAGACTTCAACAAAGACACACCAGAATACAGCGCACTGTCAGTTTACCAAGACGTAAACGGCGGTAACAAAATGGGCGGTTCTTTCAAAAAGATCCCTAACGACCAACTGAAAATCGGCGAAAAAGAACTGGGTACACGTACCTGGTTGAAACCACAAGCTGTGAAAGACGGCTGGCAACATGGTGGTGGCTCTACATGGGGCTGGTGGCCATATGATGCACGTACCAACCTGGTTTACTACGGTACAGGTAACCCATCTGTTTGGAACCCGGACGTACGTCCAGGCGACAACAAATGGTCAATGACTGTATTTGCACGTGACCTGGACACAGGCGTTGCAAAATGGGGCATGCAAATGACACCACACGACGAGTGGGACTATGACGGCATCAACGAAGTCATCCTGTTCGACAAAGGCGGCAAAACTTACGCATGGCACCATGACCGTAACGGCTTCGCTTACACATGGAACGCACACAACGGTAAACTGCAAGCTGCAGAAAAAGTACACCCATTCGTTAACTGGGCAACTGACGTTGACATGAAAACTGGTGTACCAAACAAACTGGCATCAGCTTCAACTCACCAAGACTACAATGCTAAAGGCGTATGCCCAGCTGCATTGGGTACAAAAGACCAACAACCAGCTGCATACTCACCAAAAACTGGTTTAGTGTACTCTCCACTGAACCACGTATGTATGACATACGAGCCAGTTGAGTCTAAATACGTTGCAGGTCAACCATGGGTTGGTGCTACCTTGACGATGTTTGCTGGTCCTGACGGCGTAATGGGTGGCTTTGCTGCTTATGATCCAATGACCAACAAAAAAGTTTGGTACAACAAAGAGAAATTCTCTGCATGGGGCGGTGCTTTGACAACAGCTACTGACTTGGTATTCTACGGCACACTGGACCGCTGGTTCAAAGCTGTTGATGCCAAATCAGGTAAAGAACTCTGGAAATTCCAAGTGGGTTCAGGCGTGATTGGTAATGCATTCACCTACGGTGTTAAAGGTAAACAATACGTTGGCGTGCTGTCTGGTATCGGCGGCTGGGCTGGCGTAGCGATGAACCTTGGTATGACTAACGACACAGACGCACTGGGTGCTGCTGGTGGTTACAAAGAATTGACTAAATACAACGCGGCTCCTGGCGGCGGTGCATTGACAGTATTCAGCCTGTAATCGCTTGTTGCAAAACAAAAGATTACTAGCTAATACCTAGTTGATTCAAAGAAAACACCCCGATTCGTCGGGGTGTTTTTTTATGCAAGTCTGCACTTGGCTTTCCCTTGTATCATGCCCTTGCATACCCCGGAAATATGACAGCCAGTAAAAAGGAGCCTGGGGCTCCCTTGTAGCAACAGTCATGATCGCTTGATTCAATTACGGCAGTCATCAGTCCCGATGATTGAATGCAGCAAATATGGAAGCTGCCACAATCAGGGCACCACCTATCCATTCATTCATCTGCATTGTTTCATCCGTCAGGAAATATGCAGCAATTGCCGCCACCACCAGTTCAAACAAAAACAGCACTGAAGCCCTGGTGGCCTTGATCAAGGTTACGCCATATTGCACAAGAAACGTAGCCGCAATCAGCAGAATCGCAATCAAGCCCATAATCAGCCAGTTGCCTGATGTGAACACTACAGGTGACATGAGAGGAACCTGCATCAGCGGCATGGCGATCAGGCAGACAAGCATCACGCCTGTCCATATCGCGAAAGATTTTGCACGCAGCGTCAGATGTACGGATTTTCTTGCCATGACATTGGTCAGCGCAAAGCCGAATCCGGAAGAAAGCCCCAGCCACTCCGCGTTGTTTGCAGGCACAGGAAACCGGCTGGCAGCCGGGTCATACAGCATGATATAAGCGCCAAGCAGCGATGTAATGATGGCGGCCACCCCAGGCAGGTGCGTCTTTTCCTTAAGCCAGAAATGCGCGAGTATCAGCGTCCACAGCGGCGAAAGATAAAACAGCAGCATCACGCGCATGACTTCGCCGTCGATAATCGCCAGTACATAACTCAGGTTGGTCCACCCTGCTACGAGGCTTAGCCACACTATGCTCAACGGTAACTTGAATATGCCCCGCCAGTGGGCAGCAAAATAGACCCCTGCCAGCGCTACGGCAATGCTGTAGGTATAGAAACTGGAAACGATGCCCGACACACCGGCATCAGCCATGATGCGGTACGGATACCAGATAATGCCCCAGCACAGGGCGCCAAAAAGTAAACCGAAGACTGCAAAAGAGTTTTTATTATCGCTATTGCTCATTATAATGATGCCTATGAATCCTAATCTGAATTTACTGCAGCCCTACCCTTTCCAGCGCTTGCGCGACCTGTTTAAAGGGATTGTTCCCAACCCTGCTTTTACGCCGATCAATTTATCAATCGGAGAGCCTAAACACGCTACGCCGCAACTGATAAAAGATGCGCTGGTTGGAAACCTGTCCGGCTTAGCCAATTATCCCACGACTATCGGCTCAAACGAGCTACGCGAAGCAATTTCCAGCTGGATTGCCAGGCGTTACAACATCCCGGCATTAAGCGCCGAAAAAGCAATACTGCCTGTCAACGGCAGCCGTGAAGCGCTATTTGCTTTCGCACAGGCCATCATCGATGCATCAGAGATCACCCCCGTCGTGATCTCGCCAAACCCGTTCTACCAGATTTACGAAGGCGCGGCATTCCTGGCCGGCGCCGAGCCTTATTTCCTGAACACATTGCCGCACGAGGATGCGGAACATAACCATGTCATGGATTTTTCCAGCGTACCGGCTGATATACTGGCCCGCACCCAGCTGGTTTATGTATGCAGCCCCGGCAATCCGTCCGGCAAAGTAATGAGCCTGGCACAATGGAAAGATCTTTTTGAGTTGTCAGACCGTCATGGCTTTGTCATTGCGGCAGATGAGTGCTATTCGGAAATCTATTTTGATGAAGCGCACCCGCCATTAGGCGCGTTACAGGCAGCGCACCAGCTTGGCAGAAACTACAGGAACCTGGTTGTTTTCAGCTCGCTTTCCAAGCGCTCCAATGTGCCCGGCATGCGTTCAGGCTTCGTGGCCGGTGACGAAGCCATTATCGAAAAATTCACGCTGTATCGCACTTATCATGGCTGCGCGATGAACCCTGCCGTGCAGGCTGCGTCAGTTGCCGCATGGAACGATGAGACGCATGTCATTGAAAACCGCGCTCAGTATGCCCGGAAATTCAAAGACGTTACACCGCTGCTGACCGATGTGCTGGAAGCGGTTATTCCGGATGCTGCGTTTTATCTATGGGCAAGAATCAAAGATCAGAACATTTCCGACACTGAACTGGCTGTAAAACTCTACCGCGACCTGAATATCACGGTATTGCCGGGCAGCTTTCTCGCGCGCGAGGCACATGGCGTCAACCCAGGGAAGAACTTCGTGCGTATCGCGCTGGTTGCCTCTTATGATGAGTGCATGGAAGCAGCGCAGCGCATACGCGAGCACCTGCATCTGTAATTTGCACCCCCGAAACTGGAACAGCCCGTCACGCAAAGCCATGATGACTCAAACCCAGGATAAAAAGCACCGCTGAGTTCTGCTTGCAGATTTACCGGTGCTTTTTTTTAAGCTGCTGCTCTGATATATTTGTTGTTCAGCCTCACGGCCAGTGAGCTCAGCCCTATCAGGGCGATACCGATCAGCACCAGCGCAATCGGCCAGCCTACGGCATTCGCAAAATGTTTTGCCGTGTAATAGCCGATGTAGCACAGCATGGACAGCGTACCAACCAGCAGCAGCGTCCTGCTGCGCACATAGGTGCTCATGAATATCATCAATGCAGATGCGCCGAGGTATACAGGTTCAAGTGACGAGTTCTTCACCAGCTCGAATATCGACCACAGCTGTATCACAGCGCCGGCAAAATACCAGAAAGCCGCTATCGCAATGTGCCTGGATTGGTTAAGCGCATACGCAACAAAAAGCAGTGAGGTGCCGATCACCAGCCCGGTAAGCTTTTCGCTGATGTCCAGAATATCGAACAGGTTGGCAAAGAAAACACAGCCGAACAGGATGGCACTGAAGGCAAGGACGCTGCGCTGCCTGGCCCAGAAAGCGCTCCCCTGCTGAATCAGCATGTAAGTCGCCATAAAAAGCAAACCGTGCCGCGCATCACCGCCTGAGGCATATTCCTGCAGCATCACCAGAATCCCGGTTGGCTGCAGCAACGATGCCATCAGGAACAGCGGCGTAGCGGCACGCTCATATTTCTGCTCAGCCAGGCACACCAGCCCCATCAAAAAAGCCACCAGCCCAACCCCGAGCGTAACGATCACCCGTGCTGCCGACCCAAAGTCATCCCAATACATTGAGATAAAGACGCCGATACCTGCAAATACAAAAATGCCGCCTACATAGCCAAAAAGCCTGGATAAAATACCGGCTGACTGTTTTTCACGGCCGGATTCAGGGTCATTCAGCGCCTGGGCTATTTCTTCAAGCGTAAGCTGGTGGTGCCTGGCGAGTGAAACGATGTCCTGCAATGCATCTTCTTTAAGCGACATATTGCCCCCTTATTTTTTGATGACCCAGCCGACGAACTGCACCTGGTTGTAGTAATAATCACCCTGTGTGTCAGGTATCCGGTAAGCGACACTGCCCTTTTTGATCCTGAAACCGTCATTGCGATAACCAGCACCGAACATGCCAACGAGCATGCCGCCACCGCTGTAGCTGGGCCCGTCCAGAATATAACCATCCGGAGACACTTTGGATGTATCGATAGTCCAGCCAGCCGTTTCATCCAGCACAGTTTCATTATTATTTACCGCAGCGCCGGCTTTAACGGCATCTACATTGATTTCACGGACGGTTTCACTTTGTGCATCGTAGACCATCAATAATTTCGAGTGATAGCCACGGTCTTTATGTTCATTCTTGCGGGATTTAACCATGAGCTTTTGATTTTTCACTGCAAAATCAATCTCATAATCGGGAGCAGCCCGGTAATCATAACGCATCGTGGTAAACAGCATTTCATATTGCGGCGGCGTACCGAATGCCTTGGGGACTACCGTCGCAGCAAAGAAAAGTACGACCAACAACAGCGGCAATGTCAGGCCAACCACGAGCACCAGATTGGCTTTAATGAAATCCTTCATGACTTTACTCCTTAATGAATGCGGTTATTTCATGCAGTACTGTTTCATGCAGTTTCGGGCTCAGGCAATCGATCTCTACAATATCATCCATGGCGCGCAGCCAGGTCAACTGGCGTTTAGCCAGCTGGCGCGTTGCGAAAATGCCCCGGTCACGCAGTTCCTTGCTGTCATACAGGCCGGCCAGGTATTCCAGCGCCTGGCGATAACCCACGCAGCGCATGGATGTGCTGTCTGCGGTCAGCTCGGGGTATTTTTTCACGAGCGCTTTCACTTCATCGATAAATCCATCGGCGAGCATCTGGTCAAACCTGAGCGCAATGCGTTCATGCAGCACTTTGCGGTCGCTGGGTACCAGTGCAATCTTGAGCAGGCGATATGGCAACGCCTCACCGGCAGATGCCTGGTGCAAAGCGGTCATGGTCTGGCCGGTCAGGCGATACACTTCCAGAGCACGCTCTATACGCTGTACATCGTTAGGCTGCAGGCGCGCCGCCGTTTCAGGGTCAACCTGCGCCAGTTTTGCATGCATGACAGGCCAGCCGATCTGCGCAGCTTCATGCTCGATCTGCTGCCGTACTTGCGGATCTGCTTCAGGCAAATGACTTAAACCGCTCTGCAGCGCCCTGAAATAAAGCATGGTGCCGCCTACCAGTACAGGCACATTGCCGCGCGCCGTAATCTCGGCCATCAGGCGCAGGGCGTCCGTCCTGAAATTAGCTGCAGAATAAGCGGCTGTCGGCGGAATGATATCGATCAGGTGATGCGGGGCTATTGCCAGCGTTTCAGCATCGGGTTTTGCCGTGCCAATATCCATGTCGCGGAACACCAGCGCCGAGTCGACGCTGATAAGTTCTATCGGCAATTGGGAATACAGTGCGACAGCAGCGCCGGTTTTGCCGCTGGCGGTCGGGCCCATCAGGAAAATTGCAGGGGGTAATGCGGTATGGTTCATCAGCTATGGTTCTGCAGTGGTATATTGCCGGCATGATGCAATCTATACTTGCCGCATGCCGGCGGGTTTATGTGCTTAATTAAGAAAGTGAATATAAGTGCGTATATAATACATCTTACTGTAGCTTTATGATTTCACCCATATGATGTTACTCATCATCGCATCCAATTTTTAGTACTCATTTTACTGACGGGCCCATCCATGAATTTAGAAAAAGTTATTTTCGGTTTTTTTATCGTATTGGCAATGACACTGAATTTCGGTTTTTTCCTGGGTGATATCGACAACCCCAGCCACCACCATGTCTATGAGTTATATGCGGCAATCGTTGTCAGCCTGATTGCCACCGTGCTTAAATTCGGCGACCGCACACATGTAGGTGCCATCCTGTTGTCCACAAGCCTGGCTGCCGACCTGCAGCTGATTACTGCCGCCATACTATGGGCGGCCCTGAGTGGAAAAATGGATGAGCCAAGCCTGATCACCTATATTGTTTCACTCTCAGGCGGCGCGCTGATGGCCAATTTTGTCTCAGTAATACTGCTGATTGCGGAAACCATAGGCCAGCGCCGTTAATCGAGGCTGGCACATCATCAACCAGTGCGTACAGCCCTAAATGAATAGCATCCTGTTCCTGATCTTGCGTCGCCTGCGGCGGCCGCTGATCCTGATCATCGTTTGCTTTTCGATTGCCATTTTCGGGCTTACGCTCATGCCCGGGCTCGACAACGAAGGTCGCCCATGGCACATGAGCATATTCGAAGCGCTCTATGTCATCAGCTACACCGCAACCACCATCGGGTTTGGCGAAATCCCGTATGCCTACAGCCAATCCCAGCGGCTGTGGCTGACGATCTCGATCTACCTGACGGTGATCCCATGGTTTTACGCCATCGGCAAAATCATCACGCTGCTGCAGGACACCGCGCTGAGGGCGGCAATTACGACAGAGCGTTTCGCCCGCGCCGTAAAAGCGCTGCAGGAACCGTTCTACATATTATGCAGTTATGGCGAATCTGCCAGCGTACTGGCCAGGACACTGGATGAAAAAGGCATGCGTGTCGTGGTCATTGAATCGCAGCAGGAGCGTTTAAACGAACTGGACCTGGCCGAAACCTACAGCGTGATTCCACACCTGTGCGCAGATGCAAAACTACCAGAAAACCTGATCCGCGCAGGCGTGCATCATCCGCTTTGCAGTGGCGTAGTCACGCTGACCGACAACGACGAAGTCAACCTTGCCGTGGCGGTTGCCGTCAAGCTGATGAACCCGACCCTGCCGGTACTGGCACGCGCCGAGCGTGATGATATTGCAGCCAATATGGCATCGTTCGGCACCGACCACATCATCAACCCCTACACATTGTTTGGTGACCAGCTGGCAATGCGGGTACATGCCATCGGCACTTATATCCTGCATGAATGGCTGACGGATGTTCCGGGTGACACGCTGCTGCCGCCTGAAACGCCCCCTAGGGGCCGCTGGGTCGTATGCGGCTACGGTCGTTTCGGAAAATCCGTGGTGGAAAACCTGGAGCGCGAAAACATTACGACCACTATCGTAGAAGCGATGCCGGAACTGACTGGCTGCGATGAATGTATTGTCGGCAGCGGCACCGAGTCGAAAACACTGCTGGAAGCGGATATTGAAAACGCTGTCGGCATCGTAGCCGGCACCGACAATGACATCAATAATCTGTCTATCGTCATGACGGCTTATGAGCTGAATCCAAAACTGTTTGTGGTGATACGGAAAAACCGGCGCCATAACGATACCCTGTTCAGGCAGTTTAATGCCGACATCACCATGCAGCCTACCGAAATCATTGCGCACGAGTGCCTGGCGCACATGATTGCACCCCTGCTAGCCCAATTCCTGACCCTGGTGCGCAACCAGAGCAACAGCTGGGCGAATCAGCTCATCAGTGAACTGGTTTCGGTCGTCGGCGAAACCGTGCCGGAAAGATGGGCGATCACAGTCAGTAAAGACAGCACGCCGGCCATTGCAGAACTGCTGGGCAAGAGCACCCCGGTCTCCCTGCACAACCTGACGCAGGATCCTGCCAACCGCAGCATCCGGCTCAATCTCGTACCGCTGCTACTGCTGCGCGATGGTGTGCCCATGCTGGTACCGCCGGTTTCGACTGCATTGCAAATGGGTGACCGTGTCCTGTTCTGCGGCACCCCTGATGCCAGGTCTGCGCTGCCCACGCTACTCAACAACAGCAAAATACTGACCTACGTCATAGATGGCATTGAAATACCGGATAGCCTGGTCTGGCGCTGGCTAAAGCAGAAACTGCAATAAACTACTCATTGCAGTAAACTACTCATAGTGTGACCACATCCTTAATACTTTTATGATTTTTTCTGCATCCAGCACCTGATAAACCAAACGATGCTGGATATTGATACGACGCGAATAGGCGCCTGTTAAATCCCCCACAAGCTTTTCATAAGGCGGAGGGTTCTGAAACGGATTTTCAGCCAATATATCCAACAGCTGCAAAGCCTTGTCTTTCAACCCTGCTGCCGCAAGATTCCTGGCATCTTTCTGCGCCGCTTTCGTGTACAACAGCTGCCAAGTTGCCATTTATTACCAATCCAGCGTATCGGCAAGCTCGGTCACAGGCGTGCTCATGCCCTCACGAATAGACTCACGCATATTGGGAACGGATAGTAAAAACAAGGTTTCCTGCATGGCCGCCCAGTCTTCTGCTGAAACCAGCACAGCGTTATTGCGCTTACCTGTAATCACCAAAGGCTGATGTGATTCAGCCGTTTCATCAATCAAGCGATATAGATTAGTACGTGCTGTACTGGCTGATAATGTCTGCATAATTAAATCTCCGATAAACCAGAAACAATGGTACGCTTTTACGTACGAAATATCAATGGATAATCTTTGTGCAAATCATCTTTTAGGCTAAATGCCTACCAATCACATCATTCTGACGGAGCCCTGGAATGATATGAGCATTATTTCCCCCGCATGAACATCTTATCCAGATCACCCATGGACACCTGGAACCAGGTTGGGCGGCCGTGGTTGCACTGGCCGGAGCGTTCAGTCGCTTCCATATCACGCAGCAATGCATTCATTTCAGTGATCGTCAGACTGCGGTTTGCGCGCACGGCCGCATGGCAGGCCATAGTTCCCAGCAATTCATTGCGCCGCTCGGTCAGCGCCCTGCTCGCGCCGTATTCGCGTAAATCCCTGAGCACATCCCGCGCCAGTTCCACCACATCCGAATTCTGCAGCATGGTTGGCACCGCGCGTACCGCAAGTGTGGTCGGTGACAGCACGGCAATATCGAAACCCAGCTGCCGCAAGCTGTCATCATTCATGCCAAGCACTTCCTGCACCGCTGTCACTTCAAGCTTGTCTGCATTAAAACTCACCGGCAGCAGCAAGGGCTGCATCGGCACGCTTTGGCTATCCAGCGCGGATTTGAGTTTTTCATACATGATGCGTTCATGTGCGGCGTGCATGTCCACCACGACCAGTCCCTGCGCATTCTGTGCCAGTACATAAACGCCATGGATCTGCGCTACGGCAAAACCGAGCGGGTATTCTTCCGTATGCGGCTGTGGCTGGTTAAGCGCACTTTCAGTTTCAAATTCAGGTGCGTAACACACCGGGCTTGCATATTGCACCTGCGCGCTGCCATTGCCTCCTGCACCCATTCCCCTTGTGCCGAACATGGTGTCGTAAAAACCGGCCGGCTCGCTTGCACGCAGGTTGATCTGCGACTGATAAGCAGGGTAAGGAGTATTCGAAGGCTGCTGCTGGCTGAATGGGTTATACCCGGCCTGGCTGGCCGTCACCGCACTGGATACGCCGGTAGGCGTGCCCAAAGCCTTGTTCAGTGAGTGGAATATAAAACGATGCATTGACTGCGCATCCCTGAACCTGACCTCGGTCTTGGCAGGATGCACATTCACATCGACCAGTACGGGGTCAAGCTCCAGAAACAGCACGAATGCCGGATGGCGGTCATGATGCAGCACATCCTGGTATGCCTGGCGAATCGCATGCGCAATCAGTTTATCGCGCACAAAACGGCCATTCACATAGACATACTGGGTATCGCGGCTGTTACGGTTAAACGTAGGCTTGGCTGCCATGCCCCATAAACGCAAGCCGGCCGCGGACTCATCCAGGCTGATCGACTCTGCGGCAAACTCGCTGCCCAGTACCTCGGCAAACCTGCGTTCCGGCTGGCTCGCCGCATAGCGGCTCAGGGCACGGCCATTGTGCTGCAGCATCAGCGCGACATCCGGGCGCGAAAGCGCGATCCGGTTAAACACCTCTTCGCAGTGACCAAATTCGGTGCCTTCCGTTTTCAGGAATTTGCGGCGTGCCGGCGTATTGAAATACAGGTCTGAAACCTCGATCACCGTGCCGGCGTCCAGCGCGGCAGGTTCAATCGCGGAAATATCGCTGCCTTCCGAAGTGATGCGCCATGCGTGTTTTGCCTGAACCTGCCGGCTTAGCAGCTGCGTGCGCGAAATGGAAGCGATGCTTGCCAGCGCCTCACCGCGAAAACCCAGGCTGGCGACCGATTCCAGGTCTTCAAGGCTGGCGATCTTGCTGGTGGCATGGCGCGTCAACGCAAGTTCAAGGTCTTCTTTCGCCACACCGCTGCCGTTATCCGCCACCCGTATCTGCTTGATGCCGCCTTGCAGCAGGGCCACCTGAATATCCGTACTGCCTGCATCCAGGCTGTTTTCAAGCAACTCTTTCAATGCGGATGCCGGCCGCTCCACCACCTCGCCTGCGGCGATCTGGCTGATAAGCTGGTCGGGTAATAACTGAATATGCATGGGATTGATCAATAGGTTCAAGTTAACTTTAACGATGGTTATTTTACCTGTTTTAAGCTAAATTCCTGAAAGTATGCATTCAAACTCCAAAGATTTATCAGTCACCGGTTTCACGGATAGTTTCAGCGTTGCCCGCAGCCTGAAACGCCACCATCATTTTTACCTGGGGCCGACCAACTCCGGCAAAACCTATCAGGCACTGCTTGCACTGGAGAAAGCGCAGTCCGGCGTATACCTGGCGCCGCTGCGGCTGCTGGCAATGGAAGTCCGCGACAGGCTGGTTGCTGCAGGCGTACCCTGCAACCTGATTACCGGCGAAGAGCGCGTGCTGATGGAAGGCGCGAGGCATACCGCTTCCACCATTGAAATGATGAACCCCCGCACGCAGGTTGAAGTTGCCGTTATTGATGAAATCCAGATGCTGCTGGATCCGGATCGCGGCTCGGCATGGACGGCTGCTTTAGTGGGCGCCCCTGCCGCCAAAGTTTTCATCTGCGGCTCGACTGCGGTCACCAAGCCTTGTATCGACGTGATTGAAACGCTGGACGAAAGCTATGATGTCACTTATCTGGAACGTAAAACCCCGCTGGTGCTGGAACATGAAAGCCTGTGCGGCAAACGCTACAGCAAACAGAAGTTAAAGCCGAAATTGCAGAAAGGCGATGCAGTGATTGCCTTCAGCCGCAAGGACGTGCTGACGTTCAGCGCAAGGTTCAGGCAATGGGGATTTACGGTAGCCACCATTTACGGGGCACTGGCACCGGAAGTGCGCCGCACCGAGTCCGAGCGCTTCAGCAGCGGCCAGGCAGACATACTGGTGGCCACCGATGCGATTGGCATGGGCCTGAACCTGCCGATACGGCGCGTGATCTTTTCGCATATCCACAAGTTTGACGGCATTGCCCCGCGCATGCTCAACATGACAGAAGTGCGGCAGATCGCAGGCCGCGCCGGCAGGTTTGGCATTTATGACACCGGCTACGTGAATGTGCTGGAGGAGGATGAACTGATCCATATTGAGCACATGCTGACAGCAGATGATACCGCAGACCTGGCAAAGCTGCCTGTCAATATCGACATGATGCAGATTGATGGCATTGCCGCTAAACTGCACACGCGCAAAATATCCGAGATCCTGATCTACCACCAGGAGCGTACGCGTTTTTCGCATGCGCTTTTTGCAATGGCTTCAGTTAATAGCCAGATCAACCAGGCATTGCTGGTAGATGAATACGCTCCCGACATGTCCTTGAAAGACAAGTACATATTTACCTGTGCACCTATCTCGCTCAATGTAGCGTTTGAAAAAGACTATTACCTGCTATGCCTGCAAAGTGTCGCACAATCCAGGGCAAGACACCTCCCTCTCCGCCCTGCCTGGCTCGATTCAGAAAGCCCGAAGCATCTGGAACAAGCGGAACTGCTCAGCCACAACCTGAGCCTGTATGCATGGCTCAGTTTCAAGTTTCCGCAGTTTTTCACGGACGGCAGGCTGGTCACTGCGTTACGGCAGCAAGTCAGCCGCTACATTGAGCGTGCCTTGCTCACGCAGTCTGGCTACGGTGATACCAGCCGTGAAATCGATTACCTGATGACCGGGAAACGGTGATGGGTGCCATCAAGACGATACATCAATCGAGATTCACTGTTTCCAGGTAATCCGGCACCTCCGCGTGCCAATGCAATTCTTCTTCAACATGGCGCCGCATGCTATCGGCGGCTACCGGTTCACCGTGTACGATAAAGGTCTTTTTAGGTGCAGATTCAAAACCCCGGAGCCAGGTGATGATCTCGGAATAATCGGCATGTGCCGAAAGATTGGTGATGGAGGTAACAGTTGCCCTTACCGGCACGTATTCACCATGTATCTTGATTTCTTTTGCGCCATCAAGCATGGCTGCGCCGCGTGTGCCTGCTGCCTGAAATCCGGCAAACAGAATGGTATTGTTGGATTTTGGCGCAAATGCTTTCAGGTGATGCACCACCCGCCCGCCCGAGGCCATGCCGCTGGCTGACAGAATAATCATCGGGCCTTTCATCTGGTTCAGGGCGCGCGACTCCTCGACGCTGTTTACCATACGCGCGGTGCGGCTCAATGCGGCACATTCTTCTTTTGACAGCCGGTGTTCGCCGCGGTGTTTGCTGAATATCGCCGTTGCATCCACGGCCATCGGGCTATTCAGGTACACCGGGATATTGTCTGCGATAGCGCCTGAAGCCTTAAGCAGATGAATGTAATACAGCAGCTCCTGCGCGCGCCCGACGGCAAACACCGGTATCACGACCACGCCCTTGCGCTTCACGGTTCTGTTGATGATGGTCGCCAGCTTCAGCATCGGGTCGTCACGCTCATGCAGGCGGTTGCCGTAAGTCGACTCCAGCAGCAGGTAGTCCGCCTGTTTCACCGTCACCGGGGGTTTCATCAGGATGTTATTGGAGCGACCTATATCGCCGGAGAACAGGACGGATGTCTTTTTGTTATGGATGCGCGCAAATGCCGACCCCAGGATATGCCCGTTAGGATAATACCTGAGCGTAAGGTCATCGCCGATATTGATGTCCTGGTCGAACGGCACCGGGGTAAGCAACTCCAGTGCTTTGAAGGCATCTTCCGTTGTGTAAAGGGGCAATGCCGGATGGTGTTTGGAAAATCCGCGGCGATTGGCATATTCCGCTTCTTCTTCCTGCAGGTGCGCCGAGTCGGGCAGCAGGATCTTGCACAGGTCGCGCGTTGCCTCCGTGCAATAGACCTTGCCGGAAAAACCGTTCTTCACGAACAGCGGCAGGTAGCCGGTGTGGTCAATATGTGCATGGGTCAGCACCACCGCATTGACCTCTGCAGGCTTGATCGGCAGCTGCGCCCAGTTTTTCAGGCGCAGTTGCTTCAACCCCTGAAACAGGCCACAGTCGATCAGGACACGATATTTATCACTGGTCAGTAAATACTTGGATCCGGTTACAGTACCCGTTGCGCCTAAAAACTTGAGTTGCATGCCATCCCTCCTTGGTAAAAACTGCCCGCCTTCAAACCTGCGACATCACCCGGCCTAGCCTGGCATTGGTCAATCCAGCGCAATCTTGGTCTTGGCCAGCGCGGGGTTGGTCGCAAAATACTTTTTGACACCCTCAAAAATAGAAGTGACCAAAGTATCCTGATAAGTTTCATCATTCAGCTTGCGTTCTTCTTCCGGGTTGCTGATGAACGCAGTTTCAACCAGTATGGATGGAATATCCGGTGATTTCAGTACCGCAAAACCGGCCTGCTCCACATGGTTCTTATGCAGCTTGTTGATGTTGCCGATCTGACCCAGCACAGCCTTGCCAAGTTTCAGGCTATCGTTAATCGTGGCCGTCTGCGATAAATCCAGCAGTGTCCTCGCCAGCACCGGGTCTTTAACATTCAGGCTTACGCCACCGATCAGGTCAGACTCGTTTTCCTTTTTAGCCAGATAGCGTGCACTGGCGCTGGTTGCCCCTTTTTCAGAAAGCGCAAATACCGATGAACCGCGTGCCGCCGGGTTGGTGAACGCATCGGCGTGGATAGAGATAAAAAGATCAGCCTGCAATTTACGCGCCTTCACCACGCGGCCATGCAGCGGAATAAAATAATCGCCGTCACGCGTCAGTACTGCCTGCATATTAGGGTCGCTATCAATTTTAGCTTTGAGTTTTTTCGCCACCATCAAAGTGATGTCTTTCTCCCGGCTGCCGCTGGCGCCCATTGCTCCCGGATCTTCCCCGCCATGCCCCGGATCGATCGCAATCGTGATTTTACGTACCCCGTTACTATCCATGCCCGGATTGGGAATGTTCTTGATGCTTGCGCCATCCGGAACGAATACGGTTTTTTCAACGGCTTTATCACCGCTTTTTGCAGCGCTCGCGCCAGATGCAGGGCTTGGGCTGGCGGTTGCAGCCTGCACGTCCTGCATTGCCGGTTCAACCTCAGGCTTGACTTCATTCTTCTGCGTAATGATCTGCTGCTCAACATTGCCATGCGGTAACGGTTTAGGTTCCGCTGTCAGCTGCGGCTGCGCTGCCGCAGTGGTTTCTGCCGGTCTGGTGCCCTGGTCAAGCTCCGCAAGCATGGTCATGAGCGGGTCTTTAACCGGGTAAATATCCAATACCAGCCGGTGTTTATAATCACCCGCCGGTGGCAGCGTAAAGATCGCAGGTTTGACTTCCGTTTTTAGATCCACGACCAGGCGCACTGTGCCTGGTTTATATCTGGCCATGCGCAGCTGAGCGATATACGGGTCATTGCTCAGTATCTTTTCACTTAACGACTTCAGGGCAGGATTGATATCGACATTATCAATATCGATCGCGATGCGCTCAGGGTCTTTGAGCAGCGTCATTTTATAAGCAATCGGCTTACCGGCTTCCAGCGTGATGCGCGTATAGTCCTGAGCCGGCCAGACACGTGCGGCGGTGACGATGTTGTCGGCCGCATATGCTGCCTGGGTGGCGAAAATGCCAAAAACAAAGGCCAGGCCTGATACTGCAGCGAATATGCGCTTTGCCATAAAATTTTCCATGCCGTGAGTCATCAAGTATCGAATCATATTGTGAATACCAAACATACTTATTTGAATTTGATGTGTTGAATGCACTGCTGCCCGCGTGCAGTGTGCGCTGAAACACGGACACTGCGGCCAGTTTCCCTGATAATAAAACTGATTTCAATATCAGGTTCCGGCAATACCTGTGCCGCTTTTTCCGGCCATTCAATCAGGCATACGCTATGCGGATTGAAGTGATCCCGGAACCCGGCGGCTTCCCATTCCTCATCGTCGTTAAACCGGTACAGGTCAAAATGATACAGATCCAGCTGCGCTGAATGGCTATCCAGCATTTCATAAGGCTCGACCAGCGTATAAGTCGGGCTTTTCACGCGCCCCACATACCCCAGGCCACGCAGCAACCCGCGTACCAGGGTCGTTTTGCCGGCGCCCAGATCCCCATGCAGGTAAATGGTCAGGTTAGGTATGATCACCCCGGCTATCGCAGCACCAAACTCAATCGTTGCCGCTTCGTCTGCCAAATCAAGTGTAAAATCATCCCCCATGACCGACTCCACCACCCAACCCGTCAATCTGCAAATGCAAAAACTGAGTGCCAGCATCAAAGACTGGGGACTGGCACTGGGTTTCAATCATGTCGGCATTACCGACACTGACCTGCATGAGGCCGAAGCCAGGCATCAGGATTGGATAAAAAAAGGTTTCCATGGTGAAATGGATTATATGGCAAAACATGGCATTAAGCGCACCCGCCCTGCCGAATTAGTGCCAAAAACACTGCGCGTGATTTCCGTGCGCATGGATTACCTGCCGCCGAATGCAGCCGACAGTGAAAGTATCCTGCACAACGGTGAAAAAGCCTTTATTTCACGCTACGCACTGGGTCGCGATTACCACAAAGTCATGCGCAGCAGGCTGCAGAAACTTTGTGAAAAGATCCAGGCCGAACTCAGCACACTCAACATTCCCTCTCCCTGCGAGGGGGAGGGTCAGGGTGGGGGTGGCGATAAAACCACCCCCGTATTTGAATACCGCGTGTTCACCGACAGCGCGCCGGTGCTCGAAGTCGCTCTCGCAGAAAAAGCCGGGCTGGGCTGGCGTGGCAAGCATACCCTGCTCATCAACAAAGATCGCGGCTCATGGTTTTTTCTGGGCGAAATCTACACCAACCTGCCGCTGGCAACCGACGCGCCGGCAAGCAACCACTGCGGCACCTGCTCCAGCTGCATGGAGGTATGCCCGACCCAAGCCATCACCGCGCCGTACGAAGTCGATGCGCGGCGCTGCATCTCCTACCTGACCATTGAATTAAAAGGCAGCATTCCGCTTGCACTGCGCCCGCTGATCGGCAACCGCGTTTACGGCTGCGACGACTGCCAGCTGTTCTGCCCGTGGAACAAATTCGCCGAAATCACCAGAGAAACCGATTTCGCAGTAAGGAACGGATTGGATGACATCAGCCTGATCGACTGCTTCAACTGGAGTGAAGATGCGTTCAAGGCCAACATGGCAGGCAGCGCCATCTACCGTATCGGTTATGAGCAATGGCTGCGCAATATTGCAATCGGCTTGGGCAACGCAAAGACCTCGCCTGAAATTGTCGCCGCACTGCAATCACGCCTGAATGAAGCCTCTGAGATGTTGCGGGAACATATCAGCTGGGCGCTTGATAAACATTTGGCAGGAAATATTTGATTCAAAAAGAAAAATTTAATGAAGAAAATTTACCTTTTATTATTAGCGATACTTCATGTATTAATTCTCACGGGATGTTTTTCAAATTGCAGCGTTTCTGGCTGTTAATTAACTAATAGTTACACTTTTAACTACTGATAACGAAGCGCTTCAATCGGATTCAGCCGCGCCGCCTTGCGTGCCGGGTAAAACCCGAAAAAAATGCCGACACTGGCCGCTACCGCAAACGCCAGTGTAATTGACTGCGTAGTCACGATTGCATCAGTACCGGTGAAGTTCTTTACCAGCATCGCCCCGCCTACGCCTATCAGTATGCCGATCACACAACCCACGATAGAAATCACAAACGCTTCCAGCAGGAACTGCAGCAGGATGTCGCGCTCGCGGGCGCCTATCGCCATGCGGATGCCGATTTCACGCGTACGCTCCGTCACCGACACCAGCATGATATTCATGATGCCGATGCCGCCCACCAGCAGCGAGATTGAAGCGATCGCCCCCAGCAGCAGCGCCATCGTGCGCGTAGTTTCAGCGGCGGTATTCGCAATGGCGGTCAGGTTGCGCACGGAGAAATCGCTGTCGGAACCTTCGCGTATATTATGCCGCTGCCGCAGCAGGTTGTTGATGTCTTCTTCAGCCTGCGGCATGGCTTTATCTGACTCAGCCTGCACCATCATCATCCTGACGCTGCCGGGCACCTGGTTGCCGAACAACTTACGCTGCGCCGTAGTCAGCGGCACGATGATGGTATCGTCCTGATCCCGTCCATCAAGGCTCTGGCCTTTGGGATTCAGGACCCCGACCACCATAAACGGGCTTTGCCTGATCCGGATCGTTTTGCCTACCGGATCAACAGTGTCGCCAAACAGGTTATCTGCAACGGTTCTGCCGACCAGGGCAACCCGCGTGGCAGAACGCATGTCAGAATTGGAGAAGACATAACCGTCATCAATCACCCAGTCACGAATTTCCATATAGCTTGGCGTAGTGCCAATAATCGTCGTGTTCCAGTTGTTGCCGGCATAGATCACCTGCGCACTGCCCATCGTGGTCGGCGCAACGCCTGCGATGCCATCCAGTTCGCCAATGGCGTCGGCATCCTTTACGTTCAACGAAAGCGCATTGCCCGTGGCCGACCTAGCTCCGCCGGCATTCGGTGGCCCGGATAGCACAATAAACAGATTGCTGCCCATGGAGCTGATGGACTTTTTGATGGACTGCTGCGCGCCTTCGCCTATGGCCATCATCATCACCACCGCGCCCACCCCTATCATCATGCCCAGCATGGTCAAGAATGTGCGCATGCGGTTTGCACCCATGGCATGCCATGCTTCACCCAGCATTGCCGTAAACATCAGTTTGCCTCCGTTGCCGCGGGCAATGCGTAGCTGTCATGCACGATTTTCCCGTCCAGGAAACGCACCTGACGTTTTGCATGCTCGGCAATGTCGGTTTCATGCGTGACCAGTACGATGGAAATTCCTTCGCTGTTCAGGCTATCAAACAGCTGCATAATCTCTTCACTGGTCTTGCTGTCAAGGTTGCCGGTGGGCTCGTCGGCCAGTATCAGGCGCGGGGTATTGATGAGCGCCCGGGCAATCGCCACGCGCTGCTGCTGCCCGCCTGATATCTGGCTGGGACGCGAGTTAAGATAATTGCCGAGGCCGACTTTAGCCAGCACCTGCGCCGCTTTCTCATGCCGCGTCTTTTTATCCACACCGGAATACACCAGCGGTAAAGCGACATTATCCAGCAGGCTGGAACGGGCAAGCAGGTTAAAACCCTGAAACACAAAGCCTATCGTCTTGTTTCTCAGCCGTGCCAGGGCATTACCCTCCAGCTGCGCGACCTGATGTCCATCCAGCAGGTAATCGCCGTCTGTTGGCCGATCCAGGCAACCCAATATATTCATGAACGTGGATTTTCCGGAGCCGGAAGGCCCCATGATAGCCACATAGTCACCGCGTGCTATGCTCAGGTTCACATCTTTAAGCACAGGAAAAGCGCCAGCCGCGGTCTGGTAATCCTTGTAGATATGGTGCACTTCAATCACATTGCTCATCTGGAGGTATTTGCCGTCAAGAGTTAAAACATTCGCGGCGCACGCATCGCGTTAGCCGGCGCCTGGCCATCAGCCTGGGCATTGCCGGTAATCACCTGGTCGCCCGGCTTCAGCGTATCGCTGATGATTTCAGTCAGCTTGCCGTCCGTAATGCCGACCTTGACCTGCCGCACTTGCGGCTTGCCATCCTGCAGCACAAATACTTTGCCACGCCCGAAACCACCGGCCTCCGCCATCTCGGCAGGTTTTTTCCTGCGGCTCTTGCCCTGCCCCTGGCCGGCATCGCTGCCATTCCCAGTCGCCTTGACGCCTTCGGCATCGCTATCAAGCTTGGGCTTATAGCGCAGCGCGGCATTGGGCACCAACATGACGTTTTCATGCTTTGCGAACACAATGCTCACATAAGCCGTCATGCCGGGCAGCAGTATCTGCTGCGGGTTATCCACGGAAATCACCACATTATATGAAACCACATTAGAGGTCGTGACCGGATTCAGGCGTATCTGCTTGACCGTTCCCTCAAAATTCAGGTTCGGGAAGGCGTCAACACTGAATCTGGCAACCTGCCCGACTTTGATGTTGCCGATATCCGCCTCGGCAAAACTGGTATCAATCTGCATCTTGGACAGATCCTGTGCGATCTTGATCAATGTCGGCGTCTGGAAGCTCGCGGCGACTGTCTGGCCGACGTCGATCTGCCTGTCGATCACAATCCCCGATACCGGTGAGCGGATGATCGAATACGACAGATTGGTTTTATCACGCTGCAATTGGGCTCGCGCACTTTCCAGCACCGCCCTGGCAGACTTCAATGCCTGTACCGACTGGTCCAGCTCCTGCCTGGACACATACTCCTGCTCATATAGCGATCTGATTCTGGCCTCATTCGCTTTGGCAAGCTCTACCGAGGCTTCTGCATTGCGCACACTGCCTTGCGATTGTGCTATCTGTGCTGTAAATAAAGCATCGTCCAGCTCCAGCAGCACCTGGCCTTTTTCCACCTTATCGTTGAAATCCACATACAGCTTGCTGACCCGGCCTGAAACCTGCGTGCCTACACTTACCAGTGTGACCGGGTTGATCGTGCCGTTGGCGGAGACGGCCTGTTCCACATTGCCCTGCGTCACCGCCCCGAACTTATACAGGTCTTCCGGCTGTGCCTGCCTGCTGTTTTGATAGAAATAATAGCCGCCTGCCAGCAACAGGATCGCGACCAGCGGCAGGGTGGATTGTTTAATGATTTTTCTCATGGATGTACTTTTAAGGAGCCTCTTCTGTAAGTGCCTTACCGCCACCCGGCAAGGACTGGATCATCACACTGTCAAGCGAGCCGATCGCCTGTGCCAATGCGGCACGGGCGATATTCCGGCCGAGATCGGCCTTGATTTTCTGCTGATCCGCACTTGCCAGCGCACTCTGCGCATTCAGTGTATCGATGATATTGCCGACACCAGCCTTGTAACGCCCGAGCGCCACACGGGCTGATTCTTTTGCGCTGCTGACCAGTGCCTCGGCCGATCTGATCGTTTCATGTGCAGTCCGCAGGTTCTGGAACGCAGTCCATACATCCAGCGATATCTGCAGTTTCAGCTGCTCGCGCTGCGCTTCCCTGGCCTCTGCCGTTGCTTCTGCCGCACGTATTCTATACGTTGGCCCGTAACCGGCAAAGATCGGCACTGTCACCGTCAGCCCCAGTGTGGATGTGCTGCTGGAAGACAGGCTGCTGCCATCCTGAAAACTGTTGGATACCCCGACAGAAACAGTTGGCTTGGCCGCCGCACGGCTTGCTTCGATACTGGCTTTTGCCGCACTGACCTGCGCCTCGCTCGCCATCAGGTCCGGACGGCGCACACGTGCATATTCGATAAGCTGGTTGATATCACGCTCTATTTCCGCTGTATTGACCGGCGAATTCACGCCAGGCGCCAGCTTGAGCGGCGTATTGGCATGCAAGCCCATGACATTGGCCAGGATACCGTAATCGGTTTTAAGGGTGCCTTCGGCACTGATCCTGTTCAGCACAGCCTGGGCATAAGCGGTTTCTGCCTGCAGCTTATCAGCCGGCGTGGATACACCGGCTTTATATTTAGCCTCTGCCGCCTTGAAGCTTTCCAGGTTAAAGCGCTCCGATTCCCGGGTGGCGTCCAGCAAGGCAATGTCCGTCTGCACCTGATAGTAGGCTTTTACGGTCGACAGCAATATATTCTGGACAATGGCGCTCTGGGTCGCGCTGACTGCATTCAGCAACTGGCGCGCGTTTTCCAGCGCAGCATCACGGTTGCCAAAGTCATAAAGCAGGTAAGAAACGGCAAGGCTGTTGCTCAGATTATTGAACTCACGCCCCCTGCTGGCTGATTCAGGTCTCACGAAGTTCTGATTCGCGCTGATACTGTCAGTCACGGTCGGCAGAAAGGCTGACTTGGCAATGCCCAGCTGCGCCGCCTGCACCTTGGCATTTGCATAGGATTCCCGCGTCTGCGGGTTGTTGCATAAAGCCGCTTCCGTAACATCGGCCAGAGTCAGCGCCCGGCTGACATCCAGGCCGGTGCAGGTCTGTCCTGCCATTTCAGGTTTGAATCCTGCGCCATACACAGCAGGCGGCAATTCCAGTGCGGTAGATAAAGGATCCGCATCCCCATACCAGATCGAGCCTGCGGCCATGGCCTGTGGAACTGCCACCAGGGCGGATGTCAGCACCAGTGCAGTAATAATAGGTCTACGCAACATATCTAGGTATCATTTCTGGGTATCATTTCTGGGTATCATTTCTGGGTATCATTTCTGGGTATCACTCCCGTACATTATTTATGCGCATCATTAAAAATATTCTTAAAAGTTCGATCCAGCATGCATGACCTTCTCATTGAAATTTGCATCGCAGCTATCACTGCAACGATTGTAGCCGATTAAAGTTTCACTATTATTTTTCGTCATCCACTATTATTTATTTTTGTTATCACCGTGCGCTTGTCGATAGACTGGATGCAAGCCATTTAATTCATTATGGCATGATGATTTCTTCAAGACTTGATTTGCAGCAAATTCAACTGCCGCAAAAGAGGTATCATGCCGCCCATACCGATAACGCTAAACCTAGTCAAAACAGATGCTGCATCCGATGCCTGTCCAAAACATAAAACATGCCGTGCAGATATGAATGTACAAGCAATCAAATTCATCTACAATCCTCACTCATGACCGCGCGCAACAACAACTCCAGCTCATTTATGCTCAACCTGCTCCTGGCATCGATTTGCCTGGTGATTTACAGTATTTTATTCACGGTTTATGTACTGGCGGAAAAACGGATCGATTCCGCGAATGAGTTACGTCATCAATCCTTCCTGCTGGCAAACGAACTGCGTCAGTCTTCGGATGACCTTACCCGCACCGCACGCGCTTATGTCGCCAGCGGCAATCCCTTTTACAAACAGTACCATGCTGAAATCATTGCCATCCGTGACGGCAAGCTCCCGCGCCGCCATGAATATGACATTGCCTATTGGGATTTCAGCCATCAGGATAACCGGCCATCAGGCTCTGTTCCCGGCGAGACACATCCGCTGATGGAACTGATAAGCAAAGCGGGATTCAGTGAAAAAGAGCTTGCCAAGCTATCCGAAGCCAAAAAGAAATCTGACCAGCTCACCAGTACCGAGTTCGCGGCGATGAAGCTGTTTGAGGCCTCGAAACATGCCGACGATGAACATCATACCGCGGCGCTGCAACTGCTGCATGACGATGCTTACAATCAGGCAAAAGCCGAGATCATGAAACTCATCGCCGATGGCTACCGCATGATGGAGAAACGTACATCCGACCTGGTGGGCTCCGAGTTAAAGCTCGCCCTCTATAGCCGTTATACGCTTATCCTGGCTGGGCTCATGCTGATCTTTTTTTTATGGAGGACATACCAATCCATGCGCGCAACGCTGGGCGCCCCGCTTTACGATGTGCAGTCACAGATCGCCAGGATAGGCAGCGGCGACTTCGAAGATGCGATCCCGGTCAGCAAAGGCATGGAAAACAGTGTCATGGGCTGGCTTTCGGAAACACAGCGGCGACTTTCCAAAGCACGCGCCGATAACGACAGGCTCACACGTTTCTATGCTGCGCTCAGCTATTGCAACGAAGCCATTGTGCGCAGCAAAGACACGACGGAACTGTTTGACACCATCTGCCGTGATGCGGTGGCGCATGGCGGCATGAGCATGTGCTGGATAGGCATTCACGATGAAACCACACATCTCGTGAACCCGGTTGCAGCCTATGGGCAATATACCGAATACCTGAACGGCATTGAGATATCGACGCTTGCCGACCACCCTTCAGGCCAGGGCCCTACCGGCATCTCCATACGTGAAAACCGGCCGGTCTGGTGCCAGGACTTTACACACAGCCCGATGACAGCGCCGTGGCATGAGCGTGGCAGGAAATTCGGCTGGAATGCATCAGCCTCTTTGCCGCTTCATCAAAAAGAAAAAGTCATTGGCGCCATTACTTTTTACTCTACCGAACTCAATGCATTCGAAAAAGATGTGCAGAAACTGCTGTCGGAGATGGCATCGGACATCAGTTCTGCCATCAACCGTTTTGAAGATGCGCTGCAAAAAAACAAGATGCAGGACGATTTGCGTAAATTATCACTAGCCGTAGAACAAAGCCCGAACTCCATCGTCATTACCGACCTGGATGCCAGAATTGTGTTCGCGAACTCGGCTTTGCTCAAGTCATCAGGCTATAGCGAAAGCGAAGTCATCGGCCAGAACCCGCGCATCCTTCAATCCGGCAAGACCTCGAAACAAACCTACGCCGATATGTGGGCAACCATCACCCGCGGCGAAATCTGGAAAGGCGAGCTCATCAACCGCCGCAAAGACGGCACTGAATATGTTGAATATGTCATGATTTCCCCGATTCGTGACGATGAAGGCAATATCTCGAACTACCTTGCCATCAAAGACGATATTACCGAGAAATTACAGGCTGGTGAACGCATCCAGTTTCTTGCGCATTTCGACCAGCTTACCGGCTTGCCTAACCGCACCCTGCTGCAGGATCATTTCCGGTATGCACTCAGCCTGGCGCAGCACAGCAGCAATAACCTTGCGATCATGCTCGTAGATCTGGATCATTTCAAATACATCAATGATACCCTGGGTCATAGCATAGGCGACCAGATGCTGATAGAACTGGCAAAACGCATCAAATCCGTACTGCGCGACGAAGACACCGTGTCACGCTCAGGCGGTGATGAATTCGTGATCGTCCTACCTACGGCATCGGCAAATAATGCCGCCAATCTTGCTGATAGATTGCTGGAAATCATTTCCGGCCCTTTCGTCGTCGACCAGCATGAACTGATTACCACCGCCTCGATAGGCATCGCCATCTACCCGGATGATGGCAACGACATAGAAATGCTTTATAAAAATGCCGACAACGCGATGTATAAGGCCAAGCAGGCTGGCCGCAACGGCTTCCGCTTCTTTACACAGGAAATGCAGTCCAACACTGAACGCAACCTGCAGCTGGCAAACGCTTTGCGCTTTGCGATTGAACGCAACCAGCTGGCGCTGCATTACCAGCCGCAGGTTTCTGTAGATGATGGCCATATCATCGGCGCAGAAGCTTTAATCCGCTGGCAGCATCCTGACCTGGGCATGATAGCCCCCACTGAATTCATTGCTGTTGCCGAAAATACTGGACAGATTGCGAAAATCGGTGAATGGGTACTGCGTAACGCAGCCAGGCAGATGAAAGCATGGCTCGATGCCGGTCTGACCATACCAGTGATTGCTGTGAATATCTCGGCGATACAGTTCCGTGACAGCAAATTCCCGGTACTGGTCACCTCCATCCTTGATGAGGAAAACCTGCCGCACCATTACCTGGAACTGGAACTGACGGAAGCGGCCGCGATGGATAACCCGGAAGCCGCGGTCACGATGATGGACAAGCTGGACAGCCTGGGCATACGCATGTCGATAGATGACTTTGGCACCGGTTACTCATCATTAAGCTACCTGAAACGCTTTAAGGTATACAAGCTGAAAATCGACCGTTCTTTTGTACACGACATCACGGAAGATGCTGAAGACAAAGCCATTGTAGCCGCCATCATCAACATGGCGACCAGCCTGGGGGTACGCACCATTGCCGAAGGCGTGGAAACAGCAGGCCAGCTGGCTTTCCTGCGTCTGCAAGGTTGTAATGAAGTGCAGGGTTATTATTTCAGCAAAGCGATGCCTGCGGAACAATTTGAAACCTATGTCAGGACAGCCGTTTCTATCGGCCCGGCATGACAGGCTGATACAGGCTGCGGCTCTATTGAAGCTGAACCTGTAGCGCTGAACCTGTAGTGCTGAACCTGTAGTGCTGAACCTATAGCACCGATATTGATAGTGCTGGAACGCGGCGCTGTATTTCAGCCGCAGGTTTTCTGCCGTGCCAGCAGCGCCGCCCCGATGATGCCAGCCTGGTCGCCCATAGCGGAAATACGCACATTGACCTTGCCGCGCAGTACAGGAATCAAGTCCTGATCCAGCCTTTGCTCAAACGCCTGCCGCATCAACTGCCAGCCGGCGCTCATGCCGCCGCCAATCACCACATCCGTGACATCGATGACTTTCAGGATATGCGCCAACGCCTGTGCCAGCGATTCGCCAGCCAGCGTATAAGCAGCCTGCGCACGCGGGTCGCCGGACTCGGCGCGGGCAGCGATTTCTGCCGCACTGCAACTGCTGCCGGTAGATGCCTCATATGTGATCGCAACGCCACTGGCTGAGGCATACTGCTCCATGCAGCCATAATTCCCACAGCCGCATAAACGGCCACCTGGCGCAACGATCAAATGCCCGATTTCCATCGCTACACCGTGCTGCCCGGCAAAAGGCTGCCGGTTCAGTATCAAGCCGCCGCCCACTCCGGTGCCAAGCCCCAGGTAAACCAGGCTGCCAACAGTCCCGGCAGCCGCAAGCTCACCGTATGCCGCAGCCAGCGCATCGTTCTCGGTAATCACAGGCATTGCGATCAATGCGCTGAGGTCTTGGCTTAAATCCACATCAGACAAGCCCGGCAGGTTCGGGGATAGGGAGATTTTCTGTGTGTGCGGATCGATAAACCCGGGAAAACCGATACCGACAGCGGCAACGGCCGGATATGACGCACGCACGGTGTCGATTGCGTCCGCTATCGTACCCAGGATTTTTCGCCAGGCTTGTTCAGGCGCTTGCTGATGAGATTTGCAGAATCCGGAAAAATCTGCCTGAAACCGCATCTCCTCGAGCAGCTGCGGAGGGGCGCCAGTTGCATCGCCACACTCTACTACGCCTAAACGCAGGTTTGTGCCGCCGACATCGATCCCTATCAACAAAGCCATGATTCAGTGCCGGTCGCTGCGTGCAACCAGGTTTTTAAATGATGTTTTCTGCTGCTGCGTGAGCTGCTGCCAGTTAAAACGCCAGTGCCAGTTACCTGACGCAGTTCCGGGCGTATTCATCCTGTGCGTTGCATCCAGCGCCAGAATATCCTGCATGGGAATGATCGCGAGGTTGGCCGCGGACATCATCGCCATTTCAATCAGGGTATCCAGTATATTAAAGTCCTGGCACTGGCCTTGATTCTGACCCTGTTTTCCATTCTCGCGCAGATACGCATGGACATGCTCAAGCTGCCGTTCATCCAGGCTGTCATACCAGCCTATGGTCGTATCGTTATCGTGCGTGCCGGTATAAACCACGCTGTCAGGTTCGATGTTATGCGGCAGGTAAGGATTATCAGACTCGCCGCTGAATGCGAAATGCAGGATTTTCATGCCGGGCAGATGATATTTTTTCCTCAAGGCATCGACTTCCGCGGTGATAATACCCAGATCTTCAGCCACCAGGTCAAGATTCGGCAGCGCGGTTTTAATTGCGCCAAGCAAAGCATCGCCCGGAGCAGCCACCCACTGCCCGTTAATGGCCGTTTCTTCATTGGCCGGGATTTCCCATGCGGCTTCCAATCCCCTGAAATGATCAATACGCACGATATCAAACAGTTCGGCCTGCGTGGTCATGCGCCCTACCCACCAGGAAAACTTCTTCTTGGCCATGGCTTGCCAGTTATAGTGCGGATTACCCCAGCGCTGGCCTGTAGCCGAGAAGTAATCGGGCGGCACGCCGGCCACTACCGTCATATTCTGCTCTGCATCCAGCTTGAACAGATACGGGTGCGACCATACATCGGCACTGTCGTAGGCAACAAAAATCGGTATATCCCCGAACAATTTAATGTTCCTCTGGTTTGCATATTGCTTAAGCGCCATCCACTGCCTGAAAAATACAAATTGCGTGAATTTAATGACCGCAATTTCCTGAGCCAGCTCCTCCCTTGCTTCTCTCAATGTGGGGATATAGCGTTTTTTATACGCCTCCGGCCATGCCTGCCAGCCGGCCTGGTTGAATTTTGTACGCAAGGCCAGGAACAAGGCAAAATCATGCAGCCAATCAACCTGCTTGTCGCAGAAGTTCATGAAATCGGTGAACTCCTGGGTATCGGACCGCTCGGCAAAAGCTGAGTATGCCTTGGCAAGCAATTCGGATTTTTCTGTGATCAGGCCGCTTAAATCCTGCCTGGTGAGCAGGCCCTGTGCCTGCAAAGCTTCAAGGCTGATAAAGTCGGGGTTCCCCGCATGGGCTGAAAGGCATTGGTACGGCGAGTTATCGGCATGCGTCATGTTGATCGGCAGCGTCTGCCAGACAGTGGCGCCGATCTCATGCAGGAAATCGACAAACCGGTAAGCCTCTGCCCCCAGGTCGCCGGTGTAATAAGCACTGGGCAATGAACTGATGTGCAGCAGGACACCAGCGTGGCGTGGATTGTTCGATAATGGATTCGCTTGCAATGTCATAGATATTTTTTATTCTTAAAGGTCCGTACTTCAATTCAAAAACTCGGTCAGGTGATGAGCTTCCACTGTGTATTGCACGTCAGAATCAGACATAGCAGCTGTAATAGCAGTATTACATCATGACTGCCCTCGCCTCATGGTTCCGGCATTCTCGGAATTACCGCCGCCTGCACTGATCTTCTGGTGCAGGATCTCCGGCACCGGCTGGCCAAGCAGCTTGTACAGGTTGATTAAATTACGGCGGTAAAGCTGGTCAAAACTTGCAACACTATCCGACGAGTTATAGTCACCAAACCACCAGAACCAGTCGGAGCCTTCACAGATCGCCAGCTGCCGTTCACAGGCCTTGAGCTGGTCTGCCGTCAAGGTGTGCTGTGACACCACGCTGTCATAGGTTTTTTTGGCGGCACACAGCAAGTCCCAGGCCAGGTTTTTGTCTTTACTGCCGATCCAGGTGCTGAAAGTGCCATACACCCAACTGCCGGCAGCAACCTGCGGCAGCACAGGCGCCGATGATCCCTGATCAGGGGCGTTTGCATGTTGATACATGTCAACAATATCGCTGAATGTCGTCATTTTGATATCTGCATGGCTGGTGAGCGCTGCATACAGCTCGGTCAGGAAGTAATAGCCGTTGTAAGGGAAATACTCCCATGCATTTTCACCATCCAGAATCACACTCACGATCCTGGGCTGCTCAGTCGTATTGTTCTGCTGGATATTTTCAAGTGTGCTGATGAAATCATTCACGGCATCACGCGAGTGTATCTTTGCGTATTCAAAGCCAATCTTGTCGGAAAGCTGGTCATCCCTGAAAAAACACAGGATATCATTCACGCCATTGGTCACCCGGTAAGGCTGATAAAGGTAGTTATCCTTATGGGCATTGCTCAGATGTGACTTGAGCAGACTGTTTGAAAGAACCGACTGGCCGGTTGCCGCCCACTCCACGCCATGCTCGGCCATCAATGACAGCGCTGCATGCGAAACGCCGCCTTCCGCCGGCCACATACCGCGCGGCACCTCACCGAAATGATGTGCATGGGATTGCTTTGCGGACAGCAGGTGCGCAACCGCACGCGCCTGGCCGCCCTGATAGGCCAAGCTGTTTGGCAACGGGGCTTCCGGCATTGCATCCAGTGCCGACCTGAAATCAAGCAGCAAAGGCAGTATCGGGTGGTAGTAAGGCGTGGTCGAAATCTCGATCTGCTTGCGTGCCATCAATGCCTTATAACGCGGGATAAGGCCCGAAATGGTTTCGGTGATTACTGCAAACAGCTCGATACGCTCTTCATACGTGAACAGCACGCCTTTCGCCATCAGCCTCAGTACTACCGGGTTGTTGCGGCGCAGGCTCTCGCCGCACCATGCCAAGTGATACCACACCAGCAGATCAGCTTTGTATTGGGCAGACAGATAATGGAACTCATCCTGTGAGCCGCCCAATTGCTCGTTCATGATGGGTTCTACAAGCTGATACAGCTGCAGCAGGCGCTGATAATGCGGGAACGGGCTCAGCATCTGTTCATGATGGCTCTTAAAGCAGCTATCCACGATCAGGCAGCACTGCTCGTGACTGATTGCATTCAAATCATCATTCTGCAATAACGCCAGCAGCGGATCGCGTATCGTGTTATTTTTGAATTGCAGCGCGTAATCTTCAAGCTGCTCCAACAGGATCGGCACGAAATTAAAACTCACGCGCGCCTGCGGATTCGCCTCAAGGTGGTACACCATATCGCTGTAGTCTTTGATGGCGTGCAGATAGGTCCACGGCAGCACATACTCATTGGTCACCAGATCCCTATAATCAGGCTGGTGCATATGCCAGTACAGGTTGAGATATAACTTTGGACGGTCAGCTTTCACTTCAGAATAAACCTTAACTATTAATCAATACTTTAAAACACTTTTAACACCGGGGCGAATACTTAATCATCCAGCAGCCCGCGCTCTTGACTTAAGTATTCTGGTTTGAAACTTTCAGGCGCGATCAAACGACACGGTACAGGTCCTGGCCCAGCATATCAGGCGTCACCAGCACGATACCTTTCTCCGATACATAAAACCGCTTGGCATCCAGCGCCAGATCCACGCCGATCTGCATGCCTTCGGGGATGATGCACCCGCGGTCAATCACAACGTTTTTCAGGATCGTGTTACGGTTGATGGTGACTTTCGGCAGAATGACCGCTCCCTGAATATCGCAATAACTATGCACGCGCACATCCGAGAACAGCACGGAATTGGTGACACAGGAGCCGCTGATCAGGCAGCCGCCGGATACCAGCGAATCAGTCGCCTTGCCGGTGCGCCCTTCATCATTGAACACGAACTTGGCCGGTGGCAACTGCTCCTGGTAAGTCCAGATCGGCCATTCACGGTCATACAGGTTCAGTTCGGGGATGACCTTGGTAAGCTCCATATTCGCTTCCCAATAGGCATCGATCGTTCCGACATCACGCCAGTAGAAATTCTCATTCTTGGCACCTACGCAGCTATCGGTAAAGCGGTGTGCCTGCACTTTATATTTCTTGATGATGTAAGGGATGATGTCGCCGCCAAAATCGTGGCTTGATTTCGGATCACCCGCATCACGGATCAGCTGCTCATAGAGGAATTTGGCGTTGAATACGTAAATCCCCATGCTGGCAAACGCTTTGGTCGGATCACCAGGCATGTGTTTAGGGTTTGCCGGCTTCTCTGCAAACTCCACCACCCTGTCCGTTTCGTTCACTGCCAGCACACCGAAACCTTTGGCATCTTCAAGCGGCACATTAATGCAAGCTACCGTCATATCCGCATTGTTTCTCACATGCGTTGCCAGCATTTTGCCGTAGTCCATTTTATAGATATGGTCACCGGCCAGGATCAGGATATATTCTGCGCCGCCCTCGCGCAGCAGGTCTATGTTCTGGTAGACCGCATCGGCCGTTCCCTTGTACCATTCTTCAGAGATGCGCTGCTGGGCCGGGATAATGTTCACATACTCATTAAACTCGCCGCGTAAAAACCCCCAGCCACGCTGAATATGCTGGATCAGGCTCTGTGCTTTGTATTGCGTTGCCACATTGATGCGGCGAATGCCGGAGTTGACGCAATTGGATAAAGGGAAATCGATGATGCGGAACTTGCCGCCAAACTGCACTGCGGGCTTCGCTCGCCAGTCGGTAAGGCTCTTTAATCGGCTACCGCGTCCACCCGCAAGAATAATCGCGACAGTGTTTTTGGTTAAGGTACTAATAAAACGATCTGAATGCTGGTCTGTTTGCCGATTAGTCGACATGATGCCCTCCTGAAGTTTGTATAGTTACTTTATCTGTGCCGGCTGGGCCAACCGGCTAATTTTTACTTCCGACTGCGATTGATTACATTATAATCAGCTTAAAGCACTATAATCTAGCTTAAACAGTTAATTTTTCACAAATAAAAGCCGAAATATCCTTAAATACATCAGGGGCTATCCATCTTGGTAAATTCCAAAACATCCAAAGCAAATTCTCACGCGCGCCAGCTCATTTTACATGCCAGTCACCACGATCCTTTCAGCTATCTGGGACAGCATGTGAACCATGACGACAGCGGCAGCGGATTTGTTTACCGGGCATTCATTCCAAGTGCCGGAGAGGTGTTCATCAAGAATGGAGCAGCCTGGGACAAGCTCGAAAAAACACATAAGGACGGCTTGTTCGAACTCTGCTACAAAACCGCATTGCCAACCCCATGTCAGCTAAAAATTCAGTCCGCTGACCATAGCTATGAAATTCATGACCCCTACACCTTCAACAGCAGCATCAGCCAGGATGAACTTTACCTGTTTGCTGAAGGCCGCCTGAAACAGGCTTATAAAACATTAGGCGCACAGTGCATGTCGCAGGACGGCATACCCGGTGTGCGCTTTGCCGTCTGGGCGCCTAACGCCGAGCGCGTCAGCGTCATCGGCAACTTCAACAACTGGGATGGCCGCATACATCCAATGCGCGCTCATGGCTCCAGCGGAATCTGGGATATTTTCATTCCCGGCCTCAGCACGAGCGACACGTATAAATTCGAGATCCGCAATCGCCACAGCGGCGCTGTCCTGGTCAAAACAGACCCTTACGGTTTCGAATACGAACAGCGCCCGGGCACTGCAGCTAAAATCAGCGCCAGCCACCACCAGTGGCAGGACAAGGAATGGCTGGTTGCACGCAAGAAACGTGACTGGCTGCACAGCCCGTTCAACTGCTATGAGGTACACCTGGGCTCTTGGCAGCGTAATGCAAAAGGCCACTTTTTAACTTATCGCGAACTTGCCAAATCACTGGTGCCGCACGTAGCCAGCATGGGCTATACGCATGTTGAATTGCTGCCGATTACCGAGCACCCGCTGAATGAATCATGGGGCTACCAGACCACAGGCTACTTCGGTGTCACCAACCGTTTCGGCTCGCCGGATGACCTGCGCTTTTTGATTGATGCGTTTCACCAGGCGAATATCGGCGTTATCCTCGACTGGGTACCGGGACATTTCCCGAAAGATGACTGGGCGCTGGCAAGGTTTGACGGTACGGCGCTATACGAGCATGAAGACCCGCGGCTCGGTGAACACCAGGACTGGGGCACCTACATTTTCAACTATGGCCGTAACGAGGTCCGCAATTTCCTGATTGCCAACGCCTACTTCTGGCTCAACGAATTCCACATTGATGGTTTGCGCGTGGATGCCGTTGCATCGATGCTTTATCTGGATTACTCACGCAAGGCCGGCGAATGGCTGCCGAACAAATTTGGCGGGCGTGAAAACCTGGATGTGATCGACTTCCTGAAGCAGCTCAACGTCATGGTCGGCGAAGATTTTCCCGGCGCGCTGACGATTGCAGAAGAATCAACCGCATGGCCGATGGTGTCACGCCCGGTCTACCTGGGTGGCTTAGGCTTCAGCATGAAATGGAATATGGGCTGGATGAACGACACGCTGAGCTATATAGAAAACGATCCGGTACACAGACGCTACTACCATGAGAAACTGACTTTCGGCCAGCTTTACGCATACTCGGAAAACTTTGTACTGCCGTTCTCCCATGATGAGGTCGTGCATGGCAAGAAATCACTGCTGGACAAAATGCCCGGCGACACCTGGCAGAAGTTTGCCAACCTGCGCCTGCTGACCACCTACCAGATGACTTCGCCCGGTAAAAAACTCAACTTCATGGGCAATGAATTCGGGCAAGGCCGCGAATGGAATGTCAACAGCAGCCTGGACTGGCACCTGCTTGGCGACAGTTACCCCGGACACCAGTGGCACCAGGGTATCCAGAAACTGAATACTGACTTGAACAACCTGTACAAAAGCCTTAAATCATTACATACACTGGACTTTGAAGTGCAGGGTTTCGAATGGATAGATTGTCACGATACGGAACAATCAATTATCAGTTATCTAAGGCGCGGATTAGACAATAGTTTTGCTATAATAATACTTAACTTTACGCCTGTTTTAAGAAGTAACTACCGCATCGGTGTGCCGCAAGCTGGAAATTACCAGGAAATTTTCAACAGCGACGCCAGCTGTTATGGCGGTAGCAACCAAGGCAACGGCGGCGGATTAAGCACTGAGAATGTAGCATGGATGCACCATCATCAATCGCTTGTAATCACCTTGCCGCCACTGGCTGGGATCGTACTGCAAATTAAATAACTCATTGAATAAAAAACTTTAAAGACATAAATGGCTACACTTCACAAACTTCCGGTATGGCATAAACTTAACCAGCATCAGCAAAATATCGCATCACTGCACATGCGCGATTTATTCGCTCAGGATGCGCAGCGCTTTGACAAATTCAGCCTTAAATTTGCCGACATTCTGTTTGATTACTCCAAACATCGCATCACCGATGAAACATTGCCCATGCTGTTCCAGCTGGCACGTGAAGCCAGAATTGAAGACTGGCGCGACAAAATGTTTGCCGGTGAAAAAATCAACATCACAGAAAACCGCGCCGTTCTGCATACCGCGCTGCGTAACCGTGCCAATACGCCAGTAATGGTCGATGGCCACAATGTGATGCCTGACGTCAATGCAGTATTAGCTCAGATGCGCGAGTTTTCAGATAAAGTGCGTAACGGCAGCTGGACTGGCTATACCGGAAAGCGCATTACCGACATCGTCAACATCGGTATCGGCGGCTCTGACTTGGGTCCGGTCATGGTGTGCGATGCACTGAAACCATATGCCAGCCCAGACCTGAATGTACATTTCGTATCCAATATCGATGGCGCTCATTTGATGCGCGCGCTCAATGTATGCGATCCGGAAACCACGCTATTCATTGTGGCTTCAAAAACATTCACGACACAGGAAACCATGACCAACGCACGTTCCGCGCGCACATGGTTCCTGAAGTCAGCCAATGACGATTCCCACGTTGCCAAGCACTTCGTTGCGCTTTCAACCAATGCCAAAGCCGTCCAGGATTTCGGTATCGACACCGCCAACATGTTCACATTCTGGGATTGGGTAGGCGGCCGTTACTCACTATGGTCCGCGATTGGCTTATCTATCGCCTTATATGTAGGCATGGATAATTTTGAAGCCTTGCTCACCGGCGCATTTGAAATGGACCAACACTTCAGGACAGCTCCGCTGGAACAGAACATGCCGGTGATTATGGCGCTGATCGGCGTGTGGTATAACAACTTCTTCCATATCGACACGCAGGCTATCCTGCCCTACGACCAGGGTCTGGCGCGCTTCCCGGCATACCTCCAGCAGGCAGATATGGAAAGCAACGGTAAATTCATCTGCCGTGACGGCTCGCGTGTGCCATACAAGACCGGACCGGTCGTCTGGGGCGAAGCTGGAACGAACGGCCAGCATGCGTTCTACCAGCTGATTCACCAGGGTACGCAGATCGTGCCTGCCGATTTCCTGATGCCGGTGCACAGCCAATACAAAGTTGGCGAAAACGGTAACACACACCACAAGATCCTGCTTGCCAACTTCCTGGCGCAGACGCAATCACTGATGCTGGGTAAAACCAGAGACCAGGCGCGCGCCGAACTTGAACAGCAAGGGTTCAGCGGCAAAGCGCTTGAAGACCTGCTGCCGCATAAAGAGTTTGAAGGCAACCGCCCTACATCCTCCATCATGTTCGACAAACTGACACCGAACACCCTGGGTAAACTGATTGCACTGTATGAACACAAGATATTCGTACAAGGCATTATCTGGGACATCAACAGCTACGACCAATGGGGTGTTGAGTACGGCAAGCAGATTGCACAACAGATCCTGCCGCAGCTGATCAGCGACGAAGTCGTGACCAACTACGACAGCTCGACCAACGGTTTGATCAATTACACCAAATTACTCAAAATTGATGTGTAAAATACATTAAGTATTGTCGCCTCAGACGCAAAAGCCCAATAGATAACACTATTGGGCTTTTTTGTTGTTTAATATTCACAATATCCAAAAATTATTTCAGGGACGAAAAATGGCAAACCTTGATCAATACCGCGTTAATCCGAAGAGCTTTTCACTCAAGGACTTCAACCCACGGGATAAATCCGAGCGTAGCGTTACCAAGGAAGAAGATACGGTTGCGTTTGCAGAGCTGGTGTCGGAAATCAACCGATACCAGGATATATTGCATGCCCAAGGCAAGCACAAGATACTGCTGGTACTACAGGGCATGGATACCAGCGGCAAGGATGGCACGATTCGCCATGTATTCAGCGAGTGCGACCCCTTGGGCATACGCCTGGCTAATTTCAAGGCACCAAGCAGCGAGGAACTGGCGCATGACTACCTGTGGCGCGTGCATCAGCAAGTGCCTAAATCAGGCGAACTGGTCATTTTCAACCGCAGCCATTATGAAGATGTTGTTATCGTGAAAGTGCACGACTGGATTGATCACGAGGAATGCACCCGGCGCTACGCACAGATCAATGATTTTGAACGCATGCTGGCAGAGACCGGCACGACTATCATTAAATGCTTTTTACATATTTCCAAAGACGAGCAGAAGAAACGCCTGCAGGAACGTCTGGACGACCCTGAAAAAACCTGGAAATTCAACCCAGCCGACCTCAAGGAGCGTGAATTATGGCCAGACTATGCCGTGGCTTACGAACAGGCAATCAAAGCCACCTCCAGCAAACATGCTCCCTGGTACATCGTGCCGGCAGATTCCAAAACCAACAGGAACCTGCTGGTATCAAGGCTGCTGCTCAAAACCTTAAAAAACCTTAACCTGAAATATCCTGCCGCACCGGCAGAATATAAATCCATCAGGATCGAGGATTAGCCCCTGCAAATGCCGCTTAACGCAGCTTGACCTCGCCCGAGCTGATCAACTGCCTGGCAATCACCTCGCCCAGCGTAGCGCTCACGCTGGCGCCAATGCGTTTGGCAATGCGGCTGGCAAAGTCTTCCTGATAGGTAAAGTCTACAATTTCTTCCTGCTTGATGACTTCACGTGCGACATAATCGGCACTGCCCAAAGCATCAGCCAGGCCAAGCTTGATGCTTTGCTCGCCGCTCCAGAACAGGCCGCTGAAAACTTCCGGCGTTTCTTTCAGGCGTGTGCCCCTGCCTTCACGCACCACGGTTTTAAATTGCTCATGCACTTCATTCAGCATCGCTTGCGCCAATTCCTGGTGTTTGGGATTAACCGGCGAGAATGGATCAAGCATCGCTTTGTTTTCACCGGCAGTCATCAGGCGGCGTTCGACACCGACTTTTTTCATGGCTTCAGTAAAGCCATAGCCATCCATCAGCACCCCGATAGAGCCAACGATACTGGCCTTGTCCACATAAATCTTATCAGCTGCCGCTGCGATGTAATAACCGCCTGAAGCGCAGATATCTTCCACTACCGCATAAACCGGAATATTCGGATGCAGTTTTCTCTGGCGCTTGATCTCATCATTGATAATGCCAGCCTGCACCGGGCTGCCGCCCGGGCTGTTGATGCGCAGGATAATACCTTTGGTGCCTTTGCTGTCATATGCATCATGCAGGCTGTTCATCACGGCATCGGCATTCACCTCTCCACCGGCCTCGATCACGCCGGAAATATCGATGAGTGCGGTATGCGTATCAAAAGTCTTTTTACCGTCATTAAACACACCCAGCGCCATCAACAACAACACCAGCAGGTATGCAAAGGTCAGGCTTTTAAACAGCGTGCTCCAGCGACGAGCCGTTTTCTGTTCGGTCAATGCGGAAAAAGCCAGCTTTTCGATCACGTCTCGCTGCCATTTTGCATCTTCAATGGTATTAGGTTTCTGCCCTGCTTCATTTGCAGCTTCTGTTTGCTGATTCTGTTCTGACATGATTCAAAATTCCTGAGTTAACGCTTAAATATCGCGATTAATAAAATACCGTTTAAATAGCGGATGTGATGTTGATGATAATTTGGCCATTTTGTTCAATGGCTTTCAATGGCTTCAAGCTTTTTCCTTTGCACGGCCCCATGACACAAAACCCGTTGTCCGGACGATAATGCGCGCCATGTGTTGCACAGATCAGAAAGTCTTGCTGCGCAGTGAAAAACTCACCCTGATTCCAATCCAGCTCCACCGAAACATGCGCACACTGGTTTACGTAAGCATAAGGCTTACCTTTATACCGGACAACAAACCCCGTCACATTCTGCCCCAAGGCCGGTAGCGCAAAACGCAGGCCTTTACCGCCATCCTCGAGGTCTGCGCTGTTTAAAACCACTGAATCCACATCAATATCCATGCCTGGTAAATTATGCATATTCAAGCAGCCACTGACTTAATGCATTAAAATCATCAAATTGCTGAACCGGGCTCAAATCCTGCCAGGCATCAGCCGATTGGGCGCCATAGCTCACGCCGATAGACTGTACACCGGCATTTTTTGCCATTTGCAGATCATAACTGGTGTCGCCAATCATCAAGGTGCGTTCCGGCAGTACAACCAGGTCATCCATGAGTTCATCCAGCATCTGCGGATGCGGTTTTGAAAAACACTCATCCACGGTTCTGGTCGCATGAAAGAAATTGCGCAATTGTGTGTGCTCCAGGGCAAGATTAAGCCCGCGGCGGCTTTTTCCGGTAGCCACGGCCAATTTGAAACCACGCCGGTTCAGTGCCCTGATCGTATCCGCAGCACCGGCAAACAATGGAATGTCGCTCTCGCCTGCAAAATAATTCACATTGTACTGCGTGGCCAGCACCTTGGCCTGCGTGTCAGAAATGCCGGGATACAAGGTATCAATCGACTCGCGCAGGCCTAAGCCAATAATGCTGCTGGCTGCCTGCGCTGTTAACGGTGGCAGGCCCGCCTGCTCTGCCGCCTTGATAATTGCCCTTGTGATCATGCCGGTTGAATCGGCGAGCGTGCCATCCCAATCCCACACGATCAAATCATACTGCTTTACCATACTGCTATTATTCTTTCTCTAAATTCTTCAGAAACTTACCCAACTCTGTCGGCATAGGCGCGACCAGCTCCAGCTTCTCCTGTGTGAGCGGATGCCTGATTTTTGTTACTGACGAATGCAGGAACATGCGTTTAAGGCCATGTTTTACAAGCGCCTTATTCAATGCAAAATCACCGTATTTATCATCTCCAACAATCGGAAAACCCAAATGCGACAATTGTACCCGCAGCTGATGGGTGCGGCCTGTCACTAATTGTGCCTCCAGCAGGGAGTACTTACCTATAATGGGGTGGCTATAGTTCTTTATCAAGCGGAACATGGTTTCTGAAGTCTGGCGTTCACCGAATTTATCTTTGCTGGCATCAGTCACCACGTTCACCCTGCGCTCACCATTTGGCAGAACATATTTCTGCAAATCCAGCACTACACGTTTTTTCTGCTCCAGCCATTCACCTTGCACCAACATCAAATAACGTTTGTCAGTCTGGTTATTGCGGATCGCCTCATGCAAGGCAACGAGCGCACTTCGTTTTTTGGCTAGCATCAGCACGCCTGAAGTTTCGCGATCCAGCCTATGCACCAGTTCCAGGAACTTGGCTTTTGGCCGTTCCATACGCAACTGCTCGATCACGCCACGGCTGACACCGCTGCCGCCATGAACAGCAAAACCGGCCGCTTTATCAATGACCAGCATCGCATCATCTTCGTAAATGATTGCGTTTTCAAACTTTGAAGCAGCAGGTACTGCGCCTTCAGGTTTCTCTGCGATGGTTGCCCGGACTGGTGGTACCCGCACAACATCGCCCAGGCTCAGGCGAAAGTCTGCATCTATGCGTTTTTTATTCACGCGCACTTCGCCGCTGCGCAAAATGCGGTAAACGTGGCTTTTCGGCACGCCTTTTAAGGTCTTGGTCAAAAAATTATCAACGCGCTGACCTTCGCTAGCCTCATCAACAGTCAGGAATGCCGCAGCCGATTCACTGACTTTAGAAATTTTACCGCCTTGATTTTCTGTAATTAAATTGTTCATGCTTTGCTTAAATGATTGATGTAGCTTATACTGCGATGATTCTTAATGGTTTAACAAATGGAGTTAATGTTAAATTCCCGATAAGAATACACTTAATATCAGTAAACACATCGCATCAGGACATTTTATTGTAGATGGTGTGTTTATAAAAAATTAGTGGCAAAAAAATTACTTGGTTAACGCCGCTCGCCATATTATAAAGTAGCGGTAAGTAAAAAATAGCGCTCAAGCCGCCGCAGACAAACAAAGATAAAGCGCGACTTAAAGTGATCGTCAAATTTGGCATATATCGGTTAGGCCGGCTTATAAGCAGCTCACCGATTTTACAAATTGGAATTTACTAAAGATAGAATTTTAACGAATTTAAGCTACAGCAGGCAGATTACCTGGCCGCATTTAAGCATAAATATAGCAATTAGTTTGCTTTAACGAACGAATATACCTGTTTCAACATGAGCCACTCTGTTTAAACAATAAAATTTAGATCATTTACACAGACTCGGTCCAGTTGACCGACTCAACCAGATCTAAATGTATAGCGCTCATGCGCAATATCTCGTTAAATTGCACAATGGCTGCATTCGCAATCGTTGAAATTCAACCGGCCCATGTCACCACAAAAACATGGCGCTTCTACAGTGATTCCGCCGCAGTTTGGCACTTTCACCTTTTATTCGGAGCTTACATTTAAGCAATAAGTCTGCTCGCGCAATGAAGCGCAGGAGCAAACAATGAAACGCATGTTATTTAATGCAACGCAGTCGGAAGAATTACGCGTTGCGATCGTAGATGGTCAGAAACTCATCGACCTGGATATTGAACACGCCGGTAAAGAACAGCGCAAAAGCAATATCTACAAAGGCGTCATCACCCGCATAGAACCATCATTAGAAGCGGCTTTTGTCGATTACGGACAAGATCGCCACGGCTTTTTGCCATTCAAGGAAGTCGCCCGCAGCTACTATAAAGAGGGTGCCGACAGCCGCGCCCGCATTCAGGATGCCTTAAAAGAAGGTCAGGAAATCATCGTTCAGGTCGATAAGGACGAACGCGGCAACAAAGGCGCCGCGCTCACCACCTTTATCTCACTGGCTGGTCGCTACCTGGTGCTGATGCCAAACAATCCGCGCGGAGGCGGTGTATCACGCCGTATCGAAGGTGAAGACCGCGACGAACTGCGTGACGTATTAGCCAAACTTGAAGTGCCTAAAGGCATGAGCATCATTGCACGCACCGCCGGCATTGGTCGCAGCGTTGAAGAACTGCAATGGGACCTCAACTACCTGACGCAATTATGGACAGCCATCGATGGCGCTTCAGCCATGCAGCCGGGCGCATACTTGATCTATCAGGAAGGCAGCCTGGTAATCCGTGCGATCCGCGACTACTTCAGCTCAGACATCGGCGAAATCCTGATCGATACGCCGGACATCCACGAGCAGGCTGTACAGTTCATGAACCACGTGATGCCAGGCAATGTGGCGCGCGTAAAACTGTATCAGGATGAAATCCCGCTGTTCACACGTTTCCAGATCGAACACCAGATTGAATCCGCTTTCGCACGTGAAGTACGTCTGCCGTCAGGCGGCGCAATCGTAATCGACCACACGGAAGCCCTGGTTTCTGTTGACGTCAACTCAGGCCGCGCAACCCGTGGCAGCGACATTGAACAAACCGCATTGAATACCAACCTGGAAGCCGCTGAAGAAGTCGCTCGCCAACTGCGCCTGCGCGACCTGGGCGGCCTGGTTGTCATCGATTTTATCGACATGGAAAGCCAACGCAACCAGCGTGAAGTTGAAAACGCCCTGCGTGACGCCCTGCATTTGGATCGCGCCCGTGTGCAAACCGGCAAGATCTCGCGCTTCGGCCTGCTGGAACTATCACGCCAGCGTCTGCGTCCGAGCCTTGGTGAAACCAACCATATCCCATGCCCACGCTGCCATGGCACTGGCCATATCCGTGGTATTGAATCAACGGCACTGCACATTCTGCGTATCACGCAGGAAGATGCAATGAAAGAAAACAGCGCAATTATCCAGGTGCAATTGCCGGTTGAAGTGGCAACCTTCCTGCTTAATGAAAAACGTGCAGACATTCATAAAATCGAACAGCGCATGGGTGTAGAAGTCGTATTGATTCCTAACATCCATCTTGAGACACCTAACTACAACATCATGCGCATTAAACATGATGATGTTAACCAGGATAACAACCGCGCCAGCTACAACATGGTAGAACTGCCGACGGAAACCACTTATGTGGCACATGCAGCCGAAGAAGCCAAGGCGGCAAAACCCGTAGCTGCGGTAAAAGGCATTACCCCGGCAGCACCGGCACCGATTGTTGCCGAAAAGGTTGAACCTAAGCTTTCACTGTTTGCCCGCATTAAGAACTTCTTTACCTCAGCAAGCAAGGCTAAAGAAGAAAAATCTGAAGAGAAAACCGGTGAATCACGCCGAGATAACAACCGTGGCCGCAATCGCAACCGTAACCGCAACGAACGTAGCCGTGGTGAACGCAGCGAGAAAAATGCAGCACAAGACCGCCCGAACCGCAACCCGGAAGCAAAAGCGCAAGAACAACGCCCTGCTGAGAACAAGGCACAGGAACAACGTCAGCCTAGACCACAGCAGCAGCGTAATGAGCAGCAACGCCAGGAACCCCAACGCAACCAGCAGGCAAACGTAGCAGCTGCAAATGTGACCAATGAAGGCGCAGCTAACGAAACTGCTGAGCAGCGCTCTGAGCGCAGCGGCCGCCGTAACCGCAACAATCGCCGTGGCCGCCGTGACCGTGATGAGAATGCAGCACGCGACAGCAATCGTCCTTTTGTCCCTAATGAAGAGATTACTGCAAATCAGGCTAACGTCACTGTCGAGGTACCAAGCCAGGCAGAAGCCAAAGCTGAAAGCGCTGCGCCAGCTCCGGTTGAAAAAGCCCTTGCATCAGAATCACCTGCAGAGGTAAAGGCCGTTGTTACAGGCAGTGAGACGCCTAGCCAGGAAACTGCACCAGCAGCTGAATCCAAAAAAGCCAGGCCGGCAAAAAACGCTGCTAAAAAAGCACCGGCAAACAATGCAGCCTCAGATGAAAAAACGGAAGCTAAAGCAGAGCCTGCTGGTGAAACGGCTGAAATAGCTACCGATGCTGTTGAAAAAGCGGCAAAAGGAGATAAAAAACGCCCTGCCCGTCCACGCAAAGCTAAAACGGAATCAGCCCCGGTAGACTTGGCAGCAGCAGGCCTGCAGCTGGTGGAAACCAAAGCTGATGCTGCAAAAGTGGTTGCTCCGGTTACTGAAGAAAAACCTCGCGCCCCCCGCAGGGCTGCCTCATGGCAGAAACAGGCCACCGAAACAGCAGCAACTGAACCTTTGGTGATGGTTGAAACACAAAATAAGTAAGCTGATTTAAAATTGAAAAAGTCCGAGAAATCGGGCTTTTTTTATCTCTGCATCTTCATGCATAAAGACTGGCTTGGTGAATGAATAAGCGGTGTTTTTATATTTGAATTAGCGCTATTATGGCAGTGTGAATCTTTCATCAACACATTGGAGGGTATATGTCAGCACATACTTATAAAGTGATCGAACTGGTAGGTTCTTCCCCCATCAGCTCAGATGACGCAATCCAGACAGCCATCACCAAGGCATCGCTTACACTGAAGCACCTGAACTGGTTTGAAGTCATAGAAACGCGCGGCCACATTGTGGACGGTAAAGTCGCCCACTTTCAAGTCACGATTAAAGTAGGCTTTAGAATAGAAGAATAAAGCTATTTTCGAACAAACCAGGCGCTTGTAATTGCCTAGGCCAGCCAACGCCTGAAAAAGCAAACAACAGCCAACCGATAAGAAACCATAAAAAATGCAGCAATAAAACAAATGAGGCGCCTTAAGGCGCCTCATTTGTTTTATCCAGTTAACGTGAGGAATTAATGTTTATGCTTATGTTTATTTTTATTTTTGTAATGCCCATAAGCATGACCATTACCCGGATGTCCTTTTTTCACAGGATATGAATCGTCATAATATACACCACTATAAACACCACTGCCTCTTCGCACTGAAGCACGTTTATTATCCGGTTCAGCAATCGCCTTGCCGACAGCCGCCCCACCCGCTCCGCCAACACCTGCCCCCGCGATTGCGCCCGTACTGCCGCCGACTTTCTGCCCGACTACCGCTCCGGTCGCCCCGCCTGCAGCACCGCCGATGATTGCGCCCGTGCGTGCGTCGCCTTTAGTGGTCACAGCACCGCCGACACCTCCACCAACTGCAGCGCCTACGATCGCACCGGTGCTGCCGCCGACAGCCTGGCCAACCGCCGTACCAGCTGCAGCGCCTACGCCGCCGCCAACCGCGGTTTTGAGCGTGCTATTTTCAGCCATTGCATGGTTTGCGAATATAAAACCTGCGAATAATGCTGCATACGCATTCAATTTCATTACATTTTTCCTTTACAGATTAACTTATCACTTAACAGGCGATACCCACACTCAATAGTGATTGGAACGCATTTAATTAATGATGCGCTACGTAGATTATAGTGTTTTTTCAACTTTAAAAATCATCATTTATATAGTGTTTTAGGCCCGCATTTACTTGTTTAGACTCGTCATAACGTGACAAAACTGTCACGTTGAAAATTTATGAATGCTCCCATTTTGTCAACAGGGGCAGTTGATAATTATGCATGAACGGCAACTAAGCGGGACAAAGCTGTCGTTCAGCTTAGGTTTTTTTGACTTCAGCGATCGGCGACTATGGCGAAGCGTGCGAACCTATAGGTGAAAATCGCCTGCGGCCTCCGGCTGATAAAGCACTTTCCCAATCCGAATATGGCGGGTACGGTTCGTTATGCGCCAGTCGAAGGCATCGCCCTCCTTGTAGCCCAGTATCGCGGTACCAATATCTGAGCAAACCGACAGTTTCCCGTCACTGCAATCCGCTTCCTCTGGGTAGACCACGGCGACTTCCACTTCCTCGTCGTCCAACTGCACTAGGGCCCTGGAGTTCATCGTGACGACATCCTGCGCCACTTGGTACGAATCGACAATGATGGCTCGCTCGATCTCATGCTCAAGTTCGAAAACAGCCGAGGGATGTTCGAGCGCGAGCAGGTTCGTGAGCCGTGCTTTGTCGATTTCGGTGATCTGGATGCCGCTGTCATGATCCGCAGAACTTTCGCGCAAGAGCCGAAGATAACGCTCAGAGGTCATGGTGAAGGACTTCATGCTAGGCATCTGACTTTCAAGCAGGAAGCCGCAGCGCTCGAAAGCCCTCAGCGAGCGTATGTTTTCCACGTGGATCTTGGCAATGAGCTTATCGGCCCGCATTTCGAAGAACGCGAGCTTCATGCCTTCGCGGATGGTGCTGGCCCCGAGCTTTCGCCCCCAAGAGTCGCGGTTGCCGATGACCAGGACCATTTCGCAGTCCGTGCCTGTCTTGACGAGGCGTACGAACCCCACAGGCACGTCATGCTGGTCGTAGGCCATGAAGAACCGACCGCCCTGGTTGAACAGATGGGTCAGGATAGGCAATTGGACCCGTCCGATAACCTGTTCGATGAACCGGGAGACATGGCGCGAATCGCTCAGGTAGCGGGTGACGCACTCGTCTTCTAACCAGTCCATGAGCTTGAGCGCGTCTGCCCTAGTGATCTCGGGACACAGGGAAATGAAAGGCTTACTCATCTTCACCACACTTAGCTGAAAGAATGAAAGCCCTTCATGGCTGCGGCCATGACGGTTCTTTCGACAAAGTTTTTATTATAGGGCTTCGCGAATGCTAAGTCGAGGCATTGCTTGACCGCTCGGTTTCGTGCGGAAATAGGGCCTACCGTTAGTTCGTTGCAGAGATCGAACTCACAGCTTAGCGGTCGTTTAGGGGCATTTGAGTGAATGGCAGCAACGGGCCGATCACAGTCAGTTAGCTTCTATAGTTAACAGTCAGCTTTCGGATTAACACGCCTTTGGCAAATTTGCCGGACAAAGTGGACGGTCATTGATTTAATATAGGCTCGAATAACCATGCTAGGATTTAACGACTTAGACTTATTAGGTTACTTAATCTTTCCAATGCGATAAAGAATTAAGGTTGCAATAGATGTGTAGAGCCCATAAATACTGCGTAGGCGGTGCGTATTGTCCGACAGTATCTAGCTCGGCAACCAACCCGCAGGTCAAAGCCCTTCGAAATAAGCGGCCAATATTATGGCTAGCGGCAAATGAAATATTAACCAGGTTTCATTCGCTCTTTTCAATATATTGTTTCCGTCAAAAGATAAGCTCACGACGCCTGCAATCAACATCCAGGCAGCCCAGGGTATTTTTTTTAAACCATAATAAACGGCCCAAACAACCACTGACAATAATGGAATCAGCCCTATCAATCCATATTTAAAGAAATAGGCTATGAAAATATTGTGTGCGTGCGAGATACGTAATCCATCTTTAGCAATGAACTGGAATTTGTCAAGGTTGCCACAGCCAACAACGACCCCGCACTCACGTGCAGCTGCGATATAAGCGCTCCATATTTCCAGCCTGTAACTATCGCCTCTTTGTAATATTGCAGCTCCGATATCTGTGTTCATCAGGATGAAAGCCGTTATAAACGCCAATAATAAAAGCAGGCTGACCATGATGTATTTATACTGACCATTCACCAATCGAATATCCAATATGGTGAGCCCCAGAATCGCAATCCATACCGGGATAATGCTACGCGACTGCAATACCAGCAGGCTGAATAAAAGCACAAGAAAATGAGCCAATATTAATGATCTGAATTTCTGAAGTTTCAGGCTTAATGCCGTAATTGCGGCCAGCATGATTGCCATAAAGTCTGTTACAAATATCGGATTACTGATCTTTCCGCTTAAATGACTCAGCCGCTGGCCTAAGCCATATTCATTTGTTTGGCTTTTCAGCAACATATTAATGAGTATATAAGCAAATGTGATTGCCAGGAAAAACCAGGCAACTCTCCAGACATCCTTAAGGTTCGAGACATCCAGCCTGCTTACCGCAAAGTAAAACAGGATCAGTATCCCGACATACTTGATTTGCTTTAGCAGGTCATGATGCAGTGAACTGGCAAGCAGGATTGCGATCATTAAAACCAATAATGACTTCTGCAAACCAAATTTTGCATGCTGGGATATTTTGATCTGGCTGATTAAGAAAAGTGATGGGATCGTAATAAAGCAATAAAACAGAAGTCTTACCGATGTAGCATCAGGCAATATGAAGAAACTGCAAATCCAGATAATAAAAATACCGTTCCAGTATCTTTTATCGTTGAGTAACCTCACAATTCCATTTGCAGATTCACTCACGAATATGTCTCTCGATCAAACTTAAAAAATCTTGGCGATATTGGGTAATCGTATGATTGTGCAATACATAATCAAGGCAGTTACTTCCCTTAAGCGCTAATTCTGACTCGTTAAGATCTAAATAATCGCGGATTGCTTCCGCCAATGCATGCGCATCCTTAGGCGTTACTGCCGCCCCGCCTGCACCGTTGATAAGCGGCCGCATTGCGGGAATATCAGATGCAATGACAGGCAGGCTGCCACACATCCCCTCAAGTAAAGCCAGGCCCAATCCTTCCTGAATAGAAGGCATCGTAAAAATATCAAAAGCTTTAATATAATGCGCTGCATTTTCTTTAGAACCCAATAAATAGACCTTGTGACTGATATTCAGATCATTGATCAATCGGGTTAATCTGTTTCGTTCTCCACCTTCGCCAATGATAACTAGAATTGCATCAGGGTAATCATTTTCAATAGCGGCAAAGGCCTGTATCAAATACTCATGCCCTTTAACCCCGACCAACCTGCCGATGGCCCCGATAATTTTCAGGTCTAACGGCAAGCCCAGCCTACTTCTAGCCTCCTGTTTAGTTAACATGAGCCCGATCAGTTTCTGCGTATCGATCGCATTGGTGATCGCAGATGTATTGTGCGAATTAAAACCACACCTGTAACTGATCAACACTTCTTTAACTGCCCCTGACACCGCCACCATATGCCACCTGCTGTCTGCAAGCAACCTTACCTGCAACCTGCGGTAGTTCCTCGCGTACTCATCCATGATGTGTGATATTCCTATACATAATGGTATTTTTAATAACTTATTAAGCTGAAGCATGGGGCTTACAGTTTTAAACCTATTGCAAATCACCGCATCGTAATTGTTTTCTTTGCAATGTTTATAAATCTCATACAGCGGCTTGATTCTTAATCCTTTAAGATCCTTTTGCTTGAAATTAAAATAATGAGATTTCGCAGCGCTGCTCTTATACCCGGTAGCCCCTGGGTTACCGCTCAAGTAAGCCGATGTTACTTCATACTTATCTTTGGGAAAGGCATTGACGATTTGCTCGGCCAGATCTGAAGTGTCATCGGACTTAACGTTATAGAATGGCTGTAATTGTAAAATCTTAATCAACTTCTTCATTATGGATCATTAAAATTATTTTGAAATGAATGCAGCACTTTTAATCATGGGGATAATGCAAACAATTACGCTAAGGCTGTCAGCGGCAATCAACCAATGTGACATCATATACCGCCAAAGTTTAAATGGGAAATTATTACATTTGAATTTACAATCATTAACATTGTAAATTTCAAACCCACATTATCTGTGGATAACGCTGTTAATCATCTTAGGGTAAGCCGCATAAGTGACTGTTTGGTGATAGATAATCAGCAATGGTGATTATTTAATCAAGGATGGAGGCGTCTTCGCGAATGCCTGGCAGCGGACAGCAATCTGGAACAGTCCGTGTTTTTTTAACTCACATGCCGAAACCCCATCATTAACCGTGGTCTGCCCGTTATAGCTCCTTATTGTCCACGACTTATCTTAAAGAATGATTCTAAGCAGCATGCTCGCTGCAATGGTAATGGCCATCATGCCGAAGATTACGTGACTGGCACGCGGCGACAGCTTTCCGGAAAAATGTCGCCCGGCAAGACTGCCCGCCAGACTTGCCCCTACAAACGGCAGGGCGATATTCCAGTTGATATCTGCATGCCCGGCATAAGACACGATGCCGGCAAGGGACACCAGTGTAATCACCGCAAGTGAAGTCGCTACAATCATGCGATGTTCAAGGTTGCTGATTTTGCGCATACTGGGCACTACGATAAAGCCACCGCCTACGCCCAGCAAACCTGATAGAAACCCAGCAACGCCACCGGTGATAGTCAGTCGCTTGATACAGTTGGTTGTCCAAAAAAATTTTGAAGTTACCGGGTTGATTTCACAGGGGGCGACCGTGCTGCAGATATCTTCTTTCATATGCACGTGATCTTTTTCTCTAATCAATACCATGCCTGCTACATATACCAGTACCGCAACAAACAATAATTGCAGCAACAGTGATGGCAATTGATGTGCAGCCATCACTCCCAGCGGTGCCAGTATCACCCCGCTAATCGCCATCAGCGTAGCTGCCTTGTAGCGCACAATCCCCTGCCTGAGGCCGATGACGCTGGCATAAGCAGCTGCAGCAAAAACTGCCATCAGCGCGATGGGGGCGGCCTGCTGCATGCTCAGCGACAGAAAAAACATCAGCAGCGGTACGGATAATATGCCGCCGCCAGCTCCGGTGACGGCTACCAGCAAGCCGATAAACAGGCCGATCAGCGCCGCTATGATGGCAGGATCAGCCATCATGGTCTTCCAATGCCAGCCTACACAAAGTGGAAGCGCGATTGCCGGTTTTGCAGAAGCCTATGATGGGCCTGGCCGATGTCTGATACGTGTGTAGAAAAGCCTGTATCTGCGCAGGCTGAATATGGTTGGGAATCACCGGGATATGCACGTAGTTTAGCTCATGTGCCTGCGCCGCGGCTGCCAGATCAGCGCTGGATGGCTGGTCTTCACTCTCGCCATCAGGGCGGTTATTGATAATGGTTTTAAAGCCAAGTTTGGCCAGTTCAGCAATATCAGCTGCTGTAATCTGTGCAGTAAAGCTGAAGTTCTCATTAAGTTTATGAATCTGCATCATCTGCTCCTTATTCTTTCTTCAGGCAAATTTCCTGATAAAGTACATTCATGATAGCCAATGCAGACTGGCTGCAAATGGAGTAATAAATATTCTTGCCTTCACGCCTGGTATTCACCAGACCGGCTGTTCTCAGCACAGTAAGCTGCTGCGAAAGCGTAGGCTGGCGAATATCCAGCGCCTGTTCCAGTTCGCCCACTGACATTTCCTGTTGTGACAGCTGGCACAGCAGCATCAGGCGGTCACTGTTTGCCATAATTTTCATTAAGGTGCAGGCTTTATCGGCAGAAGTTCTCAGCGCATCAAAATCAATATTTTTGTTTTGCATCGTCAGTATTGATTAAAGTAAATATAATATATAAAATTGTATATTGATGTGTATAATAGCGCAAGCATATTTTTGCAAAGGAAATAATCATGTTCAGACAATTTTATGATGAAGCATCATCCACGCTCACTTATTTGCTTGCAGATGCAAACAGCAGGCAGGCAGTATTGATAGACCCGGTTACCGAAAATATTGATGACTATCTGGGGATCATTAACCAGCATGGGTTAGCACTGCTGTATTCACTGGAAACCCATGTGCATGCCGACCACATTACCGGTGGAGGCAAGCTGAAGAACATCACGCAGGCAAAAACAGCCGTCAGCACAGCCTGCGGTGCTGACACGGCGGATATTCAGCTCAACGACGGGGATGTGATTACATTTGGCGAAGAGAGCATCCGGGTGATTGCCACCCCGGGGCATACAGCAGGCAGTGTCAGCTTCCTGTGGCGCGACCGCCTGTTTACCGGCGACAGCCTGCTGATTAACGGCTGCGGGCGTACTGATTTCCAGAGTGGGGACGCAGGTAAACTCTACGATGCCATTACTAAACGCCTGTTCACACTGCCTGGTGAAACGCTGGTTTACCCGGGGCACGATTATAACGGCAGGCGCGTCAGCTCAATCGCGCAGGAAAAAGGCATTAACCCGCGGCTGGCCAATAAAACCAGAGATGAATTCATTGAACTGATGGCAAACCTTAATCTGCCCAAACCTAAAATGATCGACATTGCTGTGCCTGCCAACCGCAAATGCGGCGTGCCCGATGTGCAGCACGGCTAAATATGGCGTTGATTTGAACCAGGAGCATATATGGAAGACTTCACCCCTATTGCATCACTCATCGGCGGTATTCTCATCGGACTCTCCGCTTCGATGATGATTCTGCTTAACGGCAGAATTGCCGGCGTCAGCGGCATTCTTGGTGGCATAGCCGATGCACACAAATCTGATGTGCCTTGGCGCATGGCCTTTCTTGCCGGGCTGGTGCTGTCACCGTTTGCATACATGCTGTTCAGTCAGCCGTTTGCAGCGAAGCTTGCTGTACCCGATCTGCAGATTATCATTGCAGGCTTGCTGGTTGGCATAGGCAGCCGCTATGGCTCCGGCTGCACCAGCGGTCACGGCGTTTGCGGCATTGCCAGAATGTCCAGACGCTCCATCATTGCCACCGCAGTATTCATGGCAGCCGGTATTGCCACCGTTTACATCACGCATCACATGGGCTAACGCAATATGTTCAAGAAAAATCTATCCGCATTATTCGCGGGCTTGCTATTCGGCATCGGCCTGATTCTTTCAGGCATGACCAATCCGGCCAAGGTGATTGGCTTTCTCGATATCTTCGGTGATTGGGATCCTTCATTGATGTTCGTGATGATTGGCGCGATTGGCGTCAGCTTTTTTGCGTTCAGAAAAGCCAGCGGTTTATCCCTGAGCCTGATTAAAGAGCAGATGCAGTTGCCAACCGCCAGGCAAATCGACTTGCCGCTGATAATAGGGGCCGTGCTGTTTGGTATTGGCTGGGGGCTGGTCGGCTTGTGTCCGGGCCCTGCCATAGCATCCATTGCTACCGGAGGTTTTGAAGTGCTGCTGTTTGTCATTGCCATGCTGATCGGCATGGCAATCTACCGACTGCTTAAACGCTAGACCATGGGTCATCATTACGCATTCCAATAAGCATGCCAGGTTCATTTGAAATGACTTGGCAGCGGTTATGGGTCAGAGAACTTCAAACAAAGCGGTTTAAACGGCAAGATCAGGCGGGGCAGAATAATTAACGCCTCCTGCAACCCACATTATCTGTGGATAACGCTGTTAATCATCTTAGGGTAAGCCGCATAAGTGACTGTTTGGTGATGGATAATCAGCAATGGTGATTATTTAATCAAGGATGGCGCGACCCCGCAAACGCCTGGCAGCAACCGCCAACAGGCATAAAAGGATTATTTAAAGCGACGGAACGACCCGATAACGACGCCCCATATCTCAAACTGCATGTCTTCGGTAATTTCTATGGGGACATACTCACCGCTTGAGTTGGCAGGCAGCAGCCTGGGAGCGCCTGATTTGTGGCGGCTCAGGGTCTTAATCGTAAATTCACCGTTTAACACGGCCAATACAATATCCCCCACGGATGCAAGCTTGGAGCGGTCAACAACCGCCTTGTCTCCCGGCAGCAGCCCTGCATCGACCATGGAGTAGCCCTGGATCGTGACAAAAAAGGTCGAATCTTTACGGTCAATCAGGAACTCGCTTGGATCCAGGCGTTTTTCCACATGCTCGTCAGCCGGGCTAGGCAGGCCAGCTGAGACTTTGGAAGAATATAAAGGCAAAGGTACCGGCACCATCTCCATGCTGGGATACTCAAACTCACCGACACTGTCTAAATCTGTTTTCATACGTTTTTGCTGGTAGGCTGTTAAGAAGTTTTTAATATTCGCGGTTTGGCTGGAAGGCACACGCAACACCGAAGTCGGTTCGCCGAACTTACCGGTGCCGGGTTTGCGACCGGCACCTTGCCGGACACCCCCATGCTTGCCGGTACTTTTATGATGGACGTCACTCATTTGATTATTGTAACAACAATAAGCAGATTTGAAAGGCAATCCTGTCATTTAATTATCGACACCATGCCGATATGGAAATTGACCTATCGTATCCATCATGGAAACCATCAGGCCATGCGTAAACCATGCATAAATGAAAGCACAGCAAACAACTGGAATCCACCAGAACTTTTACTGCATGATGCGGCCTAATCTTATGTGAGTAAGTAATGCTTGAACAATGTCCGGAACTGGTACGTAAACCTCGGCACATTGCCTTAAGTGCATTGCTTCGGTATACGGACAAGGAGGTGTGCCATGACTGCAACTTCAGTAGATACCGCACCGGTCAGGTTAGAGTTAAATGCGCCTGTTCCCGATTTTGACGCGCAGACGACGCATGGCATGATACGTCTATCGGAATGGGAACAGGGCAAATGGGTTATCCTGTTCTCGCACCCGGCCGATTTTACGCCAGTCTGCACAACAGAACTGATGGCGTTTGCCACACAGCAGGATGAGTTCAAGCACAAAGGCGTAGCCCTGCTGGGCTGCTCGGTAGACAGTATCTACAGCCATATTGCCTGGATGCGCAACATCCAGGATAAATTCGGGGTTAACATCAGATTCCCCATCATTGCCGACCTTGACCAGAAAGTATCACGTCTTTACGGCATGATCCATGAGTTAAGCAGTAACACATCCACTGTACGCTGTGTATTTTTCATCGACCCCAAACGCGTACTGCGCGCCATGATTTACTACCCGATGAACGTAGGCCGTAATTTCGCTGAGATCATGCGCGTAATCGACGCCCTGCAGACAGCCGACGCCAATAAAGTGGCATGCCCTGCCAACTGGACCAGCGGCCAGGATGTGATCATCCCGGCGCCGATGACACTGGAAGATGCTGAACTGCGTGCGGACAATGCGGAATACCAGGTTTCCGACTGGTATTTTTCGATGAAGAAACTGCCCGGCAGCCAGTTAAGCAAAGGACACTGACCCTGAACCGATGGCCGCTGGAAACCGGCCGGGCCGGATAAGACAGTTCAGGATAGACCTGCTTTACGACATGATGCCCCGCCATACGGAAGTGGGTAGGCTGACCTTTTATATTTTTTGACCCTGTTACAAGGAGACTCAAATGAACCGCAGACTATATTTCATGTTACCTGACGTAAAAAGCGCGCACGCAATGCTGAATGACTTGCTGTTGGCTCGCATAGACGCCAGCCATATTCATTTTCTGGCAAAGCCGGGCACACCGATGCAGAATTTGCCGGAAGCTTCCGTTTCCGAACGTACCGACCTGATTGAAGGATGGGAGACCGGCATGGGCTTGGGAGCACTGGTTGGGCTTGCGCTGGGTTTTGTAGCCATCATGGTGCCAACCTGGTGGTATACCAAGCCTATCCCTTTTGTTGCCACCATACTGATCTGCACGGCAGTCGGCTTTGTGGCCGGCGGCATGTGGACGGCACTGGCCGCCACCAGCATCCCGAACAGCCAGCTGAAACAATTCGAAAAACGGATCGCCGGAGGGCAGGTGCTGATGATTGTGCTCGCGCCATTCCACCGCGTGCAGGAAATCCGCAAACTGGTCGCAGACCAGCATCCTGAAGCGGCATTCAGCGGCATCTGGCCTACCGAGCATGTCATATTCCCCTAGCGCTTAGCCAGGCGCCGCGCCGCTTGCAAGTGTAGGCCATATCCACAATGGGGGTCACTACCCCGCGGTGCCTTCATGCCTGCATCATGCCAGCGCTATGCAATATCCGATTCGGCTTCGGCATCAACCTCCAGCCAGCCATCAGTCACCCTGACCGGGAAAGTGCGTAGATTCTCATAAGCCGGCGCAGTCAGCGCCTCACCGGTAATGACCGAGAAATGGGCGCCATGCAGCGGGCAGATGATATGTTCACCTTCCAGCTTGCCTTCGCACAGCTGCGCATATTCATGCGTGCATATATTATCAACCGCGTAATAACGGCCGCTCAGGTTAAATACAAGAATAGACATCTCATTGGCTGTCACCAGGCGGAAACTGCCGGACGGGAAATCTTCAACTGCGGCAACATCGATCCATTCGCTCATATATTACCTCCTGTCATATCCTGCACACGTTATAGCATCCCAAGCTCCAGCTTTGCCGCCTCGGTCATGCGCTCGCGGCTCCAGGGGGGATCCCAGACCAGCTCCACCTGAACCTCACTGACGCCGGGCACACATGCCAGCGCCTCCTGCACGCTCTGCGGAAAAGTCTGCGCGACCGGGCAATTGGGCGCCGTGAGCGTCATGCGGATATTCACCTTGCCTGCGGGCTGCACTTCCAGCGCGTAAACCAGGCCAAGGTCATAGATATTGACCGGAAGCTCAGGATCGTAAATCGTGCGCAGCATTTCAACGACACGCGCTTCCAGCTCGCCTTTATCCGGGGGCAGCTGTTCCTGCTGCTGCTCGCTGAATTTTTTCCAGTCAAACATCTACTCACCTATTCTGTAGTGACCGCTTCATGCTCATCCTCCAAAGCGGCCTTCATCGTGTGCCAGGCCAGTGTGGCGCATTTGACGCGCTGCGGAAACTCGCATACTCCTGCCAGCGCTGCAAGCTTGCCCATGTCGGCAGACGGCGCATGGCCGGTGACCATATCCTGGAACCGGCTCATTAAATCCAGCGCCTGCGCTTTGGATTTCCCCTTGATGGTTTCTGTCAGCAGCGAGGCGGAAGCCGTCGATATCGCGCAGCCGGAACCTTCAAACCCAGCGTTGCGGATAATGCCATCCTCGAGCTGAAGGTACAGCTTGAGCTGGTCTCCGCACAGCGGGTTATGGCCGGACGCCATGCAGTTGGCATGGGCAGGCCTGCTGAAATTACGCGGCTGGCGGTAATGGTCAAGAATCGTTTCCTGATACAGCTCCCGCAGGTCGTTCATACGCCGAACACCTCCTTGACATGAAAGATCGCCGCCACCAGTTTGTCCACTTCATCCTTCGTGTTGTAAAGGCCGAACGAAGCGCGGGCTGTGGCTGACAATCCAAAATGCTTCATCAGCGGCATGGCACAATGATGGCCTGCGCGAATCGCTACGCCCTGCAGATCCAGTATGGAGCCAATATCATGCGGATGCACGCCTTCCAGCACAAATGACAGGATTCCGGTTTTTTCCAGGGCGTTACCAATGATACGCACACCGGGCACACGCATGACCGACTGCGTCGCATAGCTCAGCAACGCCTGCTCATGCCGGATCACCTTATCAAAACCGATATTCGACAGATAATCCACTGCCGCCCCCAGGCCGATAGCACCGGCGATATTGGGTGTGCCAGCCTCAAATTTATACGGAATGCTGTTATAAACAGTGCCATCGAAACTGACCGAACGAATCATGTCGCCCCCGCCCTGATAGGGTGGCATGATGTCCAGCAAAGCTGACTTGGCGTACAGCACGCCGATGCCGGTCGGGCCGTATAGTTTATGGCCGGAGAATGCATAGAAATCACAATCCAGCCCCTGTACATCAACCGGCATGTGGGCGATGGCCTGCGCGCCATCCAGCAGGACCGGAACTCCGCGAATATGGGCCAGGTCTATCATTGCCCTGACCGGATTGACTGTACCCAGGGCATTGGAAACATGCGTTACCGCGACCAGCCTGGTGTGCTGGTTAAACAAGCGGTTGTAGGCCTCGAACTCAAGCTCGCCGCTATGATTCACCGGAATGATGCGCAAAACTGCACCCGTCTGTTCGCACAATATCTGCCAGGGAACGATATTGGAATGATGCTCCATTCCGCTCACGATAATTTCATCACCGGCTTTAAAAAAGCTGCGGCCATAACTCTGCGCCACCAGATTGATCGCTTCAGTAGTGCCGCGCACAAAAATGATTTCATTCGCGCTTGCGGCATTGATCAGGTGCTGCACTTTCACGCGCGCGGCCTCAAATGCATCAGTCGCGCGCTGGCTCAGCGCATGGATGCCCCGATGCACATTAGCGTTATTATTGCGGTAATAGTGATTTTCAGCATCAATGACACTTAAGGGTTTCTGTGTTGTTGCTGCGTTGTCCAGATAAGCCAATGGCACGCCGTGCACGGTGACCTGCAGGATAGGAAAATCATTGCGCCAGAGCAAAACCAGGAAATCATCCCCTATCAGTTCCGCTGGCGGCATATGGTTGCGGACAGGCTCATGTTCAGACCTGCTCATAACAGCTCCTTCACGAGTTCACCCTGCGGCAGCCGATCCAGCAGCCTGCTCTCGATATGCGGCCGCAGGGATGCCACCTTAATGCGGCCGATGATGTCATCGGCAAAACCGTAAATCACCAGCGAGCGCGCCAGATCAGCATCGACTCCGCGTGAACGCAGGTAAAACAGCTGGTCCTCATCCAGCTGCCCTACCGTTGCGCCGTGTGTGCATTTAACATCGTCGGCAAATATTTCCAATTGCGGTTTGGTATCGATTTCCGCATTTCTCGACAGCAGCAGGTTATGGTTTTCCTGATGGGCATCCGTGCCGTATGCCGATGCGTGCACCACGACCTTGCCGTTAAACACGCCATGCGCGGCACCATCCAGCACGCCGCGATAATATTCACGGCTGACGCAGGCTGCCGACAGGTGGTCTATACGCGTATGGTGATCCATATGCTGGCGCTCATTCAGCACATACAAACCATTGAGCGTGCTACAGCCACCGCGTCCCTGCAGCTTGACGGTAATGTCGTTACGCCCCAGGTGGCAGCCCAGCGCAAAGGAATGTGAGGTAAAGTGGCTTGCAGCGGCCTGCTCCGCATGGATACCGCCAATATGCGCCGCCGCCGGGCCTTCTTCCAACAGCTTGCAGTGTTCGATGTTCGCGCCGGCGGCAAGGTCTAGCTGGGTGATGGTATCGGTAAAGTTATGCACATCCAGCGTACCCGTGTAATGCTCGATAATCGTGGCCTGGCTGTTTTCACCGGCAATGATAATATTGCGCGGGTAAATGGCCGCACCGTGCCCGCTGGCAATAAATAGCAGGTAAACCGGTGCTTTCAATACGACATTGGCCGGTATGATCAGCACTGCCCCGCCGGTAGTAAAGGCATTGTTCAGGCTGGAGAAAACCGTATGTTCATGGCGCTGTTCAAAAAACCTTTCGGGCAGGCGGCTTCCGTTATCCAGCAGTTTTGCCAGGCTTTCCAGCCGCACGCCGGGCGGCAGGTTGCCGGCGGCAGACAGGATGGCGTCATAATGGCCGTTAACAAACACCATCAGGTGCATGCCTTCAACAGCCAGCGTCCACGCCAGCAATTTAGCGTCAGACGAGGGTTCCGGCGGAATGGTATCGGGTGCCAGCGAGGTGCGCCTGCCGATTGAAGTCACATCGGTATATTTCCACTCCTCTTCACGCCGCGCCGGAAACCCATGCAGGGAAAAACGCTGGAATGCAGACTGCCGCGCAGCCAGTACCCACGGCGCATCATAGCCGGACAGCCTGTGCGGCACATGCTCCAGATCCATATTACGCCATGATTCAAGCTGCGCACTCATTGCGGCCCCCTAGGCTACCTGCCCTGCTGCGGCTTCAGTCTCTATCAATCCGTAGCCATGTTTTTCCAGTTCGCGCGCCAGCGCCGCGCTGCCGGATTTCACGATACGCCCCTGCGACAGTACATGCACGACATCCGGCACAATGTAGTTCAGCAAGCGCTGGTAATGCGTTACCAGCACGATTGCACGCTGCGGGCTGCGCATTTTATTGATACTGTCTGCCACAAACCGCAGCGCATCGATATCAAGGCCGGAATCCGGCTCATCAAGAATAATCAGGCGCGGCTCAAGAATCAGCATCTGCAGGATCTCGTTGCGTTTTTTCTCGCCGCCGGAGAACCCATCGTTCACCGCACGGGACAAGAACGACTCATCCATATCAAGCTGCTGCATCCTGGCGCGCACCAAGCCCAGAAAATCCATGGCATCCAGCGCCGGCAGCCCCTGCTGTTTACGTATCGCGTTCAGCGCAGTCCTGAGAAACAGCGCAATGCTGACCCCCGGAATCTCCACCGGATACTGAAATGCCAGAAACAGGCCTTCACGTGAGCGCTGCTCCGGCGTCATTGCCAGCAGGTCATGCTGCAGGTAGCGTACACTGCCTGCAGTGACGGCATAGCCATCCCGGCCGGCCAGCGTCTGTGCCAGCGTGCTTTTGCCTGAGCCGTTCGGCCCCATGATTGCGTGCACCTGGCCTGCTTTGATATCAATATCCAGTCCGCTTAATATTTCCTTACCATCAATCTCCACGTGCAGGTTTTTTACGGCAAGCATGATGACTCCCTTCTCTAGCCGGTACCGCCTTCAAGGCTTACACCCAGTAATTTCTGCGCCTCGACTGCGAACTCCATCGGCAGTTCCTGGAACACCGCTTTGCAGAACCCGCTCACAATCATGGAGACCGCATCCTCCGCTGCAATGCCGCGCTGGGTGCAGTAAAACAACTGGTCTTCGCCGATGCGCGAGGTTGACGCTTCATGCTCGACTTTGGCACTTGGGTTCTTGACCTCGATATACGGAAAGGTATGCGCGCCGCATTGACCGCCCAGCAGCAATGAATCGCACTGTGTGTAGTTACGCGCATTTTCGGCACTGGGCAGCACCTTGATCAAACCCCGGTATGAGTTCTGCCCATGTCCGGCGGAAATACCCTTGGATAGCACGGTGCTCTTGGTATTGCGTCCGATATGAATCATCTTGGTGCCGGTATCGGCCTGCTGAAAATGGTTGGTAAGCGCAACGGAATAAAACTCGCCAATTGAATGATCGCCGCGCAAGATCACACTCGGGTATTTCCAGGTAATGGCGGAGCCGGTCTCCACCTGTGTCCATGAAATATGCGAACGCTCGCCGCGGCAATCACCGCGCTTGGTCACAAAATTATAGATACCGCCTTTGCCTTCCTTATCACCCGGATACCAGTTCTGCACTGTGGCATACTTGATACGCGCGCCTTTCATTGCGACCAGCTCCACCACGGCCGCATGCAGCTGGTTTTCGTCGCGCATCGGTGCCGTGCATCCCTCAAGATAGCTCACATAGGCATCTTCATCCGCAATGATCAATGTACGTTCGAACTGCCCGGTGTTCCTGGCATTGATGCGGAAATAGGTAGAAAGCTCCATCGGGCAGCGCACGCCCGGCGGGATATAGCAGAACGAGCCGTCACTGAACACGGCGGCATTCAGGCACGCGTAGAAATTATCGGTATAAGGCACGACTGTGCCGAGATACTGCTGAACCAGCTCAGGGTGCCGCTGCACCGCTTCGGAAAACGGGCAGAAAATAATGCCGAGTTCCGCCAGCTTATCCTTGAAAGTGGTCGCAACCGATACGCTATCAAATACCGCATCAACGGCCACACCGGCCAAAATTGCCTGCTCTTTGAGCGGTATGCCCAGTTTCTCGTAAGTGCGCAGCAGTTCCGGATCAATTTCCGACAGACTGCGTGGCCCCGGTTTATCGGTTTTTGGCGCGGAGTAATAGTAGATGTCCTGATAATCAATCGGCGCGTAGCGTACGTTTGCCCAATGCGGTTCGCTCATGGTCAGCCAGTGCTGATAAGCATTCAGGCGCCATTCCAGCATGAACTCAGGTTCATTCTTCCTGGCTGAAATCATGCGTATGGTATCTGCGCTCAGTCCGCGCGGCACTTTGTCCGTTTTGATCGGCGTATAGAAGCCATGGCTGTATTCACGGCCTATCAGTTCATCCAATTGTCTGGTTGCAGTACTCATACTGCCTCCTCAACCTTATCAGGTGGCTACGCTACCGGTCTCGTTTTTCCGGTGACCGGTTGAGCCTTCCTATTAAGTTGACTAATTCAGTATACTATTAGTTCCTGCCTTGTAAAGCCCTGTCTGTGCTGAAAAAAGCCTTAGCCACTTTGCAATACTTTGCCGCAGCCAAAAACGCACTATCCAGCCAATGCAATAAACCTGGCGGCGTTTATGCACCAGACAAAAGTACCGGCTGCCATCATTTGAACGTGCTTTATTTTATCCAGCAGCTCATTTAGACTGCCAATAGATGAAAGACTTAACAATGCCCATCATAAAAAAATGTTAATGAATGACAGCCCAAAAGTATGCATCAGGTGCCAGGTAATTGCTGCGGTAGCGAGCCTGCTTGTTCTGGTGCTATGCCAGTATCTGATCCAGTTGCAGAACCACAGATACCAGGCTGATGAACAGCTGCGCTCTGCGGTTTATGGCAACCTGCTGTGGACGGAAGTGGACAGAGAGCTCAACTCCCTGCTGTTCATTTCCAATGGAATGGCAAGCTATATCAATGTCTATCATGACCAGCTGGAACCAAAAAAAATCAAGGCGGTTCTTAAAGACCTGTGGCTGCAGACCAAGCATGTACGCAACCTGGGCGTAGCGGTAGGTTATAAGCTGACTTATGTATATCCGGAATCCAGCAACCAGCAGATCATCGGTAAGGATTTCCGCCAGATTCCGCAGCAATGGCCGAAGGTCAAGCAAGCGATTGACACGCGCCAAGGCGTGCTGGATGGGCCAGTACAACTGATACAAGGCGGCAGCGGGATCATCTATCGCTACCCGATATTCATTGGCGATCAATACTGGGGCATCATGTCCACGGTGATCAACACGGATACCTTCCTGAAAGCCGCATTCAAGAACCTGTCGGGCGATATGCATGAATTCGCGATCAGGACTGTCGATAACAAAAAGGTTTTTTACGGCGATCCTAACCTGTTCATGGATAAAGATACCTTCAAGCAAACGAGCCTGGTGCCCAACGGGAAATGGGAATGGGCGATCAAGAACCATGCATCCAGCTTTGCGAACCAGATGGTTTTTTATCAGGCAGGCAGCATTTTTATCAGCCTGATAACGGGTTTCCTAGTCTATTACCTGATAAAAGAGCGTTACCGTCTCTCGGATGATGCCATGCTGGATAGCCTGACCGGCTTGCCCAACAGAAGACTGCTGAACGACCGGATACAAGTGGCATTTGCCGGTGCCATGCGCTCCCAGAAACTGATGGCGATCATGGCGGTTGATATTGATTACTTCAAGAAGATCAATGACACGTATGGCCACGACTTTGGGGATGAAGTGCTGAAAATCGTCGCGCTGGCGATCAAAACCTCGCTCAGGGCTGGCGATACGGTAAGCCGTATCGGCGGGGATGAATTTATAGTCGTATTAAGGGACCTGCATTCGGAAGAAAATTTAGTCGCAATCGCCGACAAGCTGAAACAAGCCTTTACCCTGCCTTTGGTGATCCTGGGGGAAGAAATCTCCGTACATCTCAGCATGGGCGCTTCCGTCTACCGGCCCGGGACTGCCACCACCCTGAACCAGCTGAATAAAGAAGCAGACATCGCCCTGTATCAATCCAAAGCAAGCGGCAGGAATACTTTTACCATATATCGTGAATCATGAGCCCTGGCCGGCATTCAATGATGCCCCGTGTATTTTTAACAGCGGACTCCCAGCGGGACATATCAGGAATGGCCAGGCCAGAATCACGACAGGGTAGGACTTCTGTACCTTGAAAGCCAGTGCGCATATGGCGCAGGTAAAACCCATGCGGGCTTATCCACACCAAGCTCTTTGGCGGCGAAATATGACCAGTTAGGATTCTCCAGGTGAGCGCGCCCGATCATCGCAAGGTCAAGTTGCTCCTGACGTATAGCCTGATCCGCCAGTGACGGCGCACCAAAACCCCAGGCAGAAGAAACCGGCAGGCCTGTTTCATTTCTTACGCTCTTTGCGATTGGCCCCAGGAATGCCGGGCCCCAGGGAATATTGGTCTCAGGAATCGTAAAGCCTACACTTACGCTCAGCATATCGAGACCGCGCTGACGCCATGTTTTGATCAGTTCGATTGACTCACTGAATGTTTCTTCATCCCTGCCGTCATATTCAATCACGCCGTAACGTGCCGTGAGCGGCAGCTTATCTGGCCACACATCGCGGATGGCATCCAGCGTTTCAACCGTGAATCGTGAACGGTTTTCGAAGGTGCCGCCATAGGTATCAGTGCGCTGGTTGGCGTGCGCAGAAGTGAAACTTTGTCCCAGGTAGCCATGGGCAAAGTGTATTTCCAGCCATTCAAATCCGGCATCGTGCGCACGTTTGGCAGCCGCGGCAAAATCATTCTTAACACGTGCAATATCCTCTATGGACATTGCGTGAGGGATGCGGGGTAAATCTCCGCCAAAGGCAATTGCAGAAGGTGCGATCGTTTGCCATGCCCTTGCGTCGGTTTCCGGGATATGGTCATCACCCTCCCATGGTTTATTTGCACTGGCTTTGCGACCGGCATGTGCAATCTGGATACCGGGGACAGCGCCGGCAGCTATGATTAATGCAGCGATTTCCCTGAGCTTTTCTGCCTGCGCATCATTCCATATGCCAAGACATCCCGGCGTAATACGCCCTTCTGGCGAAACAGCCGTAGCTTCCACAATCACAAGGCCGCTGCCGCCACGTGCCAGGCTGGCATAATGGGCTTTGTGCCAATCATTGACAAAGCCATCCTCCGCCATGTACTGGCACATTGGCGGTATTGCTATGCGATTCCTGAGGGTAATATCCTTCAATTTGTAGCTTGAAAACAAGTCAGCCATGATAGTCCTTTCAAATGACGGTTTATATTCTATAGTTCGAATATAATCGAACTATAGAATAATATCAAGCATTATGATAGATTTCATGTATGCGGCAAATAAAACATCCCAATATGGATCAAGTAGAACTGACGGACATCATGTATGCCCTATCCGACCCTACACGTCTCGAAATTATAGGACGTCTTGCAAAGGCAGGACGTAAGATGACCTGCGGGGAGCTGGATTTGAATCGCCCGAAATCAAGCATGTCCCATCATTTTAAAATCCTTAGGGCAGCAGGCCTGGTTGAGACGCTCATTGAAGGCACCGAGCACATGAACTCGCTCAGGGTGGAAGAAATCGAACAGAAGTTTCCGGGTATATTGCAATCCGTCCTACGCGCGCTCACCAGTGCGTAGCTTATCAATTATTTCGGGATTCTCCCGGTACTGAATCAGTGAAAGCATGGTCAGAAAATGTCTGATCCCATAACGGGCATGCTGTTTCCCATACTCATTAATTACGCCCCAACCCAGTTTCCCGTGCGTTTGAATTGGGGCGATTTTGCATCAGTTTCCTGATAAACAGGATTTCATAAAGGCTTTACGTTCATCGCCTTTCAATGTCTTTGCTTTCGGGTCAGCATTACAGGTCTTCATCTTGCCCTGCTGTGCAGTCATTGGCGTAGCAGCCATTGCCGTGTCGTGCTTGCTGGATAGACAATCTTTCATGAAAGCCTTGCGCTCATCGCCTTTCAGCTCTTTTTTACCTGCGTCTGCATTGCACATCTTCATCTTATCCTGCTGCGAGTGCATCCCTGAATCATTCTTGGCAGACAGACAGTCTTTCATGAACGCTTTGCGCGCATCACCGGCCAGCTCCTTCTTAGCGGCATCCGCGTTACAGGCTTTCATTTTTTCCTGCTGGGGTCCTGCATTTGCTGAAAGACAGAATGTGGTCATAAGTATTGTGAGTATTAGTTTTTTCATAACATTCTCCTGGTGGATTAAATGTACTGCACCAATATCATATGCCTTTTTATGGTTCACTTATAGTGGGCATAACTGAATATCCCAAAGCCGGAATTAAACGTGACACATCGATTGTTGCGCCTGTCTGATTAAAACTTCATGCATGCAGTTTTTCATTGCCACACCAATCACTTAACCTGTCTATCCCCATCGGTTCAACAAGCTTATCCACAGAAACTGTGGAATCAGATGCGGCGCAAAGTAGCCTGGTATTGATATTGCAGCAGAAAAAAACCAGCGCGGAAAATAAAAAAGCCGCTTGCAAGCGGCTTAACAAAGATTTTCTATGAATGTATTTTCTACTGATGTGCTATCTATTGATATATTGGCGGAAGAGGCGTCTGTATAAACGTAGTGCATCAAGATGCAATAAATTAAATTTATTACTTAAAAAATCAACAAGTTAAAAAATAGATTGTGCAATAAGTGTATTTTAGATACTATAAAATGAATTATTTTATGGTGGGTACTAAGGTGGGCTTATGCCAAGACGTGCAAAAGAACTTTCAGCTTTAGCCGTATCGAGATTAAAAAACCAAGGCTTCTTCTCAGTAGGAGGCGTTGCTGGTTTGTATCTGCAGGTCAGCTCAACAAACGCAAAATCTTGGATATTTCGTACTGTAGTTGGTGGCAAGAGGAAAGAGATCGGGTTGGGCGGCTACCCAGATGTGGGCTTATCTGACGCACGAGACAAAGCAAGAAAAATAAAAGATGAAATTTCTCAAGGCATTGATCCGGTTGCTGAGAAACAATTAAAGAAAAATAAGCTAAGAGCAGAACTAGCCAAGGCAATCACATTTAAAGAGGCCGCTAATCAGTATATTGCCATTCAGTCACATGGCTGGAAGAATGCAAAACATGCGTCTCAATGGGAAAATACTATTGAAACCTATGCTAATCCTGTTATTGGCAATGTACAGATTAAAGATGTTGATGAAGCCCATATCCTTAAAATTCTCAACCCAATATGGATAAGCAAAAATGAAACAGCATCACGACTAAGAGGCAGGTTAGAAAAGGTTTTAGGATGGGCTATAGCAAGTAAGTATAGATCCGGCGACAACCCTGCCAGGTGGAAAGACAATCTAGAATTTAAGCTTGCCCCCTCATCAAAAGTTAAAACCATAGAACACCACCCTGCTCTTCATTACGATGACATTGGCTCATTCATGGCAAAACTTAGATTACTTGAGGGCTTTGGTGCCAAAGCGCTTGAATTTACCATTTTAACAGCAGCTCGATCAGGTGAAGTTAGAGGCGCAACTTGGTCTGAATTTAATTTAGATAAAAAACTCTGGATTATTCCAGCCGAGCGAATGAAGGCGGGTAAGGAACACTACATCCCATTATCAAAAAGAGCTGTTGATATTTTAAAGGCTATGCCCGTAATGTCTGACAATCCTTATGTTTTCTCAGGCACGAAAGGCATGCTGTCTGACATGACACTAACTGCCGTATTGAAGAGAATGGGACGCAAAGACATAACCGTACACGGCTTTAGATCAACATTTAGAGATTGGGCTGGCGAAAAAACAAACTTTCCACGTGAAGTCTGTGAACACGCCCTCGCCCACAGACTGAAAGATAAAGCCGAAGCTGCTTATCAGCGTGGTAGCTTATTTGATAAGCGAATTGGATTGATGAATGAGTGGGCTAAATACTGTGACATAGTTCATATAAAAGCAGACAACGTGATTAACATCAATGAAATGGTAGCTGTTTAAAAGAGCAACACCGTTACTCATGCGGATCATGAGCAAAAGCGGCAACGCCGGTACCCGTCGAAAAGCTACCAGCGAAGCCTAACCACAATGAAATACTTTAATGGAGTATCACACCATGGCTAACGCCAATTCTACACTAGCTAATCTAGCCAATTATAAAGCTTTTAATTTTGTCACTATTCCATCTTACTTTTCTAATGCGGCACCTAAACATTATTCAGCATACACCCCTATCATATTGATGGATTGCGAATATGATAAAGAACTTGGTTTGGATGTTGGTAAAAGTATTAGCTTGGAGCCAATAATAAGTTATGAAAATGCGCTTGAAGCAGCACGTATAGCTTGTTTATCAACAGATAGCGCAATTGGTTACGCTGTTAGAGGTTTTGATCATGAGTAGTTTAGTGCAATCAGAAATGAATAACAGCGGTTTTAATCTTAGACTTGGTACCTTGTTATTCAGCGATCCGCACCGCGACAAAGATAATGCGATTGTAGTGGCAAATCATGAAGATATTACTGCTGGCATAAAAGCCAATGATCTTTTAAGAATTGATTTTACGGCAAATAAAATTGATAGAGATGGCCTGTATGTCATAACACTAGATGATGGCTGGATAGGCTATAGGCGCTTTCATTTTTCACCTATAGAGCCTAGATTAAGAATTATAGGCAGTCATCATGACGAAGCTGCAACACCGGATATGTTGGCAAAAATTAAGGTTGTTGGACAAGTAAAAGACATTTATCAATCTAGGTTTAATCAGTATTGACACTAATTAAAGGAGTTAATAATGAAGAGCATTTACGAAATTAAAGACTGGATGGAGTACCTGGGCGCAAGCAGATCAACGGTATCTCGCTATATCAAGTCAGGACTTATCCCCAAGCCAGACCATGTAAAACCTCGCCCAAGATGGAACGAAAGCCCTATAACAATAGGCCTTCAATCCAATCAGAATGGAACTGCAACATAGCGTTCCTATAATGACTATAACTACACAAGCCCACCTAAGTCGTGGGCTTTTTATATTTAATTAATTTTTGCTAAATGTTAAGCAAACTCCATTAATACACCAAATTATCTAATTTTATATTACTGTTTGATTTACAATCAAATGAACGTCACTCGTTCTTTATAATAGTTTGGCATATGAAGCCAATCTGCAAAAACTGCCAACGGGCATCCTTAAATTCAACTGTTAAGTTACGGGAGTAATATATGAGTGAGTCATTGCAAGTCGCATTTATTGCACTCGCCGGCGTTGCGCTTGGAGGCATTTTAACTGGATGGTTCCAGCGAGCAAATACAAAATCCCTCATAGCTGCAGAACTTACCAAGCTCCAATTCCAAATTAAAGGTGAGGCTCGCACACGCTTGCTAGGCCGAAAACAAGACTTGCTAATGGATGCACTTGCCGATCTTATCGCATCTACGGACCCAGAACTTCATGCAGAGTTTGACTACAGTAAGGTAGTCACATTAATTCATCGTGTTCAACTTCTATTAAATCCAACAAACCAGGCCGATTCCGCACTTAATAATGCAACAACTAAACTAGGACTTGCCATACAAGCCGCCGCCTCCGGTAAGCGCAATGTGTCAGTGCTACTTGGAGCTCAGAGCCATGTTGTAGAAACAGGGCGTGCGGTACTCAATCAAGCACCCTAACTTAATTGCCCAAATAAAGTTAGTTAATATATTTTAATTCTAAACATCTTGTTGTTAATCTTAATTCAAGTGGCATCTCATAATAAAACATGGAATTATTTCAAGTAGCACTACCTCTTATTGGTGTAATAATTGGCTCTTTACTAACAGGTCTTGGGACTTACATTCAAGCGAAACTAGAACGCAAACGCACAATTGCACTGGCGCTTACCGATTTATTAGAAATCAGGCATCACATATCAGGCATAGAAGTTATATTTGAAGCGATGCACAAACGCTTTGATATTCCAGCAGAGGCATCATTAATATTGCAAACATTAATTGAACAGATGTCCCCGTTAAATAATGATGTTCACAAACGCTATGACAATGCGATTTCTTTACTGGCAGGATTAGATCCTATGCTGGCATTTCATCTGAGATCAAAAAACACCCTCCCCAACCTCCTGGCAACCATTCGTAGCATAACTGAATCAGCGGGACTATCGAAAGATGATATTGTTCAAATTGAGAGTACATTAAGACTTAGCTTAGCCCCACATCTTGACGAAGCAGTAATTGAACTTGCAGGGAGACATTCCCTAAACACAAAACGAAAAGTTAAAAAATTAATTTCCAACTCAAAGGAAATGCCACCTGAGCTTGATGACATTTTTAACCAGTTAAAAAATATAGGCATGCTTAGCGAACAAAGCGCACAGTAACGTAACTTACCGCCCTAATAGCACAAAAAACAAAGACCGCATTTTTCCATAAGGCTCCATAAGACACTAACATTAGATTACAATCTCTTCACGATAGCGGCCTTTTTCTAGGACTTAATATCGATACTGTTCGCAGAACAGGCACAAAGATAATATAAGCGCTTACAAAAATGTTCACGAGTCTATAGATAGAAAATTGGATTACTATAACTGCTGATAAGATAGTAGCTTCAGTTACAACATTTGAACCTAATGGTGCCAATGCCTATACGTAGATATTGCTTTATAAGCTTTATAGGCTTAATACAGCAACGCTAGAGCTGATGATCTGGCAAACGCAAGGAGTAATATTATGAAATATGCACTAATCGTTTTAGCTTTCGCATTTTCACTCTCAGCAGTTGCACACTCTGGCCGTACCGATGCTAATGGCTGCCATCATGATAGAAAGACTGGTGGCTATCACTGCCACTAGGGATTAAGCTCGTATGGATCACTAAGCTTACTTTTAGCAATATAGCCTACGCAATTGTTGCTGCTTTGTGAACGCCAAGAAAATCTGCTCATAAGCATCACTCCAAAAGTTATCCTTAAAACTACTAAACACTTCCGCCTAGCCTCCTGTCTTGCACTGGGTCTTTTGATTTTTGGGTGCCTGTCCGCAAAACCTTCTGCTCTAACGCCGCTTCCAGCACCGCCATTCTCGCTGCCGGCGTTAAAGACGCGAGCCTCTGTAGCAGTTTCTCTTTCCTTACTGGATCTGACTCTGAGCTATTCATCGCGTCTGCACCACAAAAATTCATAAAAATATTATCGCTTAAAAATCACAAGCTCTGTAACTCGCGCACATACGAACCCAATAACTGATTCCGTAATTCGCCGCTCTGTGCGCGTAAAAAGGTATTGAAGAGAGCTGCTCTCTTTGCCGTTCTGATTCCTGCGCGATAAGAATTGCTCTTTTTAGGGGTGTTGATGGCAGCATTTTGCGTACTTCCATCAGCAGTTGATGATCTACCGTTTCCAGCTGTTCTTTCGTAATATCCGGGTAACACTCGATTAAATGCTCTGCAAACACTTGTTTCCGCATTTCAGACAAAGATTCAAACCCAGGTACAATGGGGCGCCATACCCCACTATTTCTACCGTCTTGCTTTGCAGGATGCAATCCTTTTGATTCTTTATCAATTTGCAATAACATTACTGTAGCCTCTTCCGTAAGGGGCTCGTCATAGATACACATCATGCCACCTCTGAAATTATCCTGATCATAATATTTAATTGATTCTAATTCTTGCTGTAATCTTGCTATAATCTTGTAGTAATTTACAAGAAACAATCGTATTAAACCTTGCCGTAATTTTGCCGTTGCCCATTACCTTTTTGCTTTCTGTTGACGCTATACATCCCCGTAATCTCCCCGTCAGACTTATTCCAACCTCGCTGCAATGTCGCTGTAACCTTAGTGTAATCAAGATCAAAGTTATTACAATCAAAATCGCCCTAATCTCGCCCTTGGCCTTACCGTCTTTTATGGATGGCATCCCTTGAATGCCAAGCTACTTTGGGGAATCTTACGGTTAATTTAACTTAATGGACGTAAAAAAACCTGCCGAAGCAGGTTGTGGTTATTCAAAAAATCGCATTGGGTTACACCATGATTTTTGGTCTTTAATTTTTTTTAATGGGCATGAATCCCACTTATCAATTAGCCAATCAAACTCTTGAAATATCATCTGGTTATTTTCGCTTTTTCTAATTTCAGCAACAAATCCAACACAGGCTGTGTGAACTTTTTTGAAGTTTGTGAATTGCAATTCTTTATATATCTTTTCCTCAAATGCCCCACGCCTAATTGCTAATGCAATGAACTCATGGTTGTTTAGAACTGAGAGTATGGCTTTCCGTTCAGCAGAGTCTTTTTTATCGCTGTACTCACTAAACTTTACATTTTTTCTATGTAAATCAAATACAGTTCTTGTATCTTGTATTAGTTTTTCATCAGTCTTTTGATGAATGATGTGGTCTATTGTTGCCCTGCGCCGAGAGGAAAAGCCATTACTTCTAATAACCCAAACACCTGCAATTGCAGATAAAATAATGGCTCCTGTTTGTATCCAGAAGCCATTTGATTCACCAAGAAATAATACTGCTTTAGCACACTCTGCTGCTGCCATTAGTAGCCATCCCAGCCTTCATTAAATGTTGCTTTCATACACTCTCCAAATATATAGTTAATTTCTTTAATACGCACATTCTGACTTCATTGCGTTTCAAAAGTTCGCGATTATCATTGCATTGCTTAACAGTGTCAACAGCGAACAATTTAATATTAACCTACTTAGACTAAGCTGTGTTTACTATTTAATGGTTAGTGACAATGATACGTGCCGGCACTTCTATCATAATGGCATCCATTAGCATCGGTGCGGCCAGAATGAGCTACTGCTGAAAGAGAAAACGCCAAGGCTAATACGACTAGTGCATACTTCATAACATACTCCTTACGTTTGCCAGATCATCAGCTCTAGCATTGCTGTTTAATTTACACTGTCATATTCATACTGACTTACATCAAGCCTACTGTATTAGCTTTTAACGCGCTCTAATATATATCTGACAGAGTTGGGTGATACAACTTGCTGTGTCCTAGCAGATGCTTATTGGACACAAATCTAACCTTACCCCCGAATATCATTTCTGCTACATTTAACCTAGCTAGATTATAGATACCAAAAATATAACAAAGCTTAAGATTCCAGCCTTCTTTGATTTAATCCTAATTTATATTGGTTAATTGGTATAGATCCACTTTGCTGCCTTGTGGCCTTAGTAGTTACACTATCGTCTTTGTTTATACTCGGATCGAGTGCAACAAAAAATAAAATCTTCCATTCATTAGGCGGATTTACAAACCCACGATGCAAAGGATGTGGATCATGAATTAACTTACCATTCAGTCCAACACATACATGTGGATTACCATCATGATCAATACCTGTAATCAGATGGTAACAGTTTATATTTAAGGTTTTATTTTGATGTTTTAACAGCTTCAATCCTATTGGATATAGCACATCCAGCATAAAGAAGCCGTGCTTAGCTAAATAAGAATAAATGGCATTGTATAAGCCATCATTATCACCATAATAATCACGTACAAAATGTGGAACACGTTTGATATTAAGTCCTAAAACAGACGCAATGGCAGCGCGAAAACAATCTCCAATTAACCCATTTTTAGGATCATGAGTAGGAAACTCTTGTATCTGTGGTTTCACTGCAATCCTCCTCATGCTTCAAATTCTAATTGTTCGGCGCAAAAATCTAATTTTTGGCAATCCACTTTTAAACACCATTTTTTTGTCCATTAATGAAATTATCTATTGAATCAGCAGAGTATCTAACCAGGTTACCTACACGAAAATAGGCAGGTCCCGTGCCGAGTTTGCGAAGATTAATTAGATGCTTTTGTGAAACCTTTAGCTTTTTAGCTACTTCATTAGTTGAAAAACAGGCCTCTATATTTTCTTGAGTTGCTAAATGCATTTGATACTCCTTTCAATATCCTTGGAAAATGCCTACTTTGTTGTGTAAATCAAAGAACATTGCAGAATCTTATCCCCAATAATTGCATATGAAATGCTGCACATTTTTTCAGAAAATCGCCGTTTTTCTGAAAGCTTTTATTTATAGTTTATTTATAGGCATAAAAAAAAGACCGTCTTGATGACGGTCTATCTAATGTTTAAAACTTAATTTTCAACTGTCCGATATTATCGAATAGTTAAAAAATATAATCAGCCTGATCTCCTAATCACTAATTCCAATAAAACTATTCCTACTCTCTAAAAAACGCATACTCGCCTGATTAAACCAAAGACCGATCTTGCCCTCCCATTCGCCATTACGTTGTTTGTCACAAATAACAAGCGTGTCAGGTTCGTTAAGTATTTTTTCATCTGCTTTGCTTGACGCTATAGCCTGCTCCTTGCGTTTATTTCTCCATACTGTCATGACATTATCAACTTGGTCTGTAATCGAACCAGAGCCTTTTACATCCATCTTGCCAGGTGGTGTTAATTCATCCTGACCTTTACGAGAGTGTGCAACTAGATGAATATGGCAATCAGTGTCTTTAGCTGCAGCGCATAATCTGTCTACAAAATGCTTCTGTCCTGTGTAGTCATCATCGGAAATTCCACACTTCATCAAACTATCTATTACGAAGTGATGTACACCTAACTTTTCCGCTGCGTAATGAATAACTGAAATAATGCGCTCCGAGTTTACGGTACCTAGTTGGTTATAGAGCCAAAGCTTATCGCCACCACGTTCACAGAATCGCTTTACATATTCGTCAGTTGGTTTGTTTGATCCTAGCGCTTGCCGACACATCCGCGCTAGTGTTGTAACTGGCTTCATTTCTAACGAGGCTATACAAGCTTTCTGCTCCTTAAGCAGATGCAACATGATCTGTCCTAGTACTAGGCTTTTACCTGAACCATTGAAGCCCGCCCACAATGTCACTTCACCTGGGCGCAATCTAAACTGCTCATGCGTCTTTTGCCATGGCAGAGAGGCTCCGGAATAAACGCTATCTGAGTTAAAAAAAGTAATGAGCTCATTAAGAAACTCACTAGCTGGCTTAACATTTGCATGTTCAGAAGCATCGCGTTCAACCATGTAGCTGTTTAATTCACTCTCATTTATCATGAGTGAACTCAAGTAGCCTTGAGAGTTTTGCGCACTGTCATCAAAGGCAGCTAATTTGTCATTTCGCATTTGAAATCCTTTCAACGTGCATTTGACTTCTAGCAGCTTCCATCACTGGCACGCCATTGCCATCATTAGCAATTTCACATGCATGGCGTAAGCGGCTGGCACATGTAAGCAACCTCTGTGTGTCACTAGTGTTAGCCATGGCGCCAAGTGCATTTTTAACAATCAGGTAAGCCACTAGGATTTCATCCCTAGCAATTTGCAAAACATCACCTGCGTAAAACGGTTTCTTGCTGGCTTTAGATTCTCCAATACGTTCCGGCATAATATCGGCAAAGGTTAATTTAACAGCACCTAACACATCCTCAATAGCGCAGCCTTCGGCAAAGCAATGAATTAACACCTTGCCGTTGTCGTCACGTATTGCCAGGCTTTGCTTAGTGCTTCTGTGCGCTGGGCAGCAAGCTTTCCAACTATCCTTGCCAGTTTTCCTTACCTTATCCAACCTATTTAGTAAATTGTGAACGCTACTCATAGCACACCATCCATAAGGTCACTATTATTCTCGACTGACAACTCATCTAGCCAGGCTTTATCCCTAAGCCAAGTTGCAGGATATTTAATATATTTACCGTTATTATTAGCCCACTCGTCAGTTTTCTTTTGCATCTCAATAGCAGCAAGTATTTGCTCAAAAGTTTCTGAGTCTGGATTGATAGCTTTAAATGCTTTTTCTGCATCACCCTTGCTTTTCTTTTTAGGATAAGCGTTCCAAAATTTAGAAAATTTTTCACTGACGGTTATTGACGGTTCTATGACGGTTTGGGTGTCATCTAGTACACCCGTCTCCGGCGTGATATGACACCCGTCTGCGTCCTGCATGACACCCGTCTTATGTTTAGGGGTGTCATCTAGTACACCCGTCAAAGCACTCATAATTATCTGATATTGACGAGTTGCTCCTGGCGCACCTCCAAATTTATTGCCGATTATTTTTACAAAACCATCATTGATTAATTTATTTACTACACGCTGGGCTTGCCGCTCTTTTAAACGCATTTTCTTTGCGATAGATTTTATTGATGGGTAACAGCGGCCTTCGTCATCACTCCAATCTGCTAGAGCTAACAAAGCTAATAACTCAGTACCTCCACCTGGAAAGCCGTCCCACACTTTAGAAAGCACTCTAACGGCCATGCTGCACCTCCATTGCTAACCTTCTAGCCGTTTCAATGCTGATGTAGCGCCGTTCTAATAATTGAAAAATTTCTGACAAACTCAGAGTTGTGAAATCACGACATTCGTATGCCACTAGCAGTTTTTGAAGTGCAATCATGCAGCACCTCCAAATAAATCATTGGTACTGCCATTACCACGGTAAACGTACTTAGCAATCCTATGCGCTTTACCGCAATCAGTTTGCTGATATACCAAAACAGTATCAATCTGATAGCCATACCAATGCCGCAGCTCGTACATGCGTGGCGCCGGAGCAAGAACATCTAGGTCTCTTCTTGCTTCAATTGTTGTGACTGAACCAAACCGCTGAATATGTTCCAAAAGTCTTGATCGCTGAGATTCAGCGTCATTACTGTCAATATTTGTAATGCAATTACTGAGTGTAGAATTGCCTTTGGTGTGATTTTGGGTGAGGTCGTTTTCAGTGGCGGCCTCATCTTTTCTTGTTTTCAGCTCAATATTTAAAGGTTTCACTTTGTAGCCCCCTTAAAATTTCTAAGGGCGGCTCTTACTTCATCTAAATCCCACCTTGTCGTTCTTGGCCCCCATTTAACTGGCTGGGGCAGAGTGCCGTCTTTTGTTTTATTCCAAACCCATCGCACTGAAGTCTCAGTAATTGCAGCAACCGTTTTAACGGTTCCCCATTCTTTTGTATTTGCGTTCATAATAATTAAAGTCTCATAACGCGCTTTTTGGGTTTAATCAAAAAGCAAGTTACGCAGATGGTGACTTACCAGCTACAAAGACCTTGTTGCCCGCTAGGTATATAAGCGCTCTTTGCAAGAATAAAAACTAGGTGGTGTAAAACACAATTTGGCGGTGCCCCATATCATTAGATCAACTAACTATCTAATGACAAAGTCATTGGCTCTCACCCCAAACCTATTAAGACACTCATGCGTCTTAATACTTCGTCGGTACACAGCAAAATAAAACCTGCTGCCGGACTGCCCCATCACAAGGCCCCTAATTTTTAATTGACAATGAATTGTGGCGCACATAATTGCATTTAATGTCAAGTTAAATACACTACTATGCACAAACTTAAAGGAACCAATTAGATTGAACTATTGAAATGCTGAATAAGCATTGATGGTATATATTTTATTGGTGGGATTTATGGCGGGTATAAAACAAAAACGCCACGAGAGTGGCGTATTTACTATATAACTGGCGGAAGAGGCGAGATTCGAACTCGCGATAGGGTTACCCCTATGCCACCTTTCCAGGGTGGTGACTTAAACCACTCATCCACTCTTCCGAAGACGCGCGCATTATAGTCCAAATCGACACAAAAATCTTACCTAATCTGTTTAAATGATGGAGATATTTAATCGCATCCGTTCAATCAATCGTGTTTTAGGCCGCCGGATACTTTGCGTCCACACGACCGACTTGCTTGCATACTGGTCACCGGACAAGAAAACATCGCTGGAGGCTTTGGCTTTGCGCAACAGCACACGCAAGGATTGAAAAACAAAATCCTTTTAAAATCATAACACTACAAGATGTCATATATAAGATATATAGATATTATATATGACTAAGTAAAATACTTAATTTTAGTAAAACTATATCTATTACTTGATTTGAACCAGACTTATGTTTATTGTTCCTAAACTAATATTCCTGCATATTTACCTATTAGATTAAATAGGTAAATTGCAGGCTATTCACTGATCAATTGACGCGGCAGGATTTAAGCGGCAAATTGAACAGGCATTACTGTAGTTATTAAATAGAATCCTAGAGGAGTTAGCATGAGTTTAGATTTACTAAAAGGTCTTGGCGTAAATATACCTTACAAAGCTAAATACGATAATTTTATCGGCGGCAAATGGGTAGCCCCTGTCAAGGGTGAATATTTCGATGTCATCACCCCCATCACCGGCAAACCGTATACGCAAGCGGCTAAATCGGGTGCCGAAGACATTGAACTTGCTCTAGATGCAGCGCATGCCGCGGCTGATGGCTGGGCTAAAACCCCTCCGGCACAACGTTCCAATTTGCTATTGAAAATCGCAGACCGCCTGGAAGCTAACCTGCAATTGCTGGCCACCGCAGAAACGATTGATAACGGTAAACCGATTCGCGAAACCGTAAATGCTGATATTCCGCTGGCGATCGACCATTTCCGTTACTTCGCAGGCTGCCTGCGCTCACAGGAAGGCAGCATCAGCGAACTGGACGAGAACACGGTAGCCTACCATTTCCACGAGCCATTAGGCGTTGTCGGCCAGATCATTCCATGGAACTTCCCGATTCTGATGGCTGCATGGAAATTAGCGCCTGCTGTCGCAGCGGGTAACTGCGTGGTCATGAAACCTGCTGAATTCACGCCTATCAGCATCCTGATTCTGATGGAACTGATTGCTGACATCTTGCCGCCAGGCGTGATCAACATTGTTAACGGTTACGGTCGCGATGTAGGCGCGCCATTGGCAAACAGCAAACGTATTGCCAAAATCGCTTTCACAGGCTCCACCGCTACTGGCCGCGTGATTGCACAAGCTGCAGCCAGCAACCTGATTCCTGCAACGCTGGAATTAGGTGGCAAATCACCTAACATCTTCTTTGAAAACATCATGGATGCAGATGATGACTTCCTGGACAAAGCCGTTGAAGGTTTGGTGCTGTTTGCTTTCAACCAGGGTGAAGTCTGTACCAGCCCGACACGTGCATTGATCCAGGAATCCATCTACGAGAAATTCATTGAACGCGTTCTGCCGCGTGTTGCAGCCATCAAGCAAGGCAACCCGCTAGACCCTAGCACCATGATCGGCGCACAGGCTTCCCAGGACCAGCTCAACAAAATCATGTCTTACATTGACATTGGCAAAGATGAAGGCGCTAAAGTATTGATCGGTGGCGAACGCAATGTCATCAGCGGCACCTTTACCGATGGCTACTATGTACAGCCAACACTGCTTAAAGGCCACAACAAAATGCGCGTGTTCCAGGAAGAGATTTTTGGCCCGGTACTCGCTGTGACCACCTTTAAAGATGAAGCTGAAGCGCTGGCAATTGCTAATGATACGGTCTTTGGCCTGGGTTCAGGCGTATGGACACGCGATGGCAGCCAGGCATACCGCATGGGCCGTGGCATCAAGGCTGGCCGCGTATGGACAAACTGCTACCATGCCTACCCTGCCCACTCGGCATTTGGTGGCTATAAAGAATCTGGCATCGGCCGCGAAACGCACAAAATGATGCTGGATCACTATCAGCAAACCAAAAACCTGTTGGTAAGCTACAGTCCTAAAAAACTAGGCTTCTTCTAATGCAATTGCGTTAGCGACAGCGGCCATTATTTCATGGTGGCTATAAAAGACTAAAGAGGCGGCTATACCGCCTCTTTTTTTATTGATCAGGGAACCTGCCTTATGACAGATCGCATTTCTGCAACACCATCAGCTATCGAGCTTATCCAAAAGCTTAGCGCTCAATATGGCCCGCTCATATTCATGCAGTCTGGCGGCTGCTGCGAAGGAAGCGGCCCGCTCTGCATGCCCGCAAATGAATTCAGGCCAAGTCCATCAGACGTCATTTTAGGGGAAATTGCCGGCGCTGTTTTTTACATGAGTGACAGCCACTTCTCATTCAGCGCGAATACACACACCACTCTCGATGCCGTGCCTGGCTCTGGCGGCTCATTTTCACTGGAATGCGGTACGGGTCAGGCCTTTATCACCAAAGGCCGCCTGTACAGCGACGATGAACTGAATCAGCTCAAACCTGCAGTACGCTACGGGTATTGACCCGACCCCTGCAACTGCATGCTCGCTTAAGGCGCACATAGACACGATGGCCTTACAGCCATCGCCTTCCATGACCTCGCGCCGATTTGTAGAAACCCGCAAAATAAACGGGAAAAATTTCCATTTTTAATTTCGTTATGCCATAATACTATCTGACTGACGTGCCATTGCCACAGACAGCAATCAGCCAGTGTGGAATCAAGGCAGAATATGCTGCACTTAATATTTAAATGCATCACATTCAAATGCGTCACCCAGATATATAAGGATTATCAAAAAGAAAAATCTGAAAAGAATTTTATGGTCTGGTCATAGGCCATAGAATCCTCGCATCATGCGAGGCCCCTTTAAAGGTAGCTTCGGCTACCTTCTTTTTTTATTCATAAGCCATGGATGATTGAATGACACAATATCAAGACCTGCAAACCATCGGCAATCGTATAAGCACTGAATTCCTGCATGGTGAGCAAACGTCCGGAGCCAAAAAATCCATAGCGCAATGAAGCCAGCTAAATGCAGGTTACATACCAGCAGGAGTCAACACTATGAGCCTAAAAGAAACCTCGTATCGGCGATGTAATCCGAATAGAGCCTGGCGTAAATACAAGGGGAAAAATGTGGTGCCCGGGGCCGGAATCGAACCGGCACGCCCTTGAGAGGCGAGAGATTTTAAGTCTCTTGTGTCTACCAATTTCACCACCCGGGCGGATGGAAGGTGTTCATCAAATTGCGGTGCGTATTCTAACACTTACTGGGATTTTTTCATCATCATTTCATGGAAATTTTGATATTTTTTTAGATATGCCATCAAAAACGCAGGCACATGGTTTGAATCAGTGAAGTCAACCAAAAAAGCAATGTCTGTAAGTGAACTGCACCCCAAAAACTAGACACTTTATCCAGCTTATTGAGGTGCGGGGATTTACGTCCTGGTTAGGGTTTTGCCAATGATGTGTAAGTGCTGCTTAACGGTTTTGCATTTGCCAGCAAAGCCTCTTTATCCACAATGATCTGTACGGGCGCTACAGCCTGGCACACATTCTCGGCATCCATATATTCTTCCCTGGAATATTCAGGCAAGTTACCTCGTGCCGCACCCACTTTCCTTAACAGTTCACCCTGCCCCGCATACACACGGGCATAAGCAACCTGCAAATCATATTGTGTGTTCGCCAAACTTCTCTTGGACTGGAAATACTCATTTTCAGTATCAAGCAAGTCCAGCAAGGTGCGCTGTCCGATGTCAAACTGCCTGCGGTAAGCTTCACGCGCGTTTTCGATAGAGGTCGTGTGTCGTTCACGATAGGTACGCTGCACAGCCAACTGGTTAATGTCGTTGTACGCGATAGAAACGATCTGGCGTGCATCAACACAAGCCTTATCACGCAAATCACGCGAGCCATTCAATCTTTCCGCCGATTGCTTGACCAGGTTGCTGTCTGAAAAACCATTGAACAGGTTAAAGTTCATTGTCAGTTCCAGCACGTCGGCCGCAGCATTGCTGTTTTCACCATCGGAACTGGTACCGAGGTTTTTACGTGCCTGCAGATCCAATCTAGGCATATAGCGTGCCTCGCTGGTTTTGATTTCCTTCTCTTTAGCCTGGATATCTTCCATCGCTGCAAGCAAATCTGGGTTCTGCAGATAAGCCAGCTTCAATGCCTCGGCAGCGCTGGGCTGCACACCGCCATTAAAAAACGTAGGCGCTTCCAGAGTATCTGGCGGCAAATCGCCATATAAACGCTGCATACGTGCGGTTACATCATGCAGGTTGGTCATTTCCGTCAGCAGGTTAGCTTCAGCCAATGCCAAACGTCCGCCTGCCTGCTCCAGGTCAACTTTTCTCGCCACACCGGCAGTCACGCGTTCCTGGATACGGTCAAAAAGCTGCTTGTGTACGACATAATTATCTTTGGCAAACTGGATCAGTTCACGGTAGCGCAAGGAATCAATATAGGCGCGCATAAATTCCAGCGTAGTGTTCTGCATCGCACTCTGCAACTCGTAATACCTGACGCGGCTAGTGTGCCCCAAGCGCTTCACATCATTGCTTGTTGCAAAACCGTCGAATATCATCTGCCTTAAAACCAGCTCATTATTCATACGGGGTGTAGCCGTGCCATTGTTCAGCTTAATCATTTCCTCCTGTTTTCTGTAGGTGGAAACGATATTGGCATCAGGCAGAAAATTACCACGCGCAACTTCCTGCTCATAGCCCGCCTCTAAAAACTTGTGATAGCGCGCCTGGACTTCAGGATTGGAAGTGATTGTTTTTTCAACCATGTCCTTTAATGAAACCAAAGGCTGCGCTGTTGAAATCTCAGCTGTCATTGCGGTCATGCAAAGCAGTATCAATCGTGCTGTAAATTTATATTTTTTATTCAAATCTTTACTTTCCGAAATTTGGCAAATCAGCCAGACATAGTTCAAATCTGGCTAGTTTAGATACCTAGAAAAACTATGGCAGTTAATAAAAATATTTCACATGGCGATCTTTAACATGGTGATCTTTAAACGATGCAATTACGAACGCCACATCGCAACCAATGCTTAAAATCTACAAGCAAAATCCATACCCGAAATAAATCAACATGATTTAACCGATTGGCTGAATTCAGCCGGTTAATAGTTACACAACAATTTCAAGCGAGTAATTCTAACTGTATCAATCACTTGTATGTTAATTTGTATAAAATATATGAAGATATTAACAAAATTTTACATTCGGTCACAAAACAAAAAGCGCATCTGCCAGACAGGCTCCCATGAATGCCTTTTAAAACCATATCAGCAACCATATCATGGTGACTGAATGTGTCATATATTCATCACTTGTTACAAGAATTGCATCAACAACGCTAAGCTGAAAATATCAAGCTGAATTTCCGTAACAAACAATAAAGCCCTTAACCAGATACGGTTAAGGGCTTTATGTTCAACTATCTCACTTTAAATCACAGTTAATCGGTAATCAGTTTCTGCTTGCTGATCAGGTCTGCAATAATTGCCTGGTCATTAGCAAAACCTGTTACCAGGTCCACGTTCTGCAAGGTAATGGTCTGCACTTCGTTAGCACCGTTGTAACCGCCGGAGAAGCCACCGTTATTGCTTACATGAACAATGGTATCGGTGCCTGATTTTTCAAAATGCAGAAAACTAGCCAGGTTAGTTGAATTCTCACCTGTCAGCAGGTCACGCAAGTCCAGCTTATCGCTATTGACGGTAGTATCAAAGTCGGAAATCACATCACGTGCCGGTGAGCCAGCGGTACCTGCATCTGCAAGCATCCACTTGAAGGTATCGGCTCCCAGGCCGCCGGTCATAACGTCATCACCTTTACCGCCGGTAATCACATCATCACCAGCGCCGCCGTTGAGCATGTCATTGCCGGCGCCGCCGTTAATGATGTCGTTACCGGCATCGCCACTGATTACATCACTGTTAGCGCCGCCATTCAAGGTATCGTTACCTGACGTACCGCTCAGGCCGCCCAGCGTTACACTGATCGTACCGGTATCGGTATCGCCGCTTGCATCCGTAAGCGCATATGTCAGTGGCACGGTGAAACTCGGCACATCGTTCACCGCACTTATGGTCTCGATACCCAACTTGAATGAGCCCTGGCTTCCGGCTTCAAATACCAGCTCCCTGATCAGCTCATTCCCGGGTGCCACGATGGTATACATGCCATTTGCATCCAGGCTTGCATTCGTCACACGATAAGTGAATGTCGAGCCATCTACTGTCGTACCGTAAATGGTTAACTCATCCGGCGCGCTGGCAGATGCACTGTCAAAGTTAAAGAACGATATCTTCATGGACGCAACGGCATTGCCACTGGTACCGCCGGCAAAGTCCATCGTCACGCGCTCACCAGGATTCATCAGGTTGTTGGAAGCACCGATATATTTATTATTGGTATTAATGGTAGTTGTCGTGCCATCAATATAATTTTCCCCGGTAACAACCGCATTGACCGTTGTTCCGCCGCCCGCATCAAAATTCAGCAGCAGCTCGCTGCCATTGCCGCTGGTCAGCATGTTCGACCCGGAAGCCGTCACCAAGGTACCCTGCAGACTCGTGTACTGCGTATAAGTAGCAACGGCATTTGGCGTGCCCAAGGCAATGCTTAAAGTAAACACGGTACCGACTGAAGTCGTACCGGTAATGGTGCCTAATTGCCCGTCAGGGCTCACGCTCATGGAGTATTGAACCACCTCGCCATTCGCATAAATCTTCGGCAGCGAATTTGCGACCGTTACCCAGGAGAATGTATTCGTGCCATCACCGAACGAAGTCGTAATATTCTGCGTCTGTATCGCATTGTTCAAGGTCGCCACTGCATCGGCAATCGTCGGTACCGGATTAGCGGTACCGGTACCGCTGGCCGGCATGGTGATCAAGGCTGTGGTGATTGAACCGGTTGCCGTGCCGCCTGCGGATTCCGTGCTGGTTGCGCTGGCGGTCAGCGTAAACTGGGTCCCGGCGGATTTATTCACCGTTAACAGCAGACCGGCAGCCTGGGCACGCGTCACGGTCCAGCTGTAAGCGCTCGAGCCATCGGTATCCGCCACCAGCGTTGTACCGTCACTTAATTTCAACACGGCGCCTGCAGGCAGGTTTGAACTGGTAATGGTGATAGTGTTACCAAGGGTTTCACTGCCATCGGTATCCTTCAGCGCCGCCGCCGCATTCACGGTGTAGGTATAGCTGAATACGCCGGTGACATTCAGCGTGGCGTTATCAAGCGTTACGCTTGCACCAGCCGTAGATGGCGAAGTAAGCCGCAGTGTATTGCTGGCCCCGGCTGTCACAGTGAATGTTGCAATGCCGCCCGTATAACTGCTTGGCGTCAGGGCAACGCCATTCCAGCGCACGATACCGTTTGCCGCACTAGGTGCAGTAGAGGAAGCAACGGTAAATGTATAACTCTGACCGCTCGTCAAGCCGCTTACCGCCTGCTCGGCATATGCCGTGTGAGTAGCCTGGCCGTTACCTGTTTTAAGCACCAGTGCGCTGGAAGTCAGCGTTGCTGTACCACCGCCAGAATTGCCTGTGGTCCAGCCTGTAGTCAGCGCCTGGGAGAAATCACCATTCGTAATGACATTCTGTGATGTAGTGCCGGCGTTCACAGGCACACTGCTCACGTTGATCGTAACCCCTGGAGCATCCGCTACCGCTGCAACATTGACCGTCACTACAGAAGTCACGCTCAGCCCTACCTCATTGGTTTTGGTGATCGTAAAGCTATCAGTGCCGGACCAGTTGGCATTCGGCGTGTAAATGAGGTCACCGCCTGAGTTCGTTACCGTACCGTGTGCAGCCTGACCCAGCACCGCATAGTCGTAACTGGCTCCGGACAGAATCGTCAGCGCCGTATCTTCAGTAGCACTGACTACGATAGGATCCACAATCAAGGTTGAAGCGCTGACACCCACACCGCTATTGGCAATACCGGCATCTGCTGTGGTCGCCACCAGCCTGATCACTTCATCAGGCTCTGCTAGCGCATCAGCACGTGTTCGGACCTGGATCTCTGCCGTCGGGTTGCTGGTAGTACTGCCGGGAATTGTTATCGTATTGCTGGCTAAGCTCAACCATGTCGCGCCACCATTCAGGCTGTATTCATAATCCGCCAGCGCACCCGGTGTCGCAACACCTTCAAATGTAAGGCTCACAACCGTAGCGCTTGCTTTGGTAGAACTTAATTCCAGTGCAAAAATGGCTGTATTGCCTTCAGACACATACGAAGCCCCGCTCACCAGCAGTGATGGTAAATCATTGATCGAGGTCTCGCCGGTAGCACTTGTATTTGCCAAGTCAGCCGCAGCCGTTGTGGTGGCGGTCAGCGTCAATGACTCACTTACTACGCCTGAACCATCATCATTGACCACGGTCTTGACTTTGACTTCAGCCCTGGTCTGGCCGATTGCCAGCGTAATCTGGCTACCGCTCACATTCTGCCATGCAGTATAAGAACCATCCGCATTCTGAATGCGGTACTGCATCGGCGTCACGTAATCATCGCTTGTCGCCTCCCCGCCCAGAGTCAGATTCAAGGTCGTGCTGACAGTGCGTGGGTCGCTCAATTCTACTGCAAACACGGTCGCCTTACCTTCATCCACCGGTAACGGGCTGGAAACCGACAACTCGATATTGATGCTGAATGTAACCGTATTGCCCGTAGTGGTGTAAGTACCATCAGTCACGGTATAGGTAAAGGATTCATTACCGGTATCGTTTGTGGCAGGCACATACACCAGCAAACCATTTTCGATATTCGTATATGGAATCTGCGTATTAGCAGTGACGGTTACCCATGCAGTGCCATTGTAATATTTCAGCAATCCCTGACCCGGCACGGAGGTAATCGTAACAACCAGCGCATCATTTGCGTCTTTATCAATGATACCGAAATCGTCAGCCGTCAGCACATGCGTAGCATTTTTCGGAATAGGAATAGTCGCATCCTGCGCTGTAGGATTATCCTGATCACCGGTAATCGTTACCGTAATATTATGGGTCGTTCCGTCTTTGCTGGTAACAGTAAAGACCTCCGAACGCGTCTGGCCTTCCGCAAGGTACTGAACATCATCATTCGATACTGCGTAAGTCCATTGGCCAGCAGAGTTGATCATCAGAGTACCAAGATTGCCATTGCTGATGACAGGAACGGATGTGTCAATCAATGACTGCCCGCTGTCAGGATCAGTCACAATCAGGGTCCCTGCCGTAGTCAGCATACCTCCGGCAACTGCTAGATCTTCTGTTACGGATCCGGTATCAGCGCCACTGAATACAGGCAAATCATTAGTGCCGGTAATTGTAATCGTCAGTGTCGCAGTATCAGCACCGGACAAGCCATTGGATATAGTGTAGTTAAAGACATCATTCACGGTAACGCCTGCCGCCAGGCTCTCGGCATTATTAGCCACATAGGTATAACTGCCGTTTGCATTCAGCGTCAGCGAACCATAAGTACCTGGAATAGATGTTCCGACATTACCGGCAACACCATTCACGGCAGATACGTGGATTGGATTAGCGTTATTATCGAAATCATTTACAAGCACGCCGGGCGTACCTACGGTCAGCGTAGCATTTTCATTGACCGCCCCTGAATCATTGAATGCCTCCGTAACCAGGTTATTCACATTAACAGTCACCGTAGCAGTATCGCTAAAGCTACCATCTGAAGCCGTAATAGTCAGGTTATGTACGGTTGCAGCCTCGTAATTCAACGTCTTGCCGGCGGCAATCGTGATTACACCCGTAGCTGAGTTAATTTCAAAGATACCGGCCGCATTGCCTCCAGTAATACTGTAAGTAATGCTATTGCCATCACGGTCAAAGTCCGTACCCGTGAAACTATCATTTACGTTATATATCAGGGTACCAGGGTCGATATTTTCATCAAAAGCAACCGTAGTATTCACAATGTCTGGTGCATTGTCATTGAGGTTAATAACAGCGAGCGTGACCGCTTGCGTGGTGGCCGCGTTGACGCCGTCGCTGGCTTCTACCGTGAAGCTGTAGCTGGCTTTGCCTTCATAGTTCGGGTTGCCGATCAGGGTCACCGCACCGGTGCTGCTGTTGATGCTGAACAGGCTGGCGTCAGTGCCGCTCAGGCTGTAGGTGATGCCGGCGCTGATGTCGGCGTTGTCGGTGGCGGTCGCGGTGTACACGACCTGGCCGGCGCCGGAGTTTTCGGCGATGGCGGTCGCGGTAGTGCCGCTGGTGATGGTCGGCGCCACTTCGTCCACGTTGGTGACGGCGAGCGTGACCGCTTGCGTGGTCGCCGGGTTGACGCCGTCGCTGGCTTCTACCGTGAAGCTGTAGCTGGCTTTGCCTTCATAGTTCGGGTTGCCGATCAGGGTCACCGCACCGGTGCTGCTGTTGATGCTGAACAGGCTGGCGTCAGTGCCGCTCAGGCTGTAGGTGATGCCGGCGCTGATGTCGGCGTTGTCGGTGGCGGTCGCGGTGTACACGACCTGGCCGGCGCCGGAGTTTTCGGCGATGGCGGTCGCGGTAGTGCCGCTGGTGATGGTCGGCGCCACTTCGTCCACGTTGGTGACGGCGAGCGTGACCGCTTGCGTGGTCGCCGGGTTGACGCCGTCGCTGGCTTCTACCGTGAAGCTGTAGCTGGCTTTGCCTTCATAGTTCGGGTTGCCGATCAGGGTCACCGCACCGGTGCTGCTGTTGATGCTGAACAGGCTGGCGTCAGTGCCGCTCAGGCTGTAGGTGATGCCGGCGCTGATGTCGGCGTTGTCGGTGGCGGTCGCGGTGTACACGACTTGGCCGGCGCCGGAGTTCTCGGCGATGGCGGTCGCGGTAGTGCCGCTGGTGATGGTCGGGGCCACTTCGTCCAGGTTGGTGACGGCGAGCGTGACCGCTTGCGTGGTCGCCGGGTTGACGCCGTCGCTGGCTTCTACCGTGAAGCTGTAGCTGGCTTTGCCTTCATAGTTCGGGTTGCCGATCAGGGTCACCGCACCGGTGCTGCTGTTGATGCTGAACAGGCTGGCGTCAGTGCCGCTCAGGCTGTAGGTGATGCCGGCGCTGATGTCGGCGTTGTCGGTGGCGGTCGCGGTGTACACGACCTGGCCGGCGCCGGAGTTCTCGGCGATGGCGGTCGCGGTAGTGCCGCTGGTGATGGTCGGCGCCACTTCGTCCAGGTTGGTGACGGCGAGCGTGACCGCTTGCGTGGTCGCCGGGTTGACGCCGTCGCTGGCTTCGACCGTGAAGCTGTAGCTGGCTTTGCCTTCATAGTTCGGGTTGCCGATCAGGGTCACCGCACCGGTGCTGCTGTTGATGCTGAACAGGCTGGCGTCAGTGCCGCTCAGGCTGTAGGTGATGCCGGCGCTGATGTCGGCGTTGTCGGTGGCGGTCGCGGTGTACACGACCTGGCCGGCGCCGGAGTTCTCGGCGATGGCGGTCGCGGTAGTGCCGCTGGTGATGGTCGGGGCCACTTCGTCCAGGTTGGTGACGGCGAGCGTGACCGCTTGCGTGGTGGCCGCGTTGACGCCGTCGCTGGCTTCGACCGTGAAGCTGTAGCTGGCTTTGCCTTCATAGTTCGGGTTGCCGATCAGGGTCACCGCACCGGTGCTGCTGTTGATGCTGAACAGGCCAGCGTCAGTGCCGCTCAGGCTGTAGGTGATGCCGGCGCTGATGTCGGCGTTGTCGGTGGCGGTCGCGGTGTACACGACCTGGCCGGCGCCGGAGTTTTCGGCGATGGCGGTCGCGGTAGTGCCGCTGGTGATGGTCGGCGCCACTTCGTCCAGGTTGGTGACGGCGAGCGTGACCGCTTGCGTGGTCGCCGGGTTGACGCCGTCGCTGGCTTCTACCGTGAAGCTGTAGCTGGCTTTGCCTTCATAGTTCGGGTTGCCGATCAGGGTCACCGCACCGGTGCTGCTGTTGATGCTGAACAGGCTGGCGTCAGTGCCGCTCAGGCTGTAGGTGATGCCGGCGCTGATGTCGGCGTTGTCGGTGGCGGTCGCGGTGTACACGACCTGGCCGGCGCCGGAGTTCTCGGCGATGGCGGTCGCGGTAGTGCCGCTGGTGATGGTCGGCGCCACTTCGTCCACGTTGGTGACGGCGAGCGTGACCGCTTGCGTGGTCGCCGGGTTGACGCCGTCGCTGGCTTCGACCGTGAAGCTGTAGCTGGCTTTGCCTTCATAGTTCGGGTTGCCGATCAGGGTCACCGCACCGGTGCTGCTGTTGATGCTGAACAGGCTGGCGTCAGTGCCGCTCAGGCTGTAGGTGATGCCGGCGCTGATGTCGGCGTTGTCGGTGGCGGTCGCGGTGTACACGACTTGGCCGGCGCCGGAGTTCTCGGCGATGGCGGTCGCGGTAGTGCCGCTGGTGATGGTCGGCGCCACTTCGTCCAGGTTGGTGACGGCGAGCGTGACCGCTTGCGTGGTCGCCGGGTTGACGCCGTCGCTGGCTTCGACCGTGAAGCTGTAGCTGGCTTTGCCTTCATAGTTCGGGTTGCCGATCAGGGTCACCGCACCGGTGCTGCTGTTGATGCTGAACAGGCTGGCGTCAGTGCCGCTCAGGCTGTAGGTGATGCCGGCGCTGATGTCGGCGTTGTCGGTGGCGGTCGCGGTGTACACGACCTGGCCGGCGCCGGAGTTTTCGGCGATGGCGGTCGCGGTAGTGCCGCTGGTGATGGTCGGCGCCACTTCGTCCACGTTGGTGACGGCGAGCGTGACCGCTTGCGTGGTCGCCGGGTTGACGCCGTCGCTGGCTTCTACCGTGAAGCTGTAGCTGGCTTTGCCTTCATAGTTCGGGTTGCCGATCAGGGTCACCGCACCGGTGCTGCTGTTGATGCTGAACAGGCTGGCGTCAGTGCCGCTCAGGCTGTAGGTGATGCCGGCGCTGATGTCGGCGTTGTCGGTGGCGGTCGCGGTGTACACGACCTGGCCGGCGCCGGAGTTTTCGGCGATGGCGGTCGCGGTAGTGCCGCTGGTGATGGTCGGCGCCACTTCGTCCACGTTGGTGACGGCGAGCGTGACCGCTTGCGTGGTCGCCGGGTTGACGCCGTCGCTGGCTTCTACCGTGAAGCTGTAGCTGGCTTTGCCTTCATAGTTCGGGTTGCCGATCAGGGTCACCGCACCGGTGCTGCTGTTGATGCTGAACAGGCTGGCGTCAGTGCCGCTCAGGCTGTAGGTGATGCCGGCGCTGATGTCGGCGTTGTCGGTGGCGGTCGCGGTGTACACGACTTGGCCGGCGCCGGAGTTCTCGGCGATGGCGGTCGCGGTAGTGCCGCTGGTGATGGTCGGGGCCACTTCGTCCAGGTTGGTGACGGCGAGCGTGACCGCTTGCGTGGTCGCCGGGTTGACGCCGTCGCTGGCTTCTACCGTGAAGCTGTAGCTGGCTTTGCCTTCATAGTTCGGGTTGCCGATCAGGGTCACCGCACCGGTGCTGCTGTTGATGCTGAACAGGCTGGCGTCAGTGCCGCTCAGGCTGTAGGTGATGCCGGCGCTGATGTCGGCGTTGTCGGTGGCGGTCGCGGTGTACACGACCTGGCCGGCGCCGGAGTTCTCGGCGATGGCGGTCGCGGTAGTGCCGCTGGTGATGGTCGGCGCCACTTCGTCCAGGTTGGTGACGGCGAGCGTGACCGCTTGCGTGGTCGCCGGGTTGACGCCGTCGCTGGCTTCGACCGTGAAGCTGTAGCTGGCTTTGCCTTCATAGTTCGGGTTGCCGATCAGGGTCACCGCACCGGTGCTGCTGTTGATGCTGAACAGGCTGGCGTCCGTGCCGCTCAGGCTGTAAGTGATGCCAGCGCTGATGTCGGCGTTGTCGGTGGCGGTCGCGGTGTACACGACCTGGCCGGCGCCGGAGTTTTCGGCGATGGCGGTCGCGGTAGTGCCGCTGGTGATGGTCGGCGCCACTTCGTCCAGGTTGGTGACGGCGAGCGTGACCGCTTGCGTGGTCGCCGGGTTGACGCCGTCGCTGGCTTCTACCGTGAAGCTGTAGCTGGCTTTGCCTTCATAGTTCGGGTTGCCGATCAGGGTCACCGCACCGGTGCTGCTGTTGATGCTGAACAGGCTGGCGTCAGTGCCGCTCAGGCTGTAGGTGATGCCGGCGCTGATGTCGGCGTTGTCGGTGGCGGTCGCGGTGTACACGACCTGGCCGGCGCCGGAGTTTTCGGCGATGGCGGTCGCGGTAGTGCCGCTGGTGATGGTCGGCGCCACTTCGTCCAGGTTGGTGACGGCGAGCGTGACCGCTTGCGTGGTCGCCGGGTTGACGCCGTCGCTGGCTTCTACCGTGAAGCTGTAGCTGGCTTTGCCTTCATAGTTCGGGTTGCCGATCAGGGTCACCGCACCGGTGCTGCTGTTGATGCTGAACAGGCTGGCGTCAGTGCCGCTCAGGCTGTAGGTGATGCCGGCGCTGATGTCGGCGTTGTCGGTGGCGGTCGCGGTGTACACGACCTGGCCGGCGCCGGAGTTCTCGGCGATGGCGGTCGCGGTAGTGCCGCTGGTGATGGTCGGCGCCACTTCGTCCACGTTGGTGACGGCGAGCGTGACCGCTTGCGTGGTCGCCGGGTTGACGCCGTCGCTGGCTTCGACCGTGAAGCTGTAGCTGGCTTTGCCTTCATAGTTCGGGTTGCCGATCAGGGTCACCGCACCGGTGCTGCTGTTGATGCTGAACAGGCTGGCGTCAGTGCCGCTCAGGCTGTAGGTGATGCCGGCGCTGATGTCGGCGTTGTCGGTGGCGGTCGCGGTGTACACGACTTGGCCGGCGCCGGAGTTCTCGGCGATGGCGGTCGCGGTAGTGCCGCTGGTGATGGTCGGCGCCACTTCGTCCAGGTTGGTGACGGCGAGCGTGACCGCTTGCGTGGTCGCCGGGTTGACGCCGTCGCTGGCTTCTACCGTGAAGCTGTAGCTGGCTTTGCCTTCATAGTTCGGGTTGCCGATCAGGGTCACCGCACCGGTGCTGCTGTTGATGCTGAACAGGCTGGCGTCAGTGCCGCTCAGGCTGTAGGTGATGCCGGCGCTGATGTCGGCGTTGTCGGTGGCGGTCGCGGTGTACACGACCTGGCCGGCGCCGGAGTTCTCGGCGATGGCGGTCGCGGTAGTGCCGCTGGTGATGGTCGGCGCCACTTCGTCCAGGTTGGTGACGGCGAGCGTGACCGCTTGCGTGGTCGCCGGGTTGACGCCGTCGCTGGCTTCGACCGTGAAGCTGTAGCTGGCTTTGCCTTCATAGTTCGGGTTGCCGATCAGGGTCACCGCACCGGTGCTGCTGTTGATGCTGAACAGGCTGGCGTCAGTGCCGCTCAGGCTGTAGGTGATGCCGGCGCTGATGTCGGCGTTGTCGGTGGCGGTCGCGGTGTACACGACCTGGCCGGCGCCGGAGTTCTCGGCGATGGCGGTCGCGGTAGTGCCGCTGGTGATGGTCGGGGCCACTTCGTCCAGGTTGGTGACGGCGAGCGTGACCGCTTGCGTGGTCGCCGCGTTGACGCCGTCGCTGGCTTCGACCGTGAAGCTGTAGCTGGCTTTGCCTTCATAGTTCGGGTTGCCGATCAGGGTCACCGCACCGGTGCTGCTGTTGATGCTGAACAGGCTGGCGTCCGTGCCGCTCAGGCTGTAAGTGATGCCAGCGCTGATGTCGGCGTTGTCGGTGGCGGTCGCGGTGTACACGACCTGGCCGGCGCCGGAGTTTTCGGCGATGGCGGTCGCGGTAGTGCCGCTGGTGATGGTCGGCGCCACTTCGTCCAGGTTGGTGACGGCGAGCGTGACCGCTTGCGTGGTCGCCGGGTTGACGCCGTCGCTGGCTTCTACCGTGAAGCTGTAGCTGGCTTTGCCTTCATAGTTCGGGTTGCCGATCAGGGTCACCGCACCGGTGCTGCTGTTGATGCTGAACAGGCTGGCGTCAGTGCCGCTCAGGCTGTAGGTGATGCCGGCGCTGATGTCGGCGTTGTCGGTGGCGGTCGCGGTGTACACGACCTGGCCGGCGCCGGAGTTTTCGGCGATGGCGGTCGCGGTAGTGCCGCTGGTGATGGTCGGCGCCACTTCGTCCAGGTTGGTGACGGCGAGCGTGACCGCTTGCGTGGTCGCCGGGTTGACGCCGTCGCTGGCTTCTACCGTGAAGCTGTAGCTGGCTTTGCCTTCATAGTTCGGGTTGCCGATCAGGGTCACCGCACCGGTGCTGCTGTTGATGCTGAACAGGCTGGCGTCCGTGCCGCTCAGGCTGTAGGTGATGCCGGCGCTGATGTCGGCGTTGTCGGTGGCGGTCGCGGTGTACACGACCTGGCCGGCGCCGGAGTTCTCGGCGATGGCGGTCGCGGTAGTGCCGCTGGTGATGGTCGGCGCCACTTCGTCCACGTTGGTGACGGCGAGCGTGACCGCTTGCGTGGTCGCCGGGTTGACGCCGTCGCTGGCTTCGACCGTGAAGCTGTAGCTGGCTTTGCCTTCATAGTTCGGGTTGCCGATCAGGGTCACCGCACCGGTGCTGCTGTTGATGCTGAACAGGCTGGCGTCAGTGCCGCTCAGGCTGTAGGTGATGCCGGCGCTGATGTCGGCGTTGTCGGTGGCGGTCGCGGTGTACACGACTTGGCCGGCGCCGGAGTTCTCGGCGATGGCGGTCGCGGTAGTGCCGCTGGTGATGGTCGGCGCCACTTCGTCCAGGTTGGTGACGGCGAGCGTGACCGCTTGCGTGGTCGCCGGGTTGACGCCGTCGCTGGCTTCTACCGTGAAGCTGTAGCTGGCTTTGCCTTCATAGTTCGGGTTGCCGATCAGGGTCACCGCACCGGTGCTGCTGTTGATGCTGAACAGGCTGGCGTCAGTGCCGCTCAGGCTGTAGGTGATGCCGGCGCTGATGTCGGCGTTGTCGGTGGCGGTCGCGGTGTACACGACCTGGCCGGCGCCGGAGTTCTCGGCGATGGCGGTCGCGGTAGTGCCGCTGGTGATGGTCGGCGCCACTTCGTCCAGGTTGGTGACGGCGAGCGTGACCGCTTGCGTGGTCGCCGGGTTGACGCCGTCGCTGGCTTCGACCGTGAAGCTGTAGCTGGCTTTGCCTTCATAGTTCGGGTTGCCGATCAGGGTCACCGCACCGGTGCTGCTGTTGATGCTGAACAGGCTGGCGTCAGTGCCGCTCAGGCTGTAGGTGATGCCGGCGCTGATGTCGGCGTTGTCGGTGGCGGTCGCGGTGTACACGACCTGGCCGGCGCCGGAGTTTTCGGCGATGGCGGTCGCGGTAGTGCCGCTGGTGATGGTCGGCGCCACTTCGTCCACGTTGGTGACGGCGAGCGTGACCGCTTGCGTGGTCGCCGGGTTGACGCCGTCGCTGGCTTCTACCGTGAAGCTGTAGCTGGCTTTGCCTTCATAGTTCGGGTTGCCGATCAGGGTCACCGCACCGGTGCTGCTGTTGATGCTGAACAGGCTGGCGTCAGTGCCGCTCAGGCTGTAGGTGATGCCGGCGCTGATGTCGGCGTTGTCGGTGGCGGTCGCGGTGTACACGACCTGGCCGGCGCCGGAGTTTTCGGCGATGGCGGTCGCGGTAGTGCCGCTGGTGATGGTCGGCGCCACTTCGTCCACGTTGGTGACGGCGAGCGTGACCGCTTGCGTGGTCGCCGGGTTGACGCCGTCGCTGGCTTCTACCGTGAAGCTGTAGCTGGCTTTGCCTTCATAGTTCGGGTTGCCGATCAGGGTCACCGCACCGGTGCTGCTGTTGATGCTGAACAGGCTGGCGTCAGTGCCGCTCAGGCTGTAGGTGATGCCGGCGCTGATGTCGGCGTTGTCGGTGGCGGTCGCGGTGTACACGACTTGGCCGGCGCCGGAGTTCTCGGCGATGGCGGTCGCGGTAGTGCCGCTGGTGATGGTCGGGGCCACTTCGTCCAGGTTGGTGACGGCGAGCGTGACCGCTTGCGTGGTCGCCGGGTTGACGCCGTCGCTGGCTTCTACCGTGAAGCTGTAGCTGGCTTTGCCTTCATAGTTCGGGTTGCCGATCAGGGTCACCGCACCGGTGCTGCTGTTGATGCTGAACAGGCCAGCGTCAGTGCCGCTCAGGCTGTAGGTGATGCCAGCGCTGATGTCGGCGTTGTCGGTGGCGGTCGCGGTGTACACGACCTGGCCGGCGCCGGAGTTTTCTGCGATGGCGGTCGCGGTGGTGCCGCTGGTGATGGTCGGGGCCACTTCGTCCAGGTTGGTGACGGCGAGCGTGACCGCTTGCGTGGTGGCCGGGTTGACGCCGTCGCTGGCTTCTACCGTGAAGCTGTAGCTGGCTTTGCCTTCATAGTTCGGGTTGCCGATCAGGGTCACCGCACCGGTGCTGCTGTTGATGCTGAACAGGCTGGCGTCAGTGCCGCTCAGGCTGTAGGTGATGCCGGCGCTGATGTCGGCGTTGTCGGTGGCGGTCGCGGTGTACACGACCTGGCCGGCGCCGGAGTTCTCGGCGATGGCGGTCGCGGTAGTGCCGCTGGTGATGGTCGGGGCCACTTCGTCCAGGTTGGTGACGGCGAGCGTGACCGCTTGCGTGGTGGCCGGGTTGACGCCGTCGCTGGCTTCTACCGTGAAGCTGTAGCTGGCTTTGCCTTCATAGTTCGGGTTGCCGATCAGGGTCACCGCACCGGTGCTGCTGTTGATGCTGAACAGGCTGGCGTCAGTGCCGCTCAGGCTGTAGGTGATGCCAGCGCTGATGTCGGCACTGTCGGTGGCGGTCGCGGTGTACACGACTTGGCCGGCGCCGGAGTTTTCGGCGATGGCGGTCGCGGTAGTGCCGCTGGTGATGGTCGGGGCCACTTCGTCCAGGTTGGTGACGGCGAGCGTGACCGCTTGCGTGGTCGCCGGGTTGACGCCGTCGCTGGCTTCGACCGTGAAGCTGTAGCTGGCTTTGCCTTCATAGTTCGGGTTGCCGATCAGGGTCACCGCACCGGTGCTGCTGTTGATGCTGAACAGGCTGGCGTCCGTGCCGCTCAGGCTGTAAGTGATGCCAGCGCTGATGTCGGCGTTGTCGGTGGCGGTCGCGGTGTACACGACCTGGCCGGCGCCGGAGTTCTCGGCGATGGCGGTCGCGGTAGTGCCGCTGGTGATGGTCGGGGCCACTTCGTCCAGGTTGGTGACGGCGAGCGTGACCGCTTGCGTGGTCGCCGCGTTGACGCCGTCGCTGGCTTCGACCGTGAAGCTGTAGCTGGCTTTGCCTTCATAGTTCGGGTTGCCGATCAGGGTCACCGCACCGGTGCTGCTGTTGATGCTGAACAGGCCAGCGTCAGTGCCGCTCAGGCTGTAGGTGATGCCGGCGCTGATGTCGGCGTTGTCGGTGGCGGTCGCGGTGTACACGACCTGGCCGGCGCCGGAGTTTTCTGCGATGGCGGTCGCGGTGGTGCCGCTGGTGATGGTCGGGGCCACTTCGTCCAGGTTGGTGACGGCGAGCGTCACCGCTTGCTTGGAAACATTACCTGATGTATCTGTTGCAATGACAATGAAATTATAATTTGACTGACTCTCGTAATCAGGATTGCCAATCAGCGTTACCGCTCCCGTAACCGCATCAATACTAAACAATGCTGAATCAGCACCACCAAGGCTAAAGGTCACGGCACTTTCATCTGTGGCAGTCGCAACATATATAACCTGACCTGCTCCGGTATTTTCATCGATCGCGGCAGCAGTGCCGCCAGAATTAATTACAGGGGCGGTTTCATCGCCGATTATTTGATTATTAATCGACGATGAACTACTCACAACAGATGAATCGCTTACACGGGTTGCATCTGCATCCAGTGCATATTGGCCGCCTATCAGCTCAGCACTGATCCTAAGCAAATCCACAAAACCAAAACCATAGGCATTTGATTGCCCGGCGATACCGGCTGCGGTTTCTTCCAATACCGCGTTGATGTCTTTGCCTTCTTCGATGGCTTTAATGACGGTATCAATGGTGGCAAGGTTAATGGAGCTATCCAGCGGATCGGGCACAAACACGCTGCCCAGATCTTCGGTAAAAGCGACCAGTTGTTCGGCACTGATATGGATCACACGTCCGTTAGCCAGTTCAAGATCCACTTCCACGCCACGCGGCGTCTGGATGGTATCGCCGGTCTGGATGCTGTCACCAAGATGCAGGTCGCGTTTCTCTCCATTACCTGTGATCAGTGAAGCTACGCCTGTCATGCCAACGATTCTGCCGATTAATGCCATTTTTTGCACCTTAACTTTTTAGTGTGTTTAGTATTTTTTTCTTTTACCGCTTTCGCATTAAACACGTTATTTGTAAACGAACATATTGTACTGATGGCCAATACAGGTAAGATATTGAAACCGTGCTGCTGGAGATGGCAACAATGCATAGCCTGGGTAGCTTTCGGTTAATTTAATGGGCACTGCTTCACCGTCAAGCTCGGCAGCCCCTCATTGCACCAATGGAGTGTAAGTGCCTACGGGTCTTAAAATAAATCCAATAACATTCAAGCATCCATTCTGCATTGCCGTTTGCATGATGTTGATGTTGTTCTGTTTTTCCTGTATTTTTGCAGCGGGTTATGATTTCGATAAATTAGGCACGCTTGCCAGGCAAAGATATGGCGAAGAGGCACAAAAAGATATTGAAGACCTGCAGCAGCTGGTCTCTCAGCTGAAAACCGCGCCTGATGTTGAAAAACTCAGAAAAATAAACGATTTTTTCAATAAAAAAATGCTGTTTGCCGACGATATTGAAATCTGGGGGCAATCCGATTACTGGTCTTCGCCTCTTGAGTCTATAGGGCGCCAGGCTGGCGACTGCGAAGATTTCAGCATCGCAAAATACATGTTCCTCAAGGCCGCGAATATACCGAACAACAAGCTCAGGCTCACTTATGTCAAGGCACAGCTCAATAATGGCGGCCAGAAGTCAGTACGGGCACACATGGTGCTGAGCTATTATGCAACGCCGCAGGCGGAACCATTGATTCTGGATAACCTGGTCCCCGGGATTTACCCTGCATCCGAAAGAAAAGACTTATCCCCTATTTTCAGCTTTAACGATAAAGGTATTTGGGTCGGCAGCAACCCGAACCCAAAAGACGATGCACAATCACACCTTTCAAAGTGGCGTGATGTGCTGTTGCGTATGCAGATGGAAGGTCTAGAATAAATGATGGTTAGGAAGATGATATGTCTTTAATTAAGCAATTATGGCTGGCGATTGTCGTGATCCTGTCACTGGCGTTTGCCGGGGCGTTTATTTTAAGCACGGTAGCCAGCAAACACTATTTCGAGCAGCAGCTTCAGGCAAAGAACGATGACAATGCCACCACGCTTGCGCTGTCGATCACGCAGATCGAGAAAGATCCTGTTGCGCTGGACCTGCTGATTTCCGCCCAGTTTGATACCGGTCATTACCATTACATTGGCCTGGTGGACCCGAACGGAAAAGTCATCAGCGAGCGCATCAACAACACAAGCAGAACCAAGGCGCCGGACTGGTTTGTAAAATTCACCCCGCTGCGGCTGCAGCCCGGCCAGGCAGACATTCAGGATGGATGGTCACAATACGGCACGCTGAAAATCGAAAGCGATTCCAATGTTGTTTACGATAAATTATGGGATAACACGGTACTGACAGCGCTCTGGGTGTTACTGATCGGATTCCTTAGCGGCGTGGCCGGCAGCCAGATCCTGAGACGGATATTAAATCCGCTGAGCGATGTCGTCAGCCAGGCCGAGTCCATAGGCGAAAATCGTTTCATTACCATCAGCGTGCCGAGAACCAAGGAGTTCAAAGCAGTTGTAAATGCGATGAACACCCTCTCCAACCGCGTTAAGAAAACCGTCAGCGAGGAATCCGCCAGGCTGGATCAGCTGCGCCTGGACAACAATTATGACCATATCACCGGCCTCATGAATCATGACTATTTCGTTAAAAACCTGGATGCGAACATCAGCCACGAAGAATACTTTCATGAAGGTGCGCTCATTATCTCCAGGCTCACCAACCTCGCGGCCATTGACCATAAGCTGGGCTATAAAGAAACCAACACCCTGCTGAAAGCGATCAGCGACACATTGCAAAACGCTTGCAGCCTGCAACCGGGCTTATCTGTCGGACGTTTAAACGGTACGGACTTTGCCGTTTTTTCCAACCAGCCCGCTGACAGCTATTCTTTCGGCAATCACATCAAAAAACTGCTGGAAAAAATCGAAGGTACCAATAACAAATCGATCAACATCAACTTCACTACCGTTGCAATGCGCGTTACCGGCACGGACGATGCTGGCAAAATGATCGCGCTCAGCAACAAACTGCTGAATGAAATTGGCGCTGAACACAGCAACGTACTGCACGTCATCAGCTCCGGCGACCTTGATCAATACCAGGATCACCATGAAAACGAATGGCTGAACCTGCTCACTTCGGCGCTGGATAACAGGAGAATCAAACTTGAGCGTTATCCTGTCATCAACCAGGCCGGCAATCTGCTGCATTTCGAGTCGCCAGCACGCCTGCAGCTCGAACCTGATGGCAAATGGTTCTGTGCCGGTGAGTTCATCACCTGGGCAACCCAGCTCAACCTGATGACGCGCCTGGATGAACTGGCATTTGAAACCGCAGCCGAATCCCTCAGCAATGGCGCCCAGGCCATTGGCCTCAATGTATCGGCCAGCGCCATGCGCAGCCAGTCTTTTATAGAAAAAATCACCGGCACCGTCCGTGCCCGGCCGCATATTGCCGATAAGCTGTATTTTGAAATACCGGAACAGGAAGCCTTTGACCACCTGCCGGAATTTCACCAGTTCTGCAGAAAAATCAGGGCACTCGGCTGCAAAATCGGCATCGAGCACGTTGGCACGCGCATTTCGCGATTGGGTGAACTGCACGACATCGGCCTGCACTACATCAAGATCGATGCTTCAGTGATTCGCGACATTGACAGCAGTGAGGCAAACAAAACATTGCTGCGCGGCTTGTGCATGATTGCGCATTCGATCGGCGTCATCGCAATCGCCGAAGGCGTACACACGCAGCCTGAAATCGCCGTGTTAAAACAAATCGGCATTGATGGCATGACCGGGCCGGGCATCAGGATATAAGATGGATTAAGATGGGTCAGGAGATCAGGGATGAATCTCCTGACACCCTGCAAATAACCCCTGGACTCAGGCCAGAGGTTATTTTTTATTGAGCATCAGCGCCAATTGCAGCCGGTCTTTCACGCCCAGGCGCTCAAAACTTTTGGCCAGGTGCGCCTTAACCGTACGCTCCGTGATCTGCAATACACGTGCGATTTCCTTATTGCTCATGCCTTTGGCCGCTTCGATCGCAACTTCTTTTTCACGGCTGGTCAAACGGCCCAGCAACTCTTCAACCAGTTCAGGTGAATTGCCCGTAAGCTTCACCGAAGTCTCGATCAGCCGTTTTAAAAGCTGGTGCCCAAGCCAGATACCGCCATGATGAATCACGGTCTTTATTTCCTTGAGCATTTCCGGAGCCGAATACGCATGCGCATAGCCCATTGCCCCGGCACTCAAAGCCTGCAAGGTCTCGGCATGGCCGGGCGTATTGGCCAGAACCACGATTTTGGCATCCGGGTAACTGCGCAGCACTGATGCTATCGCTGCAGGCAGCGAGCCATTCTGGCTGTCATTGATATGCAGCCAGAATACCAGGGCAGCACTGTAACTGGAAACAATCTCTAAATTCGAACCCGCTTCTAGAACATCTTGAATCAACAATGCATCCGGGAAAGCTTCTACCCAGCTGCTCACCAACTTGGGCAACGTACTAACAAATATATCCTGCATTTATCTCTCACTGAAAGCGTATGACTTTGCTTTTAACACCGGTTTTAGCAAATAAGAAAGAATCGTCTTTTTACCCGTAATAATATCCACCTGGGCCACCATGCCAGGAATAATCGGCAAACCTTTACCAAGGCTGGATTTCAGTGTACGCACCCTCACCAGATAATAAGCATTGCCCTCTTCATCCACAATAGAGTCAGCTGCGATATTTTCGACCACGGCATCAAGGGCGCCATAAATCGTATAGTCATAAGCCGTCAGTTTCACAACAGCAGGCTGCAGCATGCGGATAAAAGCAATATCCTTGATCTGGATCTTGGTTTCAAGGATCAGCGCATCATCTGTAGGCACCACTTCCAGCACTTCTTTTCCGGGCTGTATCACACCGCCAACCGTGTTAAAGAACAAGCGGCTAACCTTACCGTTCACCGGTGATTTCAACGTGGTCTGATTGACTTTGTCCTGGAGTGAAACGCTGACCTCAGACAGGCTGTTCAGCCGCGCAGTGACATCGCTCAGTTCCGTACGAACCTTGCTTCTAAAGTTCTGCTCCACTTCGCTGATTTTACGACGCGCCTCACCAATCGCGCTCTGGATCCTGGCGATCTGCGCACGTGACTGGTCAATATCGCCCCTGGCCCTGGTCGCCTCACGTTCCAGCTTCAGGATATCAATCTCCGATACGGCTCCACTGGCCAATAAGGGCTTATTTGCAGCCAGTTCTTTGTTCGCAGATTCAAAATTCTTTTCCGCGATCTCTTTCTTGTACTGAACTTCCTGCAATTCTTTTTCACGCTGCACCATCTGGTTGCGCGCAATATCAATTGCCGATGCCAGTTCTTCCTGGCTGGAGATATACAAAGCATACTCCTGGTCATAAACCTCCGGCGCCTCACTGCGCACCTCAGGAGGCGGTGTAAACGGTTTGCCTTCCGCCAGCGCCCTGAGCCTGGACTGCTTGGCGAGGAATGCCAGGTACTGCGCCTGGTTTTCCCTGAGGGAGGAGACTGCCCGCGTTTCATCAATACGTACCAGCGGCGTGCCAACCGTGACCACCTGACCTTCCTTGACCAGAATATCGGCCACAATACCGCCATCGAGAGACTGGATCACCTGCACTTGCCTGGATGGAATGACCCGCCCTTCGCCCCTTGTGACTTCATCCACCTTGGCTATCGATGCCCAGAGAATCAGCGCACCCAGCGCAATGGCAATTGCATACAGCAGGGCTTTGGCTTTGACCGGGGTCTGCTCCAGTATGGCCAGGTCGGCCTCATCCTCCCAATGCAGGTCTTCCCGGGTTTCGGTCGGCACGGTACGGTCAATAAAATAATAAATCGGCTTGGTGAGCCAAGTCTGGCTCTTCAGAACGCGATTGAGGGTTCCCAGCTTATCAAACAGTTTCTCACTCATAGCGCCTTACCTATCTTGCCGTTTCTCAGTGCATCAGTTACCTGGTCTTTAGGGCCGTCAGCCACGATCCTGCCGGAATCAATCACAATGATCCTGTTTACCAGGTCATATAAGGAAGACCTGTGTGAAATCAGCAACAGTGTTTTGCTTCTGGTCGCTTCAACCAGCCTGCGTTTAATCGCTTCTTCGCCGGAGTGATCCATGGCGCTGGTTGGCTCATCGAGTAATATGACCGATGGCCTGGCAATGAAGGCGCGTGCGATGCCTACCCCCTGCTTCTGCCCGCCGGACAAGGTTTCGCCCCGTTCGCCGATCAGCATATCAAACCCCTTGGGATGTGCGTTCACAAACTCATCGATACCACCCACATGCGCCGCTGCGAGCACGGTGTCATCATCCACATGCGGAGATGAAATCGTTATATTGTCACGCATGGATCCATAAAACAGCTGCGTATCCTGCTGTACATAGCCCACACAGCGCCTCAACTCCGCCGGGTCAATCTGGCGCGCATCGATACCGTCAACCAGAATCGCGCCTGCAGTAGGCTGGTATAAGCCCAGTATCAATTTGTGTATGGTCGTTTTGCCCGAACCCATGCGACCCAATATCGCCACATGCTCACCGGCCTTGATCTTGAAAGACACCTTGCTTAAAGCATCTTCTTCAGCACCTGGGTAACGGAATGTCACTTCCCTGAACTCAATGTCACCGTTGAATTGCGGCCTGGACAGGAACGTGCCATCCAGAGGCCGTTCAACCGGACGGTTCATGATTTCGTCCAGCGAGGTCAAAGAGGTTGCCGCGTTATGGTATTGCGTCAGCAGGCCGGCTGTCTGCGCGACAGGTACCAGGGCGCGGGACGCCAGCATGGAACATGCAATCAGGCCGCCCATGGTCAGTTCACCGTTAATCACCAGGTACACGCCCAGCACCACGATCGCAATGGTAATAAGCTGCTGTATGCTGGCGGCGCCGTTGTTGATAGAGTTAGTCAGCAGGCGCAATTTACTGCTGACTTCCGTCAGGAAATGCGAGCTATGCTCCCACTTGCGCTGCATCTGTCCTTCGATGCCCAGCGCCTTGACGGTTTCAAGGCCGACCAGGCTCTCAATCAGGGTTGCATTGCGGATTGCGCTTGCGCGGTACATGGTCTCTGACAGGTCATGCATTTTGGTCTGCACGCTGAATGAATAAATCAGGATGACCACCGCACCCAGCAGAACCGGAATAATCATCGGCAAGGCAATCCAGGCAATGACCCCGACAAAAATCAGGCCGAACGGAATATCAATAAATGTCGTAATTGTGGCAGATGTGATGAAATCCCTGACAGTCTCGAATGAGCGCAGGTTGTTCGCAAATGAGCCTACCGAATTAGGGCGCTGCTCCAGGCGGATTCCCAACACATGTTCCATGATGCGCCGGGTCAGTTTCACATCGATCCTGGTGCTTGCCCAGTCCAGAAAGTAAGCGCGCATGGTGCGCAGCATCAGATCGCCGATCACGATAACCGATATGCCGATTGCCATCACCCATAGGGTTTCCGTAGCGCGGTTTGGCAGCACCCGGTCATAAACATTCATGGTAAAAAGCGGCATGGCCAGCGCGAACATATTCACGACAAAAGCCGCGATCATAATATCGCGGTAAATACGGCTGTTTTCAGCCAGCGACCCCCAGAACCAATGCTGCAGACGCACCTTGCCGATACTGGGCGCTCGCTGGTCAAACACATATTTCAGTTTTGCAACAATCACATAACCCAGGCTGCGCTCGGCCAGTTCGCCTAAGGGCATCACGACTTCGGCTTCACCGAGTTCGGGAAAAATGACACCCGCCTCATTTCTGGCAGGGTCCAGCCTGGTGATGACACAGCCTTCTTCATCTTTAAGCAGCAGGATAGCCGGCAAGAACTCCGGCCTGATTTCATTCAGGGGTTTCTTTAAAATAGTCACGGCCAGGTTAACGCGATCCGCTGATCGTTTCACCAGCGCCGGCGTCATCTTGCCATCACGCAGAGGCAAACCTGACACTAACGCGTCTTTGGAAGTCGCCACGCCATAAAGGCGGCAAATCAATGCCAGGCTATCTAATAAAGAGTCACCTGTGCCATCGCTTTTTACTTGGTCTAAGCCCTCGATACTCATCCATCCTGCCTTATCGTTAGTTATCTTTTGGTTTCATTATCTGCTTAGCAGCACGTTCAATTAGTTTACACTGCAAATAGCGTGCCTGACGATACATGTTGGCGAACAAACCCGGTACAGACACCGGCATGCCTGCGCCTGAATATACCCTCTATCTGAATGGGTTCAATTAAAAGCAATATACACGATGCACGGCATCAGGGTTTAATCCAGATCAAGCCAATCACCATTCAAGTTAATTCAGGTCAGGCGATATGTTAAGTGACGCGCATCTATCAATCCGGCCTGCCAATCACGGCTATCGTTACACATTGGCTGCGGCTCGCGACGATACGTTTTACATGTACCAAATCCGGAAACAGCGGCTATAATTCATCTCACGCGACCATTCGCACCATGAAAAAATCAATATGAATATTTCCGAAGCCACGGTTTTTATTGTAGATGATGATTCGGCTGTAAGAGACTCCCTGATGCTGATGATCGAGCAGGAAGGCATCAGGGTAGAAACATACGGTAATGGTGAGGATTTCCTGAGCGTCTGCCAGAACGGCATTTACGGCTGCGCGATACTCGACATACGCATGCCGGGTATGGATGGCATGCAATTGCAGCAGGAACTGAACCGGCGCAATATCAAATTGCCGATTGTTTTCCTGACGGGTCACGGCGATATTCCCCTTAGCGTCAAGGCAGTAAAAACAGGCGCCGTTGATTTCCTCACCAAACCCGTCACGCGCGAGAACCTGCTGTCTTCAGTCAAGTCTGCACTGCTGGAAAGCCAAAGGCTGGTTACCCAGCTGGAGAATGGCCAGGATGCAAAATCAAAACTGGCAGACCTGACCGAACGGGAACGCGAAGTCATGACACTCGCGGTCGCCGGCTCCCCCAATAAGGAAATTGCACGGCGCCTGGGCATCAGCCACCGCACTGTAGAAATCCATAAATCAAAGATCATGCATAAAACCGGCGCCACCAACCTGCTGGACCTGGCAAGGATCGCCAGTGAAGGCCGGCTGCTTGAATAGCCTGCACCTGAAACCTCTAGCCCGGCCTCCCCTGTAATAAGTGCTCGCGCGGATTATCCTGCGCTCGCGTTTTTGCTAGAGTAACTGCAATTCAAGTGTTTTTAATGCCTGGCCAGGGTATGGTCATGCTCCAGTCGCATGGATGTATTGATCCAGCTTAATGGGGAGCCAGGTGATGAAGGGTCAGGTGATGGAGGATCAGGTGCAGACTATACGCCCCGCCGCAGTTGCCGGCAGTTTTTATCCGGGTGATCGCCAAGCGCTGGCTGACAATATTGGCGCATTGCTTCAGCAGGCCGCTGCCGGCACCCCTGTCAGCCTGGGCACAGGCACGGCACCGCCCAAAGCCATCATAGTGCCGCATGCGGGCTATATTTATTCAGGGCAGACTGCGGCCATTGCCTACAGCCATCTCACCAGATGGCGCACCGTCATCAAACGCGTCATCCTGCTGGGGCCGGTGCATCGAGTGCCAGTCAGGGGACTGGCACTGCCGGATGTAGATGCGTTCACCACCCCGCTGGGTGAAGTGAAGCTGGACAAGGCAGCGATAGCCTCTGTCTCCCACATGCAACAAGTGGTGCATAGCTACCCTGCACATGCACAGGAGCACGCCCTGGAAGTGCAGCTGCCGTTCCTGCAATCAGTGCTGGACGACTTCAAACTGGTACCGCTGGCGGTTGGGGATGCCACACCGCAGGAAGTGGCCGAAGTCATGGAAACCTTATGGGGCGGCCCGGAAACCATGATAATAGTCAGCTCGGACCTGTCCCACTTTCTGCCTTACGCCGTCGCCAGCGAGGTGGATAAATCCACTGTCAGAAACATACTCGGCATGCAGGGCGGACTGACGCATCAGCAAGCCTGTGGCGGCACACCGGTCAATGGGCTGATCCTGTCGGCAAAAAAACATGGGCTACATCCCGTGCTGCTGGATTTATGCAATTCCGGCGACACTGCCGGTGATAAGAATCGCGTGGTCGGTTACGCCGCATTTGCGTTCGCAGAGGACACAGCCAATGCATAACACAATAAATAATCGCAATCCGGTTGAAATACCTGGCAGCTTAGAACAGAAAGGCAGGATATTACTGTCCATCGCCCGTAGCGTGATTGCCGAAGCCTTAGGCAGGCAGGGGGAACCGGTAGACGAAAACCTGCCATGGCTGCATGACAAAGGCGCGAGCTTTGTCACCTTGACCATGAACCACCAACTGCGCGGCTGCATTGGCACCCTTGAGGCCGTGCAGCCTTTGCTGCAGGATATCAAAACCAATGCTTATGCCGCAGCTTTCCGCGACCCCAGGTTCCCGCCGCTGACCGCAGCCGAACTGGATGCCATCCATATCGAAATCTCGCTGCTATCCACCCTGCAACCGCTTTCGTTTAAAGATGAGGCCGATGCCCTGGCACAGCTGCGCCCGCAGATTGACGGCTTGGTGTTCAAGTACGGCCATTACCGCAGCACTTTCCTGCCGCAGGTATGGAAACAATTAACCGACCCGGCAGCATTCATGGCACAGCTGAAACGTAAAGCCGGACTGAGTCCGGATTTCTGGTGCGATGACGTTGAAATTTACCGCTACACGGTTACAGAATTCGAAGAAGAAAACCTGCGGCAGTACGGCACAGAAAGGCTGGCATCATGAACGAAACCCACTATCAGGCGCGTTACTGGCATATGCTGGATGATGGCCGCATGCAGTGCGACCTCTGCCCCAGGGACTGCAAACTGCATGACAGTCAGCGCGGTGCCTGTTTTGTGCGCATGCGTGAAGGCAGCCAGATGATACTCACCACTTACGGACGCTCATCCGGGTTCTGCATAGACCCGATAGAAAAAAAACCGCTTAACCATTTCTACCCAGGCAGCAGTGTGCTGTCTTTCGGGACTGCCGGCTGCAACCTGGCATGCAAATTCTGCCAGAACTGGGATATCAGCAAATCCAGGGACCTGGACCGGCTGATGAATCAGGCTTCCCCCCAGGCCATCGCGATGGCTGCCGAACATCATCAATGCAGGAGCGTGGCATTTACCTATAACGACCCGGTCATTTTTGCCGAATATGCGATGGATGTCGCCGATGCCTGCCATGCGCGCGGCATCAAAACCGTTGCCGTCACTGCGGGATATATGCACGACATTCCCAGGCGCGACTTTTACGCGAAAATAGATGCCGCCAATGTTGACCTTAAAGCTTTTACTGAAGAATTCTATTACCGGCTTACCGGCTCACAACTGCAGCCGGTACTGGATACCCTGCGCTACCTCAGGCATGAGACCGATGTATGGTTCGAGATTACCACATTACTGATTCCTGGCCAGAATGATTCAGATGAAGAACTCGCTGCCATGTGCCAGTGGATAAAAAAGGAGCTGGGCACCGGTGTGCCGCTGCATTTCTCGGCGTTCCACCCCGATTATAAAATGCCGGACATTCCGGCCACACCGCCCGCCACACTGATACGCGCGCGTGAAATCGGCATGCAGGCAGGCCTGCAATACGTCTACACCGGCAATGTGCATAACCAGCAAGGCGATACTACTTTCTGCCCGGAATGCAAGACATCGCTGATCGTGCGCGACTGGTATCAGATCAAGCAGTACCGGCTGACCGAAAATGGATTTTGCCCGGACTGCAATGCCCGGATTGCCGGGCACTTTGACCGCATGGCAGGAGATTTCGGCAGGAAACGCATTCCGATCGTGATCGGCGCTTATGCCTGAATATAGCTACCCGGATAAAGTGACCTGAATAAAGTGACCTGCAAAAATTATCTAGGCCAGAGAAATACGATTCTCAGATGTTTCTTTGCCGAGATAGTCACCATGTTATGTTTCACCACACCTGCATAATCAGCACTGATCTGGTATTTTCCCGGCGGCAGGTTTGCCAGGAAAAAAGGGCCTTCAGTCACCGTCTCGACAACGGCATTGCCCTTGGCATCCTTGATCTGCAGCTGCACGTCCGCAATGTACTCTTCTATGCGGTCATTGTCTTCGGCATCCGCTTTCCGTACGAATACGATCTCCAGCAGGTATTCCTTGGCATGTGATTTGAACTGGCTGACCTCATCGCCGCTGATGCCTCCGGAGATATAACAGGCGCCATCCGCAGCCGTATAGGACAGGCATTTTGCGAAATCCACCTCTGTGCTTATATGATCGGGGGCGAATGCTTCCGCTGGCGTTTCCGCCAGGTTTTCCGGTGGCAGGAACCCCATTGCCGTAGCGTGAAATGAACCCAGGAACAGGATCATGATTGTGGCAAGAACGACTTTAAAATAGTTCATATGGCACTTCTTTCTTGTTATTGAATGAAAATAAGCTACCAGACCAGTTTACGCCTGAACCCAGTTTAAAATAGATCATTCCGTATCGCAAGCACCCATACCCAGCACCAATAAAAAGACATGCCTCGCAAGGTTATTCAAGCATCAGCTACGACGCCATTCTCTCCTGGCTAAGCGGGCAGATAATGACCCGCAGGAACCTGTGCTCGGTACTCCCGATTTCGCAAAAAAACACGCGCGCAACCAAGCGTGCGCCGTTCAGGCTGATCACTTCGAATTTATATCCGACGCGTGTCAGGAAATGCAGGTATGGGTTCAGGTTTGAGCCTTCCATGAGCGCGACGTTCTTTAGCTGCGGTAACAACCTGGAAATATGCTGCCAGATCAGTTCCGATGGCATGCAGTGCAGCAACCTGCTACCGGCTTTATTGCATTCAGTAATCATGCCGTTGTAATGCAGCGTTAAAACCAGTCTATTTTCGTCATCATCTTCTACTGCAAGCGGCTTTTTGCTCACTGAAAAATGTTTATACTCAATCAAAGGGGGGGTACGCTGGGCAATCATTGCTGTATCTCCTTGTTTGCATTCTATAGCTCATCCGCCTCACACCTCACCCGGAATCCACTTGCCTAGTTGCTATTAACACCTGTTACGGTACTGAAACCAATGGATACGGCGGTTACCTGCTGATTTAAGGATGAACAATTACGCTTCAGGACAAAATACTTTTCATTCACGGCACTAATAATTCACGACACTTACCCGTTTGCAAAAACACCGTGCCTGATTTCCGTGCCCAAAAGTATGCGGATGACTACAATTAATTCAATAGCGTCAAATTTACAACCTAATTTCGACTAACAAAATGAGTGTAAACACGTAAGGGCTAACACGTAGTCACTCAATCCTTTTATCCATGCGGACTATAGAAAAACAGGGGATTTTTTATTTTCTTCAACCGTTTTTCCTGGCAAAAAAACTTCGATCCCGGCAATGCCTGCACCAGCGCATGGCACATGAATAAAGAATGGCCAGACTGGTGCATCAACGCCGCCTGCATGCTCCTTACACCCGGATATCAGCACTGGATAAATCAATATACGTGTTCGCGCGGATTATCTTAGTGCAAAAATATTGCTACTTTATCCACACTCGGTCAGAAAATATTTTCTGAAGTAATGCATTACAAAGGCGATATGCCATGCCGTTACCCGAATTGGAACAAACCATATTTGAAACCATCCTTGGCAGGCGCTCGGTACGGAGCTATGCGCTAAGAAAAGTTGAAGATGGGGTCTTGAAAACACTGCTGGAAGCAGCCGTGTGGGCACCTACGGCCATGCATAAAGAACCATGGGGATTTGTTATCGTACAGAATAAAGATCTCCTGCAAAACCTTTCTACGATCGCAAAACCGCTGTTTCTTGAAGAGCTCAGGAAAACAGGCACCAGGGAGGATATTTTAAAAAACACCGCGGGAAACCTTTTTTATGATGCCGGCACCCTGATCATCATCTGCGCCAGGGCTAATGGCCAGATGCCGATTGCCGATTGCTGGATGGCGGCGGAAAACCTGATGCTGGCCGCCTGTGCCATGAATCTGGGCAGTTGCGTCATTGCATCGGCATTGCCGGCGATGTGCCTGCCGGATGTCAAGGTGACACTGGGCATTCCTCCGGAATTTACAGCGGTTGCACCGATCATTGTCGGTTACCCAAGAACGGAAGCCAGCCCCAGCTCGCGTAAAGCGCCCCTGATACTTAAATCGATTCCCCAGTGATTCTTATGCCACATCCCCACTTGACTGCATGTTCTGAAGCCGCTTTTTCCGCTACCAGGAGAAGACCCCATGTACCAACACATACTCTGCCCGATTGATGGCAGCATGGCCTCAACCGCGGGCATGCTTGAAGCGATCAAGTTAGCGAAAGAGCAGCATGCAGAATTGCATTTTTTCCATGTGATAGACACTTATATCCCGATAGTCGATATGGCGGGCGATTTCAACGTCACCTATATGATCGACATCCTGCGGGAAAACGGAGATAAAATCATCAGGCAAGCGCTTGCCGCCGCCGGGAAATCCGGCGTGACTGCCGACACAAAGTGCATGGAAGCTGTCGGCGGCAGGGCAGCTTTCTACATTGTTAAAGAAGCGGAAAGATGGCCTGCAGACCTCATCGTGATGGGAACGCACGGTCTGAGGGGTATCAGCCGCCTGGTCATGGGCAGCGATGCGGAGAATGTGCTGCGGACCAGCCATGTGCCGGTCTTGCTGGTTAAAAGTCCTCATGCAGAAAGGTAATGATGATGGAAATGGATATCAACCCAAACTTGCAATTCGATCACAGTGACCGCCATATCGCGGCACAGCAGATTCTGTCGTACCTGTTCAGTGATTATCTGGGGTCATTTGTGATCCACTTATGGAATGACAGCAAACTGCGCATAGGCAGCGACCTTTCCGAATTCACACTGAAAATAAAAGATGCCGGCGTACTGCGTGACCTGATACTGTTCCGCGACCCGGTCAGGCTTGCCGAAGCCTATTTCGACGGTGCAATTGAAGTGGACGGTGACTTTAATGCGGCACTTGGCCTGCGTCATTACCTGGAAGACCTCAAGCTGCCGCTGGGCAAAAAGCTGACGCTGCTGATGAAAGTGTTGTTCCTGAATAGATACAAAGCGGGACGGCCGATAGAGTTTGTAAGGGATGGAGAAGCTGCGCGCGATAACGGCAGGGAAACCATCGCCTTTCATTATGACATATCGAATGACTTTTACCGCTTATGGCTGGATGAGCGCATGATCTACTCCTGTGCCTATTTTGAACATCCGCAGCAGAACCTTGAACAGGCGCAGTGCAACAAACTTGACCATATCTGCCGTAAATTGCGTTTGCAGCCCGGGGAAAGCTTTCTTGACATCGGCTGCGGCTGGGGTGCGCTGGCATGCTGGGCAGCCAAACATTACGGGGTACATGCACACGGCATCACGCTCAGCCAGAGCCAATATGAACATGCCTGTGAAGAAGTAAACAGGCAGCACCTGCAAGGAAGGGTATTCATAGAGCTGCGCGATTACCGTGAGCTTGACCAGGCGGTCTCTTATGACAAGATTTCCAGCATCGGCATGTTTGAGCATGTAGGCATCAAAAACCTGCCGGGCTATTTTTCTATCGTCAACCGCCTGCTGAAACCGAATGGCCTGTTCCTTAACCACGGCATCACTACGGACGAGTCAGGCTGGGGCAACTGCGTTTCCAGCAGGTTCATCAACCGCCATGTTTTTCCGGATGGCGAACTGGAAACGGTCAGCACGATTCAATCACTGATGGAAGATGCAGACTTCGAAATCTACGATGTTGAAGGCCTGCGCCCGCATTACGCACTGACGCTCAGGCACTGGGTGCACAGGCTTGAAAAAAACCATGCAAAAGCCATCAGCCTGGTGGGAGAGCGCAACTATCGTATCTGGCGGCTTTACATGACAGGCTGCGCATTGCAGTTCGAACAGGGGCAGACCGGAATTTACCAGATACTGGCCGTGCGCAAGAACAACAGCTTTCCGCCATTGCCGTTGACCCGGCGTGACTTATACGAACCCTGAAACATGAAGCGTAGCCCGCAGCGCTAACCGGAAACATGGAGGAATATCTTGTCGATCAGAGAATTTTGTAAACGAGATTTTGTTGCCGTCGGCCGCGACGATACGGTTTTTAAAGCCGCGGAACTGATGCGCCAGAATCATATCGGAGATGTGCTGGTTGTCAAAAAAATACAGGATGCAGTCCTGCCGGCAGGCATTGTGACCGACCGTGATGTGGTCATAGAAATAGTCGCGCCGGGGCTGGATCCTCATGTCATCACCGTTGGCGACATCATGCTGCCGGTCATCTTCACCATAGAAGAAGATGCCGGAATGTCCGACGCCATCAGGCTGATGGCCGATAAAGGGGTGCGCCGCCTGCCGGTAGTCAGGAAAGACGGCGGGCTGACCGGAATCATCACGCTTGATGACCTGCTGCTGTTGATGGCGAGTCAGTTATGCAGTGTTGCGGAACTGCTGGCCAGGGAACAGCAGAACGAGGCTGACAAGCGCCGCTGAACCGGGACAGGTTTTCAGCGCATTCAGTAAAATCAGAAGGGGTTTCGTTCACTGGGCTTGCTTCCTGAGACGTCGCGCGCCCTGCCCCAGCGCAGCCAGACCCGAAGCTGCCGGTATGATTCCGCATCAAGCATGTCCGGCAGAATCACCAGCCGCGGCGCAAATATGCATGCAAGCCATTTTGCATCCGGCTCCCTGCAGTTCACAACCGTTAGATATGGCGTGACTACCGAATCGCTGCATACATCCACGGATAAGACTCTGCCATCCCTGCGTACAAGCTGCAATTGATTGCGGCTGCTCACGCGCAGGGCAACACATGACCATGGCAGCCACAAAAGGCCATGCCGGCACACCGCATAAGCAACAGCCGTGAACACCGCCATGCCCGCCAGCAATTTAATCTGCCAAGACAGGGCCGGCAGTATTAAAATGGCAGCAGCACCCAGACCCATCATGCAGATCATCAAGGTGAGTGTAATCGAGGGCTTGAAATTAAGCCGTATGGGCTTCATCTTATCGTTCATGACTGCATATCAATTATTTCAATAAAGGTTAACATGAGTACACAACAATGGCATCAATTTCTCCAGGCCTCTGCCCAACAACATCCTCTGAGTGAAATTTCACCATCGTTAATCAATGAAACCGTCATTTGCGACCTTTCTCACCTGGGGCTGCTGCAACTGCAAGGCGCGGATGCATTTACTTTCCTGCAGGGTCAGGTCACGAATGATGTCAAACAGCTGAATGGCAATCTGGCGCACTACAGTGGCTACTGTAACCCTAAAGGCCGCTTGCTGGCCTTGTTCCTGGCATTTGCGCATCAGGAGCATATACATTTGCAGCTGCCTAAGGATTTAATCGCCCCGATTGCCAAACGCCTTAAGATGTACGTGATGCGCAGCAAAGTCGAGATTCAGGATGTCAGCGAATCCATCATTAAAATCGGTGTATATGGCGCCAGGTCGATCGAGCTGCTGGGCAGCTTGTTTCCAGAAATACCGCAAACCGACTATGCGCTGACCGCTCTGGATAGCGGCGCACTCATCAGGCTGCCGGGCAGCCAGCCACGCTTCGAGATTTTTACCGACATCGCCCATGCGCCTGCCATCTGGGATAAGCTGTCGCAGCATGCCAAAACCGTCAATGCAGCCTATTGGGAACTACTGGAGATTCAGGCCGGCATTCCTGAAGTGTACCCGGCCACGCAGGAGGAGTTCGTACCGCAAATGCTGAATCTTGACCTGTTGAATGGCATCAACTTTAAAAAAGGCTGCTACACCGGGCAGGAAATTGTGGCACGCACCCATTATTTAGGTACCGTCAAGCGCCGCAGCCACCTGGCGCATATTGAAACGCATACTGAAAATAGTACAACCCCGCCAAAGCCTGGCGACAACGTGCTCAACAGCAGCGGCGACATCGTAGGTAAAGTTGCAAGATGCGCGCCCTCTTATAACGGCGGCTATGACTTGCTGGCAGAAATCAGGCTGGAAAGTGTTGAAGCTGGATCGTTAAATGTGAATGGCAGTGCCCTGGACATCCTGCAATTGCCCTACGCCTTATAAAATCCAAGCTTGAAATAAAAATGTGATGCAGTGCTGTTGAACCTGACAAACGCAGGTTTGATGGCCTCTATAGCGCTAAGGCTGGGCCTGCTGCTGTAATTGCGCCCGAGGTTGGGCTTGCTGCTGCGGCTGCGCTTCAATCACCTGGAAGAACACTTCATCCTGCTTGATCATGCCGAGCTCGCTTCTGGCACGTTCTTCAATAGCGGCCTTACCGCTTTTCAAATCACGCACTTCTGCATCCAGCATCGCGTTGCGCGCCTTCAATGCAGAATTTTTTTCCTGCTGCACTTGCACTTTGCGATTGAGTTCCCACACGCGCAGCCAGCTCCCTTTGCCCAGCCACAGCGGATACTGCAGCAGGGCAATCAGGATAACGAAGATGAGCGTAAGGGCTTTCAATTTTAACGCTTTAAACGCAGTACGCTTGCATCGGAAGCAACACCAGGCGCATGGGCAGACGCCGCGCAATCAGCACGGCTGGCACATACGGCAAGGTGTCGGTTCGAATACAAGATGGTTACTTGAAGAGCTGGTAGAAAGCAGACTTGCCTGCATAGCTGGTTGCATCGCCAAGTTCTTCTTCAATACGTAATAATTGATTGTACTTGGCAATACGCTCTGAACGGCACAGTGAGCCGGTCTTGATCTGCAATGCATTGGTTGCGACTGAAATATCCGCAATCGTGCTGTCTTCCGTTTCACCTGAACGGTGTGAAACCACGGCGGTATACCCTGCACGCTTCGCCATCTCGATGGTCTGGAATGTCTCGGTCAGCGTACCGATCTGGTTCACCTTGATCAGCACGGAGTTTGCAACACCGCGCTGGATGCCTTCACGCAGGATCTTGCTGTTGGTCACGAACAGGTCATCGCCCACCAGCTGTGTGGTTTTACCCAGGCGCTTGGTCAGGATATCCCAGCCCTCCCAGTCAAACTCGCCCATGCCGTCTTCAATGCTGATGATCGGGTATTTATCACACCATGCAGCAAGGTAATCGGTAAATTGTGCTGAAGTCAGTGCCAGGCCTTCTGATTCCAGGTGGTAGCGGCCATCTTTGTAGAACTCGGTACTTGCGCAATCAAGACCCAGATACACATCACGTCCAGGCTCGTAGCCTGCGTCTGAAATCGCTTCCAGGATATATTGGATCGCAGCTTCGTTAGATGGCAGATTCGGTGCGAAACCACCCTCGTCGCCCACTGTCGTTGCCAGGCCTTTTTTATGCAGTGTTTTTTTCAGGGCATGAAAAATTTCTGCACCGCAGCGAATCGCTTCGCGGAATGTAGGCACGCCAGCCGGAATGATCATGAATTCCTGCATATCCACGCTGTTGTCGGCATGGGCACCACCGTTGATGATGTTCATCATTGGGGTTGGCAATTGCATTGCGCCTGAACCACCCAGGTAACGGTATAAGGGCAAGCCTGATTCTTCAGCTGCTGCACGCGCACATGCCATGGAAACAGCCAGGATCGCATTGGCGCCCAGGCGGTCCTTGTTTTCCGTGCCGTCCAGTTCAATCAGGGTTTTATCGATAAAACTTTGTTCTTCAGCATCTAAGCCGATGATCGCTTCGGTGATTTCAGTATTTACATTTTCAACCGCCTGCAACACGCCTTTGCCCAGGTAACGGTTTTTGTCACCGTCACGCAGCTCCATGGCTTCCTTAGCGCCGGTAGAAGCGCCTGAAGGCACGGCTGCGCGCCCAATTACGCCGCTCTCCAGCAATACGTCAGCCTCAACAGTCGGGTTACCACGTGAATCCAAAATTTCGCGGGCAATAATATCTACAATCGCGCTCATTATTTTCTCCTCAATTTAACTAAATTTATTATTAGCCGCTTACCAAACAACATTAAAACCAATTTAACCGCCGATAAACGCCGATGCACGCCGATGACTTAAATCAAAAATTTAAATTTTTGAATAAGGATAACCACCGCTATTTCAATAACATAACAATAAATTCATCTTAACTGTTTTTATCGGCGTGCATCGGCGTTTATCGGCGGTCGAAAATCAAAGCGTTGTTTCAATAAAACCAGCTTTTTTTACCAACCTATCTAAATCCACCAATACTTCCAGCAAATCTCTCATCTTATGCAGTGGCCATGCGTTCGGGCCATCTGACAATGCCTTGGCAGGATCCGGATGCGTCTCCATGAATACGCCCGCAATGCCGCTGGCCACTGCCGCACGCGCCAGTACCGGCACATGCTCACGCTGGCCGCCGCTCTTGTCACCTTGCCCGCCCGGCTGCTGCACTGAATGGGTTGCATCGAACACCACCGGGCAATCGGTATTGCGCATAATGGCCAGGCCGCGCATATCGGATACCAGGGTGTTATAGCCGAATGAAACACCGCGTTCACACACCATGATATTGTCTGCACCGCCATTGGCTTCCTTGGCTTTTTCTACCACATTCTTCATGTCGCCCGGCGCCATGAACTGGCCTTTCTTGATATTCACCGGTTTGCCGGATTTGGCACACGCCATGATGAAATCGGTCTGTCGGCACAGGAATGCAGGCGTCTGCAGCACATCTACCACGGCGGCCACGTGCGGCACCTGCTCTTCGGTATGCACGTCGGTCAGAATCGGCACGCCGATCTGACGGCGCACTTCGTCAAGGATCTTCAGCCCCTGCTCCATGCCAAAGCCACGGAAAGTCTTGTTGGAACTGCGATTCGCTTTATCGTAAGAAGATTTATAGATGAACGGAATATTCAGCGCGCTCGCAATTTCCTTAAGCTGGCCGGCGGTGTCGATCGCCATCTGCTGTGATTCAATGACACAAGGGCCGGCGATTAAAAACAGTGGGTGCTCAATACCTACATCAAAGTTGCATAGTTTCATTTAGTTAAACCTTAAATTCTTTTTAGCCGCCGATGAACGCCGATAAAAACGGATAAAACCTTAATAGTGATGTTACTGAATAAACGCTGATTTAACTCTCGATTCTACATCCCACGCAATTGAATTATCGGCGTGTATCGGCGTTCATCGGCGGTTAAATTATTTCTTATTCGCCAATGCCGCTTTCACATAAGCCGTAAACAGCGGATGCCCGGTGCGTGGATTAGACGTAAACTCAGGATGGAACTGGCACGCCACAAACCATGGATGCACGTTCTGCGGCAATTCAACCATCTCACACAGGTCTTCTGTCGGCGTCCTCGCAGAGATCACCAGGCCAGCCGCTTTAAGCTGCTCTACATAATGGTTATTCACCTCATAACGATGACGGTGCCGTTCATTGACATGTGAACCATAAATGCCGGCAGCCAAGGTGCCAGGCACGATTGGACAGCTTTGCGCACCCAGGCGCATGGTGCCGCCCAGATCGGAATTCTCATCGCGTTTTTCCGTATTGCCCGAGGCATCCTGCCACTCATCGATCAGGCCGATCAGCTTGTGTGCCGCATCCGGGTTAAACTCGGTGCTGTTCGCACCTTCCAGGCCTGCAACATGACGGGCAAACTCAATTACTGCTAACTGCATACCAAGACAGATGCCTAAGTAAGGCACTTTATTTTCACGTGCGTATTGGATCGCCGCGATCTTGCCTTCCGTACCCCGCACACCAAAGCCGCCGGGCACCAGAATCGCATCCATGCCGGCAAGTGCGCCGGTACCATTCTGCTCAATATCTTCCGAGTCTATGTAATGGATTTTAACTTTCGACTCGGTGTGGATACCGGCATGAATCAATGCTTCTGTCAGCGATTTATAAGATTCTGTCAAGTCGACGTACTTACCAACAAACGCCACATTGACCAGGTGTTTCGGATTAGCAAGCGCGGTAGCAATGCGCTCCCACTCAATAAGATTTGCTGGCTTAGCGGCAATCGCCAGTTTCTTGCAAACGATGCTATCCAGGTGCTGGCCATGCAGCATGCCGGGAATCCGGTAAATAGACTCCGCATCAATCACGCTGATCACCGCTTCGGAAGCCACGTTGGTAAACAGGGCAATTTTTCTGCGCTCCTCTTCAGGAATGTCGCGGTCAGCACGGCACAGCAGAATATCCGGCTGAATACCGATTTCACGCAACTCTTTTACCGAGTGCTGGGTAGGTTTGGTTTTGAGTTCGCCTGCGGTTGGAATCCATGGCAACAGGGTTAAATGGATATAACAGGTATTTTCCCTGCCTTCTTCAAAACCCATCTGGCGGATAGCTTCAAGAAATGGCAGTGACTCAATGTCGCCCACCGTGCCGCCAACCTCAACAATAGCCACATCGGCGCCAGCTGCGCCGCGTTTCACCTGGGCTTTGATTTCATCGGTAATGTGTGGGATCACCTGTACGGTTTTGCCTAAATACTCACCGCGGCGTTCTTTTTTGATCACTGTTTCGTAGATCTGGCCGGCAGTAAAACTATTGCGTTTAGCCATGCGCTGGCTGATAAAGCGTTCGTAGTGACCCAAGTCAAGGTCGGTTTCCGCCCCATCATCCGTCACAAACACTTCACCATGCTGGAATGGACTCATGGTACCGGGGTCAACGTTGATATAAGGATCCAGTTTCAGCATGGTGACTTTGATACCACGTGATTCCAGGATTGCGCCAAGGCTGGCAGCGGAGATACCTTTACCAAGAGAGGAAACAACACCGCCGGTTACGAATACATATTTGGTCATGGGAAAGGAGCTTTAAATTATTTGTTTCAGACGGGAGTCTATTTTACTTTAAAGCCCCCTAGCCTACAAACAAAAACTCTTAATTGAATGTTAATTTTAAACATGCCGCTTTGCATAACACAGTCGCGGAATGACTGCTGATTAAGCGGTAGTTGATATAAATCAAGCGAATATCCCCGCTCCTCCATAAAATTAAGCTTAGCGATTCTGCCTAACAATCAACACTGGGGGATTTAAATTATGTACAAGGAATTATTCAGCTCATATACCGGCATGCTAAGCCTGGGTGTCATCGTATTTGTACTGCTCATGGCAGCATTTTTTCTTCGCCTGTTCCTGACGGCAAAGCCGCTGGACAGCGATAAAAAATAATACATGCCCGGCTAAGCCACATGGGTACAGTCACATAGTTACAGTCACATGGGCTAGGTCCGCCTGGCCCATGCGCCATAGCTTTTGAATTTTTCATGCACCTCCTGCATTTCTTCATGCGTCAACAGGTGCGGCTCCCCTACCTGCAAAGCGCGCAGGTACTGTTCACACAGCGTCTCGACTTCCTCTGCCACCTGCAAAGCCTGATGCAGATCCGCGCCGATCGCGATCAAGCCATGATTCGCAAGCAGGCATGCCTTGCGCCCGGATAATGCCGCCAGGGCATGATCCGACAGCAGCTGGCTGCCGAACAGCGCATAAGGCGCGCAGCGTACCGTATCGCCGCCTGCAACGGCAATCATGTAATGAAATGGCGGAATATCACGCCTGAATGTACTGAGCGTGGTGGCAAACATACTGTGCGTATGAATCACTGCATTGATTTCCGGCCTGTGCTGCAGGATATCGGAATGGAAGCGCCACTCGCTGGAGGGCTCGCAGCGTCCGTGCCAGTGCCCGGAAAAATCCATCCAGACCATATCGTCAACCGTCATCCGGTCCACAGCCATGCCGGACGGCGTGACCAGGAAACCCGGCTGCCCATCATCAGCACAGACCCGCACGCTAGCATTGCCGGACGTACCGCGGTTCAAACCCAGGTGACATAATTGCCGGCTGGCATCCAATAATTGCTGCCGCTGTTGTTGCATGCTTATCTTTCCAGAACGGTTAGAAATGGGTTCTCTGCATCATATGCAGCTGGTCCGGTGCAAATACGCCCTGTTCGGTAATGATGCCGGTCACCAGGCGCGCCGGTGTTACATCAAATGCCGGATTCGCGACATTTGCGCCTTGCGGCAGGATATTCACGCGCGCAACCTCGCCACTGGCAAGCCTGCCGCTCATCCATGCCATCTCATCGGCATGGCGTTCTTCAATTTCAATCGCTTTGACGCCATCGCTTACATTCCAGTCTATGGTTGGCGATGGCACCGCCGCATAAAACGGCACCCAGTGACCGAATGCGGCACTGTCGAAAGCGGCCAGCGCTTTCAGGTAAGTGCCGATCTTGTTGCATACATCCCCGGCTGACGTCACGCGATCCGCGCCTACGACCACCATATCCACCTGCCCCTGCTGCATCAAATGACCACCTGCATTGTCACTGATGACCGTATAGGGCACACCGTGCTGCGCCAGCTCCCACGCGGTAAGGCTGGCTCCCTGGTTGCGCGGCCTGGTTTCGTCCACCCAGATATGCACATCGATGCCGGCATCGTGTGCCGCATACACCGGTGCCAGCGCCGTACCAACATCAACCGTTGCCAGCCACCCCGCATTGCAGTGTGTCAGTATATTGAGCGTGCGGCATTTTTCAGCCTGCATCCGTTCAATCAGTTGCAGGCCATGTGTGCCGATTGCCTGATTGAGCAGCACATCGTCCTCACAGATCAATGCGGCTTCATCCCACGCTGCCTGCCGCCGCGCCTGCTCAGGCAAGGCAAGCAGGCGAAGCAGCATGCGCTCGACCGCCCACCTCAGGTTCACCGCAGTCGGTCTGCTGGCGATCAACCGTTCTGCCGAGATGTGCAGATAGGCATCATCAGCCGCATTAAGCAGCGCCAGTGCCATGCCATAAGCGGCAGCAGCGCCAATCAAGGGCGCCCCGCGCACCTGCATCGTTTTGATTGCGACGACCATCTGCTCAAGGCTGGTAATGGTTTCCACCTTAAACTCATGAGGCAGCCTGGTCTGGTCTATTATTTTGACCGATGGGACACCTCCGCTGGTATCAGGCCAGATCGTCCGATAATGCTGATTGTCTACTAACATAAAAATACTAACTTTTTATACTGTTTAGCGTTAAAAAAATTTAATTTAAAAGTTGACTTTTAACGAGTTCAAAAAATTGAAAAAAATGCTCCACAATATCTGTGGATAACTTTGTGAATAATTGTGATTACAAAATGTAACATACCAATTTATAAGGTTTTTTTAAAAACGCCTATTTTTTAATCTATTATTTAACCTTTATAAATCAATAGCTTACATAACACCCATTGATTAATAAGCGTTTTTAACAAATCGTTAAAGTAGCACTTTAACTGATGTGCATAAGTCAGCCATTTTCGGCAAAACTTTTAAGGCATTGGCACTAGTAATATCAACCACTTGCGACACATTGAGCTGCTTTAATCCGGCTAAAACCTGTGCGATTCCAGGCAATTCCAAAGGGCTATTCCTGCCCCCGCGGCCTACCCATTCAGGCGGTATATCCGGGGCATCCGTTTCCAGCACAATGGCCTCCAAAGGCAGTTTCGCAGCCAGCTCACGTATCTTCAATGCGCGGCTGTAAGTCATGGCACCGCCAAACCCAAGCTTAAAACCCAGGTCAATCAATTGCTGCGCCTGCTGAAAACTGCCGTTGAATGCGTGCGCGATACCACCCGACAGTTTATATTTGCGCAGCTGTTTCAGAATATCATCAATGGCATTGCGCACATGCAGAATCACCGGCAGCCCGTGATGCCGGGCAATATTCAGCTGCTCCACAAAAAACAGGTGCTGGCGCCCGGTATTATCAGGATTATCGCGCGGGTTCGTCAGAAAATAATCCAGACCGATTTCACCGATCGCCACCGGATCATTATCCCGGACATATTGTTCCAGTATTTGCAGGTCTTCCGGCTGTGCCGCATCAACATACATAGGATGAATACCCAGGGCATAAACGCAATTCTGGTGCCGGGCCCCTAACGCAATCACATCGTCGAAGTTATTTCGCGCCACAGCCGGCACCACGATGCCGCAGATGCCCTTTTGCATGGCCTGCCCGGCAATACTGTCCCGGTCCGCATCGAATTCCGCTGCATCAAGATGGCAATGTGTATCGATGAGCATCATGGACTGGATAAACCTTAAGTGAGCGTCTTGGCAGGTTTTGCCTGTATCCGCAGATCACGGCCAACCTGACGCACATCAAGCAGCTGCAGAACCGTCACTTGCTGCATCTGCGTGAGCTCCGGCATCGCAAACATCGCCTTTGCAGCATCCCCCATCAGTTTGGGAGCGTAATAGAAAATAAACTCATCGATCAGGCCTGCATGCAGCAGCGCGCCATTAAGGCCCTGCCCGGCTTCCACCAGCACTTCATTGATGCCGCGCTGCGCGAGCGCACGCAGCAAGCCTTGCAGGTCTACTTTGCTTGCAGGGTCAGCCAACGGCAGGAGTTCCGCACCCGCCTGCATGAGCCTGGCGGCGCGCTGCGGATGGCCTTCCGCGTATGCCACCAGTACCGGGCTATGCTTCAGGATCACAGGATCCAGGATCTTGCTATCTGGCGGCGTCTGCAGGCGGCTATCCACAATCACCCGCAGCGGTTGCCGCGTGGTATTTTCGAGCCGCACCGTCATGCTCGGGTCATCGGCCAGCACCGTGCCGATACCGGTGATAATGGCGCAAGATTGCGCCCGCCACTGCTGCACATCCTGCCGCGCCTGTTCACCCGTAATCCACTGGCTTTTACCGTTGTTCAGCGCGGTACGCCCATCCAGGCTCGCTGCAATTTTAGAACGGACATAAGGCAAGCCACGCGTCATACGCGAGATAAACCCCGCATTCAAGGCACGCGCCTCATGCTCCATGACGCCTACAATCACCTCTATGCCCAGTGCCCGTAGCGCGGCAACGCCGCGTCCGGCCACCAGCGGATTCGGATCCTGCATCGCGATAATCACGCGCCTGGGCTTTACGCCAATCACGGCCTCCACACACGGCGGCGTCCTGCCATGGTGACTGCATGGCTCCAGCGTCACATAAACATCGGCACCTTCGGCCTGCGCAGCTGCCTGGCGCAACGCATGCACCTCCGCATGCGGCTCGCCCGCTTTCAGGTGCGCACCGGATCCGACCATATGGTTATCTTTAACGATCACGCAGCCCACCCGCGGATTAGGGGTGGTGGTGAACAAACCCTGCGCGGCAAGGCGCAACGCCTGCGCCATCCAGCGGAAATCTTGATTGGTAGGCACTGCCATAATGAAATATCGTGAAATTTAGTGAGAAGAGATGCGGCTGCTGACCAAGCGGCCATCCTGGTCAAAGAAAATGAGCAAGCCATGATAGACGTGCATGCATTTACCCAGGTCATATTCAATCGAGCTTTCATCCTCGAATGCAGGACGCCCAAGCAAAGCCGTGACAGCCTGGCGCTGTGCGCCCCTGGCAAGGATGTTCTGCTGCAGGTCATAAGCCATGTCACCGCGCTTGCATTCATTTTTAGTGCTGGTGGCAAGCTGTATCCATTTCACCTGGTCAAACTTCTCGCCGTTAAACACGAATTTATCCTTGAATGCCCACCAGGTAAAAAACACTATCGTGAGAATGAATGTAAATACTGCGAAAGCAATTGTCGCGTTCCTGATCAGTTTCATGCAGCCTCCAAAGGTATAGCCTGATAATGATGCCGTTAATCCAGGTCACGGATGACATCGCTGAAATCATCCACATCAGAGAAACTGCGGTATACCGATGCAAAGCGGATATAAGCGACTTTATCCATCATTTTTAGTTCATGCATGACCATCTCACCCAGATCGCGCGCCGGCACTTCGCGGTCACCGCGCGCCAGGATTTTTTGCGTGATATGGTCAAGCGCCTTATCTACATACTCTGTAGGCACCGGGCGCTTATGCAGCGCACGCGTGAATGAAAGCCGCAATTTATCACGCTTGAATTCCTCGCGCGTGCCATTCTGCTTGACTACCTGCGGCAGGTGCAGGTCTGCCGTTTCGTAAGTCGTGAAACGTTTATCGCAGACCACGCACTTACGCCTGCGGCGAATGGAGTCACCCTCGTCATTGACCCGTGAATCAATGACCTGTGTATCGTCAGCACCGCAGAAAGGGCATTTCATGATAACGTGAAACGTGAAAAACACACAGTGGGTGAAACGTGAAATGTGAAACGTGGGAAATCACCAACAGTTTCATTATGTAGGTTACGCCTCACATCTAAACACTTTTCACTTTTCACATTTCACCTTTCACAGGTTTTCAAGCGTAAACCGGGAACCTGGCTGTCAAAGCATGCACTTTAGCTTTTGTCGCTGCAATCACGGCTTCATCAGCCGGGTTATCCAGCACATCGGCAATCAGGTTAGCCACTTGCCTTGCCTCTTCTTCCTTGAAGCCACGCGTAGTGATTGCCGGCGCGCCGATACGGATGCCGGAAGTCACGAACGGGCTTTCCGGGTCGTTAGGAATGGCGTTCTTGTTGACGGTGATATGCGCCAGACCCAGTGCGGCATCGGCAGCCTTGCCAGTCAGGCCTTTAGGACGCAGGTCCACCATGAACATATGTGACTCGGTGCGGCCTGAGATAATGCGTAAACCACGACTGGCCAGCGTTTCCGCCATCGCCTGTGCATTTTTCAGCACTTGTGCCTGATAGGTTTTGAATTCAGGCTGTGATGCTTCAAGGAACGCAGTCGCCTTTGCTGCGATCACGTGCATCAGCGGGCCGCCTTGCAGGCTTGGGAATACATTGGAGTTCAATGATTTTTCGAACTCGGCCCTGGCAAGAATGATACCGCCGCGTGGCCCACGCAGCGTTTTGTGAGTGGTTGAAGTCACAAAATCAGCATGCGGCACCGGGTTCGGATAAACACCGGCGGCAATCAGGCCTGAATAATGCGCCATATCCACCATGAAATAAGCCCCTACTTTTTTCGCGATCTCGGCCATGCGCGCCCAGTCAAAGCGCAAGGCGTAAGCAGAAGCGCCGCCGATCAGAAGTTTAGGTTTGCATTCAACGGCAATGCGCTCCATCTCGTCGTAATCAATTTCCTCTTTATCGTTCAGGCCATAAGGCACGATATTGAACAGTTTGCCGGAAAGGTTGGCCGGTGAGCCGTGGGTCAAATGCCCGCCATGACCCAGGTTCATGCCCATGACCGTATCGCCCGGTTTCAGGATGGAGAAATAAACGGCCTGATTGGCCTGTGAGCCTGAGTGCGGCTGCACGTTGGCATATTCGGCACCGTAAAGCGCTTTCAGGCGATCAATCGCCAGCTGCTCGACCTGGTCTACAAATTCACAGCCGCCGTAAAAGCGTTTACCCGGATAACCCTCAGCATACTTATTGGTGAGCTGAGAACCCTGTGCCTGCATCACTGCCGGGCTGGTGTAGTTTTCAGAGGCAATCAACTCGATATGTTCATGCTGACGCACAACCTCTTGCTCGATCATGCCCCATAAAGCAGGATCGGCTTTGTTTAAGGTATTTGCGTAGTTAAATGGTGCCTGATTTGGTGAAGCAAGTGACATGGTTTTTAGTTTTCCAAATATTTGAATAAAAAGAAGCTGTTGCATTTTACCACGCCAACGCCGCAACGTTAAAGCCTCCATTAATATTCAAAACACGTAACGTCACTCAATAATCATGGCTGAATTCAACCAGCCTGGTTTAAATTGGTGCATGAGGAATCACCATGAAACACACTAAGTGACTGAATCATATGAAACTAATACTTGGCATCAGTCTTGCATATATTCAATTGCGTACTTCTCCAAAATAACGCTCACCTCGCCCGCACTGCCTTTTCAGGCACTGCGGGCTTTTTTTACCGTTCTACAAATTGTCATTCCATAAAAATATTTTCATATTTTGTTGCATGTCGGCTACAGGACTATAATTGCACTAAATCAATCAAAAGGAATACCGATATGAAATGGACAGATAGCCAGGCTATTGCAGAAGCACTCTACGACAAGTTTCCCGACACCGATCCCAAGACCATACGTTTTACCGACCTGATGGAATGGGTCATGCATCTGGACGGCTTTAACGATGCGGCAGACCATTGCGGCGAACGCATTCTGGAAGCCATACAGCTCGCGTGGATTGACGAAGCAGCATAAGCACCCGCATGTTTGAAACCCTGTTATGGCTGTTCATCAAACACTTTATCTGTGACTTCCCGTTGCAGGCGCATCCGTGGATGTACCAGAACAAAGCCAGCTATGGGCACCTGGGCGGCCTGACGCACGCCGCGATCCATGGCGCCGGCACCTATCTCGTGCTGAGTGTATTGCAGGTGAACGATGCATGGGTGCTGGCGCTGGCTGACCTCGCGGTTCACTACCATATCGACTGGGCAAAGATGAACATCAATAAAAAATTCAAACTGAATGCCGACAACAGCGAATGGTTCTGGTTTTTACTGGGTTTAGACCAGCTGCTGCACCATCTCACCTACTTCGCCATTGTCTGGTGGGCATTCAGGGCCTGATGCGCCCAACCCGCCCTTAGCACGTTCACACCCATGACCAAGAATACATTCATCTCGTTAATCGTGTGGCTAAGCTTGGCGGCGTTGATCTATTACTTTGCCGATAACATACAGAACCCGAACAAACTCAGCCGCCTGGGCAATGCTGATTCGGTCGTGCTGAAGCGCGGCCCGGATGGGCATTACCGCAGCGAAGCGCTCATCAACGGCGAAAAAGTAAATGTGCTGGTTGACACGGGCGCCACCGGGGTAGCGATATCACAGAAAGTCGCAGACCGGCTCAAGCTCAGAAGCATCAACGCCGTGCGCACCACTACCGCCAATGGTGAGAGCATAGCTTACATGGTACGCCTGGAGTCAGTAAAGATTGGCGGGGTGAGTGCCAACAATGTTGCGGCAATGATCGCTCCCGGCCTGGATGGCGATGTGCTGCTCGGCATGTCGTTTCTGGGGAGAATGGATGTCCGGCTGTACAAAGGCGAGATGACCATCAGCCAGGTCTACGAATAAGCGGAACAGTTCCATGGTTTGAATGGGGTTGCCTGATCGCCAGCCCCCATTCAAATCACTTGCAAACGCTCTAAGTAATGACGGTTGGCGCAGTGCGGCCGGTTCTTTCCGCCAGCTGCGAGATCTGCAGCGCAATCTGGATCATTTCTGCCAGTGCGACCTGTGCATCGAGATAATGTTTGGCGCTATCCGGTTCAAATGCTTCCAGGTAGATACGCAAGGTTGCACCCTCTGTTCCGGTTCCGGACAGCCTGAACACGATACGGGAACCGTCGGTAAACAGGATACGCGTACCCTGGTTAGTGCTGACCGAACCATCGATCGGGTCCAGGTAGCTGAAATCATCGCAGCTGCTCACTGTATAGCGGCCGAAACCCTGGCCCGGCAAAGCACTGAACTGCGATTTGATATGCGCGATCACGCTATTGGCGGCATCGGTCGGGATGGATTCATAATCATGGCGTGAATACACATTGCGGCCAAATTCGCGCCAGTGTGAAGTCAATATCGCCTCTACGCCCTGCTTCCTGGCAGCAATGATATTGAGCCAGAATAATACCGCCCACAAACCGTCTTTCTCGCGCACATGGCTGGAGCTGGTGCCAAAGCTTTCTTCACCGCACAGGGTGACCTTGCCGGCATCCATCAGGTTGCCGAAGAACTTCCAGCCGGTGGGCGTTTCAAAACATGGGATATTCAGCTTGGCGGCAACCCTGTCCACCGCGCCGCTGGTCGGCATCGAACGGGCCACACCCGCAAGGCCGCCTGCATAAGCCGGCACCAGCGTTGCATTTGCTGCCAGAACTGCCAGGCTGTCTGAAGGCGTCACGAAGAAATTCTGACCAAGTATCATGTTGCGGTCACCGTCACCGTCCGATGCCGCACCAAAGTCCAGTGCATCCTCGCCGGCAAACATGATGTTCACCAGGTCTTCAGCATAAGTTAAGTTCGGGTCGGGATGGCCGCCGCCGAAATCCTCTGATGGCTCACAGTTCATGAGGCTGTCTGCGGATGCGCCCAGCCGGTTCACCAGGATTTCTTTGGCATAAGGCCCGGTGACCGCATGCATGGCATCAAACTTCATCTCGAAACCATTCGCCAGCAGTTTCCTGATCGCGGGAAAATCAAACAGGCTCTGCATCAGGTCAGCATAATCCTGCACCGCGTCGATGATTTCCACCGTGAACGTCTCTCCGGCATTCACGCCCGAAAATTCAGTACAGCCGATCGCATCGATATTCACTTCCGGCACATCGGCAACTTTATACTGTGTAATCAGCTTGCTTTTTGCGTACACTTCATCCGTGATTTTTTCAGGTGCCGGCCCGCCATTGCCGATATTGTATTTAATGCCGAAGTCACCGTTCACGCCGCCCTGGTTATGGCTGGCAGATAGCACCATGCCGCCGAATGTGCGGTATTTGCGGATGACATGCGATGCCGCAGGCGTAGACAGTATGCCGGCCTGGCCGACAAGAACGCGTGAGAAGCCATTCGCGGCAGCCATGCGGATGATGGTCTGGATCGCATGGCGATTGTGGTAACGCCCGTCACCGCCGACTACCAGCGTAGCGTTGGCCGGCACGGTCAGCGTATCAAAAAAACTTTGTACGAAGTTTTCCAGATAATTAGGCTGCTGAAAAACTTTAACTTTTTTGCGTAACCCGGAAGTGCCGGGTTTCTGGTCATTAAAAGCTTGGGTGGGAATCAGGTTAACTTTCATCGCATCTACTCATGTCAACATCATTGAAGACAATATAAATGATGTTGATGAACTCAACAACTGTTCATCATTGATTTATAAAAATGACGGCACCAGGACAGGCAGCCGGGCTGTGAACCAATGCAACCGCAGCCCTTATCACCGCCGGTGGCGTACCACTGCAGCAAGCGACAGGCCTATCGGCAGGCGCCCCGGGAAAAGCATATGTCTTTCCATGGAAAGCATGCCGGCAAACACACGGTTTACGAATGCGGGCGGCAATTCATCACCGGTAGGCCGGATGCCGCGTATCTTTGCATATAAACGACTGGCTACCGCAACCGGCAGCAAAGAGAAATTAAAATATGAAACCCATGACACCGCCAGCCCGGCCTGCTCCATCACCCGCATCAGCTGCCCGCGCGCATAGCGCCGGTGATGATGGAGCTTGACGTCATGCTCACTCCACAGCATGGGCAGCGCAGGCACCGTCACAAAAAGATAGCCATCCGGCGCCAGCCGGTGCGACAGCGCCTCGACAGCCAGCACATCATCCGCGATGTGTTCCAGCACATCGAACATGCAGATCAGGTCAAACTGCCGCCCTTGGAACGGCACGGCATCGGGCAGCTGCCCACGGTGGATTTCTGCGCCGCATGCGTTCTTGAGCGCGATATCCAATGCGGCATCATTCATCTCGAATGCGCAGGTGGCGCCTAATTGAGAAAGTATTGCGAGGTTACCGCCAGTACCGCACCCGGCTTCCAGGATCGCAGGGTTCTGCGGCAGATCCATCTTGCCGATCACATGTGAAATGATCGCCCGCCTGCCCTGGAACCACCAGTGCTCACGTTCCACTGACTCCATCTGCAGGTAGACTTCAGGATTCATGCTGCGCCATGACGCGCTTCGTGGGCATCACTCCCGCCCACGGCGGGATCAAAGCCTACCGTACGGCGAACGATGAAAATCGGCCGCTGCTTGGCCTCGACATAAAGGCGCCCGATATATTCACCGATCAATCCGACGCTCACGAGCTGCATGCTGCCCATGAACAGAACCGCGACCAGCAGTGAAGCGTAGCCAGGCACGTCGACCCCCGAAATCAGTGTGCGCAGGATGATAAAACAGGCATAGGCGGCAGACAGGCCGGCACCGATCAGGCCGATATAAGTCCAGACCCTTAAAGGCACTGTGGTAAAACTGGTGATCCCCTCCAGCGCGAAATTCCAAAGCCGCCATCCTGTAAATTTGGTTTTACCCCCTACCCGCGGCGCACGCGTGTAGTCTACAGTCACGGTCTTGAATCCAACCCAGGCAAAAATACCTTTCATGAATCGCTGGCGCTCCGGCAATGCACGCACCGCATCTACCACCATGCGGTCCATCAAGCGAAAATCACCGACGTTGTCCGGCAAATGCGTATTGGATAATTTGTTATAAAGACGGTAAAACCACTGTGAACTCTGGCGTTTTAACAATGAATCGGAATCCCGGTTGCTGCGCCGGGCGAGCACTACATCCGCGCCTTTCTGCCATTGTGCGACCAACGCATGGATCAGCTCCGGCGGATCCTGCAAATCTGCATCGATCGGGATGACCGCCTGGCCGGTGGCATATTCAATGCCGGCAGTCAGCGCGGCCTCCTTGCCGAAATTGCGCGACAGCTCGACCACGCGCAGCCTGGGGTTGGCTTCCGCCATCTGCATCAATATGGATAACGAGTCGTCCGTGCTGCCATCATCGACACAGACCAGCTCATAATCCCCCTGCGCGACCGCTTCAACAACCGGCAGCAAGCGCGCGAAGAATTGCTGCAATACCAGTGCCTCGTTATAAACGCAGACAATGACCGAAAGTAGCGGTGGATTTACAGGTGTCATCAGAAGTTCTTTTTTTACACTCGTACACTAGTAGACACGCTACTGCCATTGAAGTCAACTCCGGAAAACTGCGGCCAGGCCAGACCTGGCGCTTTACCGTCTTGGGAAGCCGGGGTTGACGCACCGTTTAATCATCAGGGCATGTAAAAACTGGATTTCTGCTTCACATGCTCTTTAGAGTTAACGGATTCAACGTCAAACATAATGGGATGCGTGCCTCTGCGGATTGACCCGTCGGCAATCTGCAAGCGCACGGCGACCAGTCTTTCACTTGCCGGATTGACGGTAAACTCGGTTTCTGAAGCGATCGAGACGCCCTGCAGGCCATGCACCGATACCCTGTAAGCGTGCTGGCTTTCCGTCACATTGGTCAATTGTATCTGATATACGTTTTCCACCATGCCTCCGGGAGCCATGCGTGACATGACGCCACGGTCACGGTTGACATCGACCTTGAACGCCGGGCGTATCGACAGGGAGAATACCAGCCCTAAAGACAGCAGGATTAACAGTCCGCTATAGATCAGTACGCGCGGACGTAATATTTTCCTGATGATCTCACGCTGTGACCAATGTTTCTCAACGCCATTCTGGGTCGAAAACCTAATCAAGCCTCGTGGGTATTGCATCTTGTCCATGATGCTGTTGCATGCGTCAACACAGAGGCCGCAGCTGATGCACTCATACTGCAGGCCATTCCTGATATCGATCCCAACCGGGCATACCTGCACGCAGAAGCTGCAATCGATACAGTCACCCAGGCCTTCCTTTTTCGCATCCACGCTGCGCGAACGGCCACTGCGTGGCTCGCCGCGCGCCTGGTCATAAGTCACGATGAGGGTGTCATTGTCAAACATGGCGCTCTGGAAGCGGGCGTATGGACACATGTGCCTGCAGACCTGTTCACGCAGGAAACCGGCATTGCCGTAAGTGGCAAAGCCATAAAAACAGATCCAGAATGTTTCCCATGGGCTTAATCGATACTGGATGATGTTATCCAGCAGATCCCGCACCGGCGAAAAGTAGCCAAGGAAAGTAAACCCGGTCGCCATTGAAAAACCGATCCAGGCGGCGTGTTTCAGGAATTTCTTATAAAACTTCCTGAAACCGAAGGGCATACTGTCCAGGCGCATGCGGGCAGCGCGGTCCCCTTCAATCTTGCGTTCCATCCATAAGAATATTTCGGTATACACGGATTGCGGGCACGAAAAACCGCACCATAATCGCCCGGCAACCGCCGTAAAAAGGAACAATGCCAGTGCAGAGATAATCAGGATAATGACAAGGTATATCAGATCCTGAGGGTATAGCACCAGACCAAAAATGTAAAAACGATGCGTGCTGACGTCGAGCAGCATCGCCTGCCTGTCATTCCACATCAGCCAGGGCGTGCCGTAGAACACGATCTGCGTAACCCAGATCATGATCCAGCGCCAGTTCTTGAAGATGCCGGATATATTGCGTGGATATATCTTGTGCTGCGCTTCATAGGTTGGCCTCAACTTATCTGCCGAATGATCGCTTGCGATTGGAATCACTTTCCTTGATGGCTTGCTAGCTGTTGTCATGCTGTTTCCTTACTTGATGATTGCATTATTCAAACCCACACCCCTGGGTCTGGCCGTGACCGATGCGTTTAACTGAGGGGCACGCCCGGCAACTGATAGGACTTCTGATACGGCTCGGTAAAAGTACCCAGCGCTTCCAATGCCAGCTGGGGATCATGCCCTTCTTTAATCAGGAAGCTGTCAAAGCCGCACCTTGCCATATAAAAGACCGTGTCTATCATGACGTCGCCGACCGCCCTCAATTCTCCGTGCCAGCCGTAAATGCTTTTAATCAGCTGGGCTAAGGAATAACCACGGCCATCGGTATAACTTGGGAAATCAATCGCAATAAATGCGACATCCGCGGTTTGAAACAGCCCGGTTTGCAGCAGAGCGCCCTGCTTACCTAATGTAGCGGCCAGATCCGTGTCGGACGAAATGAATATGCCGACCGGAAATCTGCGGTTTAATAAGAGCTCACGCTTTTCCAGCCAGGCATCCAGTCGCATCATCCAATGCTTCTGGTCAGGCGGGATGCCTGAAAAACCATTGATTTCAGAACCGTTCGTTTCAGCGCCTGCATCGAACAAAAGCGCTTCATTCAACTCAATTTGGCCGTTACGCAGCAGCCTTGGGGTCACCTCAAACATGGGTCTCTTTCGATAAAGTCAAAGATTTGGAAAATAAAGGATCGGCATAGACATCTTTCTTGAATGGCTCGATTCCAAGCCTATGCACCGCATCGACAAACCGCTCCTCTTCACTGTCGCGCAGCCTCAGATAGGTGTTTATCAGGCGGGAGATCACATCCGGTATCTGTTCACGGGCAAATGAAGGCCCAATCACCCGCCCGATTGCAGCGCCGGCGCCATTGGCTCCAGCGCTGTCAGTTCCTGAACCGCCAGCGCCTGCATCAGCCCGGGCGCGATGAGCCAGGCCATGACCGAGGTGATTGTCCAGCGCCCCGCTTTGCCTGCCGCCTATCGTGATCTGGTACCACTCCTCCCCGGCTTTATCGACACCCAGTATGCCGATATGCCCGATATGGTGGTGGCCGCAGGAATTCATGCAGCCGGACAGATTGAGGTCCAGCTCGCCAATATCGTAGATATAATCAAGATCGGAAAACCTGCTTTGTATGGCTTCTGCAATCGGCAGCGTGACCGCATTCGCCAGGCTGCAGTAATCCCCGCCCGGGCAGGCAATGATATCGGTAATGAATCCGATATTCGGCGTAGCCAGGCTCAGCAGCTGCAACTCCTGCCACAGCATGTAAAGATCGCTTTTCCTGACATCCGGCATGATGATGTTCTGCTCGTGGGAGATGCGCAGCTCACCGAAACCATACTTCTCAGCCAGGTCGGCTACCGCATCCATCTGGTCTGCGCTAATGTCACCGGGAGGCGCACCGGTTGCCTTTAATGAAATGGTGACCGATGCATATCCGGACACTTTATGGGGATGGACGTTGGTGCGCGACCAGCGATTGAATTTCGCGTCGGCTGATAACTGGCTGAAATAGAATGTCTCGCTGATTTCAGTATCCAGGTCGTATTCCGGCCACCTGAATTTGCCTGCGATGCTTGTTACAAACGCTTCGCTTACGGTATCCGGGCCGCCTTTGATCAGCTGCCATTGCGCATCGACTTCATGCGCGAACACTTCCGGCGTCAGGTCTTTCACCAGTATCTTGATGCGCGCCTTGTATTTGTTATCGCGCCTTCCATGCAGGTTGTACACCCGCAGCGTGGCTTGCAGGTAGGTCAACAAATCCTGCCACTCCACAAAAGGTTTGATGAGTTTGCCTACGATCGGCGTCCTGCCTAAACCGCCGCCTACGAAAACCCTGAAACCGAATATTCCATTGCGCTCTACAGCCTGCAGGCCGATATCATGTACGCCGACGGCAGCCCGGTCGGTCATGGATCCGCTCACTGCGATTTTGAATTTACGGGGCAGGAATGCGAATTCAGGATGCAGCATCGACCATTGGCGGATGATTTCGCACCAGACCAGGGGATTGATGAGTTCATCAGCAGCAACGCCGGCGAAGTGATCCGTGGTGGTATTGCGGATGCAATTCCCGCTGGTCTGGATCGCATGCATCTGCACCGTTGCAAGCTTGGCCAGCACATCGGGGGCATCTTCCAGCCGCAGCCAGTTAAACTGGATATTCTGCCTGGTGGTCAAATGGCCATAACCCTTATCCCAGCGGCGGGCGACATAAGCCAGTGTCCGCAGCTGTTTTGAAGTTAACATGCCATAGGGAATGGCAACCCGCAGCATAGGCGCATGGCGCTGGATATACAGGCCATTCTGCAACCGCAGAACGCGGAACTCCTCCTCTGTCAGCTGGCCTTTCAGGAACCGCTGCGTCTGCCCCCTGAATTGCGCAACGCGCTGCTCTACCAGCCTCTGGTCAATTTCATCATAGATATACATGCCATCACCTTAAATTTCCGGCTGACTGAAATGCCGGGTTGTTTTAACAGTGATCAAGATATAGATTTGCCGGTTTTTACAACAGAGACAGTTGCGCTAAAAAAAAGCATAACAGATGGGAAGGAACCACCACGCGTTTACCAGACGGTTTTGAACCACTCTATGATGGCAGATCAAGCCCCCGAAGGCGGGCACGGGCATGCAAATCAAGAAGTTGCCTCCCGGCAATCAGGCGATTGAAATCACCTGAATCGCCGGGAGGCCATTCAGCAGGGATTAAATATCCGTGATCGGCAGCAAACCAAGGGTCTTGGCTTCATCGAACAGACCCGTCATCTTCCAGTTCTGCCGCAGTGCACCGGCGCCATAATTACGTGAGCCGCCTACAGCCTCAGCCAGCAGCTGCAAGCGTGCCGCCTCTTCAAGCAGGATGATGGTATCCGTCAGCTCGCGGATACCGGCCTTGCCCCAGACGGTGCCGCCGCCGTTGGCTTCCACGATGGCAAAATTGTGCGGGTTCTCATTTACTTTTTCGACGATAAAATCCACTTCCGGTTGCAGGCGGTTGATGTAGACCGGGAGTTCACGCACGAGGTGGTGACGGTTCAGCGCAACATAATTGATAGGGAAAGTACGGTGCGTTTGCCCCCACGCCGCCAGGTACAGGGTGTGGACATGTGAAATGATGCTGACTTCAGGACGCTCGATGAACAGTTTGTTATAGCGCTTGCCGCCAGTGTGGTGCCCGGCATAGACAGTACCGTCAAAGCCGATGATTGCCGGCGTGATTTCAGCACCTCTATCCCATGGGCCGGGATCGTTCACCACCACCAGTTTCTCATGCCCCGGAACGCGCACGGTAAAACCTACTGTGCCGTAGGCCGTTGTCGTATCCGTCTCACGCAGCACCTTAAAGGCATGAGCCGCCTCGCGCGCTACGTTCTGTGCAAATGCCGTTACATCGGCGGCTAATTCGGTATCAATCTTTCCCATTTTAAAACTCCTTGAATATGAATAAATAAAAAATCACGCAGCTTTTACCTGCGTTTGATCATGTGCATCCAGCCACTGCCGGGCAGCAGCCAATGGACGTGGATCGATCCATGCATCCAGATCAAAATCACGGTCCAACACCCCATGCAGCAGTGTGAAATTCTTCTGTATCCTGAATAGATCCAGCAACTCTCCGGATAGGGTCGGCTGCAATGAATGATGAAACCCGTTGCGGTATGCGGTGGCGACACCCTCATCACCGGAGCGCGTCTCACTTTTCAATATGGCATGCACGCCTGCCAGATCAGACGCCGCCCAATCTGCGGCACGCAAGGTCTGCGCCAGAAACCGCACTAAAAGATCAAAGTGGTTTTCAATGAAATCTTCATGCACGGTGATAGGCCTCGGCGTGCCGTTATTGACGCGGTACCTGCGGTCGGTAAAGTGATCGATGTCGATACCCACCACTGCACCGTAGCGCTTGGCTGCATCTACCGCAGAGGCGCCTTTGACATAAACCGCATCCACTTCGCCGCGCGCCAGATATTCCAGCCCTTCCCACAGGTTGCCCAAGCCAGCCCCGGTCTCCTGGCCGGAACCCACCTCGACAAAGTTCACGTCATCCAGCGTCAGGCCGTCATGTGCCAGCGCACCCTTGATGCCTTGCAGGCTCATGCCGCGGGCAATGCTGCTGCCGCGGACATGGGCAGGAATTTCACGCGCTACATAAGCGGGTAAGGCCACGCGCAGGCCTTTCAAGTCAGCCGGTTTGCTGATGCCGGAACCAGGCCGCACCAGGATCACCTGCCATTCATCTATCCATGTCAGGCCGATGAGCTTTGTCCTCGCCCCCTGCGCTTTTGCCGCAAGCGCCAGTAGGCTGCCGCCCTCGCGGATCAGGCTGCTGATTTCATGGTCGTAATGATGGCGCGCCAGTGCTTTCGGTGCGTCCTGTATGGTTGCCACCGATATGCCATCGCCTGCGAACTCATCCTGCAGCCACCCCAGTTTATATGCCAGGCCGGTTGCCGTGGGTACCGGGCAGCGGGTAAACCAGATTTCCTTCAGCGCTGATGCATCAGCCTGAGATGACGATAATTGGTTTGCCATATCGATTAACCCACCGCACGCAGGATTGCAGTATCGGTTTTACCGCGCAGCAGCGGCAGCACTTCTTCACCGACACGATACGCTTCTTCCAGATGCGGGGTGCTGGCCAGAATGAATGCGTCAGCGCCTAAGGCCACCAGCTCGTCAAGCCGTTCCGCCACCTGCTCGTAACTGCCGACAATACCGTTAGTCTGTCCGCCGCGCAGCAAGCTGAAGCCAGACCAGACATTGGGCTCGATAATCAGGTCTTTATAGCTGTTGATCGTGGTCGGGCGGTTGCCGCGCTGGCGTGCAGCGCCTACGGAATCGCTGCCGTCCGGATTCTGGAACTTATCCAAAGCCTCGCGGCTCAGGCTGTTAAAGCCTTTTTCAATCTCGGCCCAGGCCTCCTCCTCTGTCGGGCGTGCAATAATGTCTACGCGAATGGCGCATTTGATCTTGCGGCCCAGGATTTGCGTACGCGTCTTCACGCGGTCGAATTTCTCGCGCAGCTGGTCAAACGGCTCCAGCCAGGTCAGGTAATAATCCGCATGCCTGGAGGCGGAAGCGAGCGCTGCATCGGATGAACCTGAAAAATAGATCTCAGGATATTCTTCTTTGGATAAGGGATCGGCCAGACCGGCATCTTCCACCTGATAGAACTTGCCCTGATACGAGAACGGGCCGCCGTTCCAGACACCTTTCAATACATCCAGAAACTCGGTTGTGCGGCCATAGCGGTCATCATGCGATGCGGAATCACCCCACCATAACTGTGCCGGGCCACCACCACCGGTAATGATGTTATACAAGGCGCGGCCGCCGGTCGCACGCTGCAGGCTCGCGGTCATTCTCGCAGCCACGACCGGGTTCAGGAAGCCAGGCTGGAATGGGATCATGAAACGGAAAGTAGAGGTCTCACGTGCCAGCAATGAAGAAATCACCCACGGTTCATCCGTCATCGGGAACGATGGGATCAGCCCGCCCTGGAAACCTGAAATCTCTGCAGCATGTGCGATCTCGGCAATGTAATCTATGTAGTTCGCACCGTTGCTTCCTTTGCCCACGCTGCCGGACTCAGCCTTGGAATCGTCACCCGGGAACCAGTCGCCGCGATGCGGAGTACGGTTGCGGTGTGAACTGGGTTCCCCGTGAGTCGGGATACGCCAAAAAACATCAATAGTCATAAAATATTCCTTTAGTTAATTAAGCCGCACGGCGTTGGTCACGTGCGATTTGAGCGCGAACAGCAGGCAATACGTATTCCCCCAGGCGGCAGGCCTCTTCAAAATGGGGAACCGATGAAAGCAGAAAGCTCGTGATGCCGGCTGATGCGTAATCAACCAGCGCCTGCGTGACCTGCGCATAACTGCCTACCAGGGTAGCGCTGGCGCCGGTAATGTCTGCTGAAAGCCCTGCCCATAGATGCCTGCCTGCAAGCTGGGCATGGCTGCCGTTTTTGTTAGCTGACTGCTCACGGAACCTATGTGCGTCAGAAATGGCCTCCTGCTCCGTTTCACGCGCAACGATATCGATACGCAGGCCAAAACCGAGCTTGCGTCCATGCTGCCTGGCAAGCGTAGTTAATCCATCGACCTGTTGCCTGATCTCATCCACACCTGCAGCGTCAAAAATATGTACATCAGCGCTTCTTGCAGAAAGTGCCAATGCTTCGCTGCTATTGCCGGATAGATATACCGGCGGTACTTTATGGTTAGCCAGCGCACCCTGGAAGCCGCCATTCAACACCTCGAAATATTTACCTTTGAAGGTGTAAGGAGCCTGCGTCAGCACGCCGCGGGCAACTGTCACGAACTCCTCGATACGCGGGATGATTTCATCATCTGCGGCAAAATCGCCCAATGAGCGGCGATGCTGCGCATTGCCGCCAGCGCTGATCTGCCATGCAAACCGGCCATCAGTGAAGCGCTGGTAACTTACGGTGTTCTTTGCGGCATATACCGAAGAGCCGCGCGAAGCGTCAAACTCGGTCAACAGCTTTAAATGCCTGCTGCCGCGCGCAACATAGCCGGCAACGATCCAAGGCTCATCGCCATTGATGTCTTCAGGGATACGGATTCCTTCAAAGCCGGCAAGCTCGGCAGCACGGGCTACCTGGTGCAGGTAATCAAAATAGTTAAAATTCAGACCGCGCGGGTCAGTCACCCCTTCCGAATAAGGGTGGCGGGCTGAACTGCGTTCACCGCGGCGTTCTTTTTTACTGTTCCCATAGCGGCCATCACCGCTGGTCGGTAATTGCCATAAAAATTCAGTCGTCATGCATTGGCTCCTTAAGTTAATCTGAATCCGTTAGCTACAAAAATATAGCGACAATGCACTTAAAATTGCAGGATGCATGCCAATATCAGGCATCAATCAAAATAACCATATCCATATGATTGATATAGGTATTTTTAAATACGAATGAACTGTGAATGAGAGATAGGGTGAATTTCTGCTGCAAAATCAACAAAGCCGGAAGCAGCACTGTTGATTTTGCAGAACATGGACAAAACACTGAAATGACAGCTATGCCGTTTTTTTGAAGATGTTCTTTATGAATGCCCTGAAACCCGGACATACCGCCAGCCAGACCGGAATCCAGAGCAGGAATATATCCTGCAGCACAAACCCTTTGCTGAGAAAGCCGCCCAGGGTTGCACCGGCAAAGCCGCCAGCCATGCCTACCATGGTGAACAATCCGGAAACATGCCCCATGTTCTTGCCGGAATGCGCCAGCCGCGAAATATTGACCAGATGGTTAAGCGCCTGCCCGATCGCCTGCAGCACAGCGCCAATCAACAGGCCGATAACGCTGCTGCTCAAGCCCAGGAACAGCAGGCCAGTGATCAAACTGCCATGGCTCAAGTTATAAGTGGTTTTCTCGCCCAGTTTCGCCACAAAATGGCCAAGCAGCAGCAGTACGGCAACAAAAGTCGCCCCTTCCACCACCATGAGCGTAATCCCCTGCTGTGCGCTCCAGTTGAACTGCCTGACGGCAATGATGATGATGAAGGTGCCAAAGAAACCGCGCACCATGCCGCCCAGGCCATCATAGATGCATACCTGGCGCACCATCGGGTCTGTCAGGTAGCGCAGCATGTCTTTTACGCCGCCGCTGACACTTCTGGCGTCATCCATGCTGCGTGTATGCGAGAGAATGGAAAAGCCGTAGAACGCCATCACCGCAAACAGGATGCTGGTGATCCAGTAGCTGCCATGCACCCCGAAATGGCTGGAAGCCAGATTGCCCAGCAGCGGCCCAACCAGGCCTATGCCCAGCATCAGCGTGCCCCGGTACCAGCCTCCGCGGCTGGTACCGACCTCCGGCAGGCGCTCCAGCCATGACGTGTTCATGGCAACCACGCGGAATGGGATACAGATGCCCGCAATGAATAAAAACAGCGCTGCCAGATACCAGGAACTGGAGTATCCGATCAATGGGTAGAGCGCCATCGCGCCCAGGCTGGAGATGCCATATACCCAGCGGGCGCTGAAACGGCTGATGTAAATACCTGCCGGCAGCGACATCAGCATCATGGACAGGCTTTCCGCACCGATCAGCAGCCCGATCTGCCAGGACTCCGCATTCAGGTGCAATGCCAGCAGCGTCACCAGTATCTTGTTCATACCGATGGTGATGCCGCTCATCAAGGCAAGGCCTACAAATGCAAATGTAAAATGGTTGGTCGCCAATAATCGTGGCTGTGTATTGAGCGTATTCGACTGACTCATGTTGATGCGCTTTCAAATTCTAATTGGATAAATGATGGTGCTTCGTGCTGATGCAACGGAGATGGGTCGGTTTGCCGATAAAAATGACGCCAGATCACCGTGCGGAAATCTGGCGTCATCGGAACCAACTACGTGATAACGCGTTACCAGCGGGTCGTTACGGAAACGCCTACCGTTCTTGGTGCTGCCCAGTAGACGCTGTCGCCATTGACACCCAATCCCGGATTGAATGCCGGCAGTGAATGGTTCTTGTATTCTTTATCGAAAAGATTATTCACATAACCTGTAAAGACATACTTGTCGTTATGGGTGGCGAACGAAAGCCTTGCATTTGCGAGTGTGTAACCATCCTGATTCAAGTGCTCACGCGCTTCAGACTGCGGGTCAACAAAGTAATACTGTTTACCCTGATAACGTGCATCTGCCGCGACAATGATTTTTCCGTACTGCACAGGGATCGTGTAATCAGCCGCGATCTGGGCTGTGACATGCGGAGAACGCACCAGGGAACGTCCTTTCAAATCGGCACCGCCGTTAAGCACATTCAGCTCATCATATTCGGTATCCAGCAGGCCCAGGCTTGCATTCACATGCAGGTTCTCGACAGGCAGCGCTTCGATTTCGAACTCCGCGCCATTCACAGTCGCCTTCTTGGCATTCTGCAGATAAGAAACGGTGGCGCCGGCATTGGCGTTATACCCGACCACGTTCACCTGCACATCCTGGTAATCGTAATGGAACAGGCTGGCATTGAAGTTAACCCGGCCTCCCAGCCATTCTGACTTGTAGCCGATCTCATACGCATTTAACTGCTCAGGTTTCACCGTATTCACCGCTGCAAGGCTGGTGGCGGCAGTATTAAAACCACCGGACTTCACGCCATGCGAATATTTTGCATACACGCGGTCATGCGGCGTGATCTTGTATTCAGGCGTGATGTCATAGGTAAACGCATTCCAGGTCTTGGAATCACTGCTGCTGAATGTACCGGAACCCAACGGGCCTGCTGCCGCATACGCGCCGGTGTAAGTATCCCACCACTGCGACAGGTTGCTCCATGTCCCCGCGCCTGTTGAGGCTTTCCTGTCCAGGTCATATTTTTTGGTCTCGCGCGTCCATCGCAAGCCCAATGTCGCATTCAGCTGGTCGGTAAAGTTATAGGTATTACTGCCGAACAATGCAAAACTCTCAGCCTTATGATTGAGGTCTGAGCTATTGTAAGTCGCGCCAGGCGGAGCGCCTGCCAGACCCGGCACTGAAGCGGACGGCAGCTTGGCGCCCTGCGTGGTGAAATCAATGTTTTCATTGAAATAATGTGCGCCGGCCAACCAGTTCCAGCGGTCTTCCCTGGGTGAAGCCAGCCTGATTTCCTGCGTGAACTGCCTGCTCTTGCCATCGGTATGTGACCTGGAAATCTCTAATGGCGTGTAGTCATTATCGGTCAGGATATTGGTTTCAAAATCTTCATAGGCGGTAATGGAAGTCAATGCATAGCGGCCAAGCTGCCATTTCAGGTTCAGGTTGATGCCGTTCTGGGTTGAGTCACTTGAATCCGGCGCATTCGTGCTGACATGCTTGATATCGGTATTCGGCGCATAGCCATTACGCACCACGCCGTTCGGCGCATAGCTTTTGGTAGTGGTGATGGCACCATCAGTCTCATATTTACGGTAATGCACATTCAGGAGCGCTTCCAGGTTCGGTGTCAGGATGGCTGACAACTGGCCGCGAATCGCCCCTTCACTCAGGCCGCCATCTTTACCGCCGGTAAAGTCATTTTTAAGGCGCCCATCCTGATCCTGCTGATAGAAAGAAACGCGTCCTGCCAGGCGTTCATCCAGAATCACACCGCCTACCCCGCCTTGCACGATCCTATCGTTATAGCTGCCATAATCAACCTTCACATAATTATCTTTGGCATCGGCGTTGAATGACGGTTTTTTTGAAACGACACTCACGGCGCCGCCGGTCGTGTTCTTGCCCCACAGCGTCCCTTGCGGACCGCGCAGTACTTCAACACGCTCCAGGTCAAACAAAGGAAACCCTGTCGCCGTGGCATTGCTGATATACACTTCATCCAGATAGAATCCGACCGGGCTCGCAAGGTCGAACTGCTGCTGTCCAGCGCCAACACCGCGGATCCACCAGCGTGGGCGACCGTGCAGCTGCGTGCCGGCAGAAGCGTTAGGTACATAGTTCAGCACTTCACTTGCAGAGCGCCCTACCCCCTGGTCTAAAAGATCCTTGCCATTCAGCGCGGTAATCGCAGTCTTGACTTCCTGTACGCTTTCTTCACGCTTCTGTGACGTCACCGTGACAGAAGGCAAAGCCGTGCCTTCTGCTTTTGTTTTGTCATCTAACTTTGTTTTGTCATCTATTGAGGATTTGTCTTGCGCCTGAATTGGCGCAGCTTCTTCTGCATAGGCATAGCCACCGTTTAAAACAACACCGGACCCGATTGCCAGTGCAATGGATACATGCTTGACCAATGGCTTTAATTTAAATTTACCGTGACGCTGGTAAGCGTGATTGATTGCTTCACTTCTCATTGAATACTCTCTTTACTGTTAATAAAATCTGCCTTGCGCTTGCATGCGCATCAACAAGAGAGATATTGCAGAATCTGTGCCAGTGGCAATCAAAATAATAACCAATTGATTTAATTGATTAAAAAAACCATAAACGCATTTTTTGGTTTTGGCTTGTGTTGTGCTGGCAACAGGGTATTGAACAACTGCTTGCTTAGAAACAGTAGCGTCATAGGCGCGTCGATGCATTGATTGCCTGGCTGGCGTAAAGATTGCCTGGCTGAGGCGTATAAAAAAATGCGGCGCATTTTCCAATGCACCGCATTCAATTGCCTGTAGATCAATTGTGCTTATCTGACGCTGCGCCAGCGCAGCAGATATTGACTCAGGCGAGACAGGCCCGCGTTCATCAGCAATCCCGTCAAGCCGATACTGGCAACCCCGATAATGACGATGTCCATCCTGGAGGCTTCCTGTGCGATCTGCATCAAGCCGCCAAGACCTGGCCCGGTAGAAAACAGCAGTTCAGTCCCCACCGTGGAAATCCAGGCAAAAGCCAAGGCCTGGGAAACCCCGGTCAGGATGGATGGCATCGCTGCCGGCAGCAGAACCTTCAGGAACAGCTGCAGGCGGTTTAACTTAAGTACGGAAGACACTTCTATCAATTTCTTTTCCACACCGCGCATGCCTTCATAAGTATTCAGCACTACCGGGTAGAACGCAGCCAGGCTAACAATCAGGATTTTTGAAGACAGGCCATTACCGAACCAGAGTGCGATCAAAGGAATCAACCCCAATAACGGCACTTGCCGCAGGGTGTGGTATAGCGGCCCGATCAATTTATCGGCGGTGGGTGAAACAGCCATGAGGCCGCCAACCAGCAAGCCTGTAATGCCTCCGATCAATAACCCGATAACCGTAGTCTGCAATGTCGCCGCCAGGTTGACCAGCAGCTCGCCGCTTGTGACCAGCTCCGAAAAACCAATCGCGATCTGCGACAAGGATACAAACGTATAAGCGTAAGCATCTCCCTGGCGCGACATGATTTCCCAGATTAAAGCCACGGCTATCGGCAGCCAGAGCCCGTTTACCTGCGACAGCCTGGATGTGAACTGTTTTATTTTTTTCATCGTGTTGTCCCTGACAATTCTGGCACTTCCAGAAAAAAGATTGAATTGATAAGAGTAGCCATTACCTGTATTTCCACTTCCCAAGGTGTGCTTCAACAGAACGCAAGCCGCGGTCTAGCAGGAAACCTATCAAACCGGTGACGAGCACGCCCACCAGCACGATGTCGATTCGGAACATTTGCCTGCCCATTTCCATCATCTGCCCGATGCCGCTATCGGCAGCGATCAGTTCGGCTGCCACCAGCACCATCCATGAACGGCCTAAAGCCAAACGGAACCCTGTCAGCACCGGTGGCGTCGTTGCCGGCAATACAATACGCGTAATCAAATGCCATGTTGGCAGCTGATATACCCTGGACACCTCAAAATATGTCCGCGGAATACCCTTGACTGCATCATAAGTTGCCAGCGTGACAGGGAAGAACGCAGCTTTTGCCACGACCACGATCTTGAATGTCTCTTCCACACCAAAAATCATGATCAGCATCGGGATAAAAGCAATGGTTGGTACCTGGCGTATCGCATTGAACGATGGCGCAAAGAAGCTATCCACTGATTTGAACAAGCCCATCAATACGCCAAACAGCAGGCCCAGGAAAGCACCGATAGCAAAACCCCAGCTTAACCGCAACAGGCTATCATGCAAGTGTGCAGGCAGTTCTCCGTTGGCCCAGAGTTCGTGGCCGGTTTCAAGAACGCCGGCCGGCGATACCAGAATCTGTTCCGGGAATATGCCGGCACGGCATACCCATGCCCAGATAAGCAGTAATAGCAGCGGCGATATAAAATACAGCGCATGCGTGCGGAAACGATTAGCCGGAACGCGTAAATCAATCATGACCAACCCCATTCATCAGGAAACTTTACCGGCGGTTTTTCTCGGCTGCCAGTAGCCTTCGAGCTTGAGTGTTTTGAGTGCTGCGTTTAAAAACCGTGGCTCAAACAGCTGGCTGACGTTCAGATCCTTGCGGATCAGATTGGCTTTGCGGCTGTATTGCGCCGCGTTTGCATAATGGTCTAGAACCAGATCATCGAACAGCGGGCTCCAGCGTGACTGCCATGTCGTAGAGTCATCGGCATATTCACGCCTGAAAACGTCTTCAGACTGACCGTTCTGGTTGGCTATTTTGAGATATTCATTAAAATTAGCCTGCTGCGATGTCCAATGGGCAGCTTTCACATAAGCAGTGGCCACCACCTGTGTAATGGCAGGGTTGCTGGCGATGAAGTCCCTGGCTCCCCATAACTCGGCGCGCATTTTCCAATCCTGAGTAGAAGATTTGGTTGACCATATGATCTTTCCGATCTTTTTATCTTCCAGCTGGAAGGCATCACTGAGCGTCACAAAAGCATCCACATTACCGGCAGCCAGCGCCGCGGCACCGGCACCCGGGTTAAGGTTGGATATCTTGAAATCAGAGAACTTCAATCCATTCGACTCGACATAGCGGGCAAATGTGATTTCCCACGGACGGCCGCGATGCAGGGCGATGCGTTTTCCTTTCAGGTCAGCCAGGCTTTTTGCAGTGGAGTTCGGGGATACAAGCAGGTATACATTATTGCCGCGTCCGCCTGGCACCACAATACGGGTCTCTACCCCGCCTGCATTCAGGATCACCGATGGCAGGTCGCCGTAACCGGCGAAATCGATGCTCTTATTGGCGAATGCCTCGTTAATCGTAACCCCCACGGATTGTGCCGTGACGGGAACCCAGGTCAGTTTTACCCCCTGTTTGGCGAGTTCATCCCTTAACCAGCCCTGCTTTTCTACAATTGCAGCGCTTCCATTCAAACCGATTTTACCGTTCACATTATAGGCAACGGTAGCGATCCTGACCTCCCTGGCGCTATCAGCCGCCTGCGCATCTGACAGCAATCCAAACACAAAAGAAATGGCCAGCAGGAATAAACCTGCCAAAGATATATTTTTTTTAATATTAAAAATCATTCTATTCTCACATTCAAAAACAAGATAAGGCCTGACGGAAGCAGGCCTTATGCAATCAGGCAGCACTGATCAGGCGCTTGCGGATCACTGCGTCAAAAGGCCGGGTATCGATCCAGTCATTCACATCGAATCGCTTGGGAATAAATTGCCAGCGATGCAGGAAGTTCACGAAATCCTGTAGTCCATCTACAGATTCCCGGGCAAAATCCGTACGCAGACGCAGATGTGCATCCTGCCCATAAGCAACGCTTACCCAATACTCGCTGCTGTTGGTCTCTTTGGCGAGGAAACGCCTTGTTTCATCAGGATGTTCATGTGCCCAGTCTTCGGCACGCAGCACCTGTTCGACAATGCGCTCCGCAGCATCAAAGTGGTTCTCAATCAGGCTGGCATCAACCGTGAGCGTGCGCGGCGTACCATTATTGGCACGTATCAGCGGATCAGGATGCACACCGGTATCAATGACCGTAACCAGGTTAAATTGATATGCCAGCGCCGCGGCACTGGCGCCTTTCAGGAAGATCGCATCGACTTCGCCGCGCAGCAGGCCAATCAGCTCGTCATTACGGCTGCCTGACTGGCTGCCGAAGATATAGCTGCCATCTTCGCTTTTTTTGGCCGGCGCATCGCTGTAGCCGCTATCAATCACATAGTCCACGAGCTCAACATCACTCACGGCCAGACCTTCCAGACTGAGCGCGTTTTCGAGACCGCGCAATGCCTGGGCACGCACAAAATCAATCTGCACATTCACCCATTTCGGCAAACCGAATTTACGCCCTTTCAGATCCTTGACATGACGTATTCCTGAACCGGGCAGTGTCAGGATCAGCTGCGTTTCGTCTGCCCATGAGAGACCGATCACTTTGGTTTCACGGCCAGCTGAACGTGCCCATATCGCAGGGATATTGCCACCATGCCTGACTGAATTGGCCAGCGTATGATCAAAATGCGATTCACGCACTGATTGATCGGCGGATTCGCGCAGTGATCTGATGGTTGTGGCTTTTGCGCGGAAGCTCTCTTCCAGCCAGCCTTTCTGCACGGCGATCCCCAATCCTGTCGGCACAGGGCAGCGTGTATACCAAAGCGTATCTAAGACTTTACTCATGAATCTCTCCTAAGTTATATAAATGCAGGCCCGTGCCTGATGTTGTATTTATTTACATATAGGCATGAGCACACTTCGTGCCATAAAAATAAATAAATAAAAATCAACAACTTATAAAAAAATAGATTGAAAGACGATTGCCAGCTGCTGGATAAAATACAGCGGATATGCGCAAAGGGCAGCAGCCCTGCTGTACAGGCAGCAGATTCGACATGCTGCTAATTCAACAGCATGTTTTTAACAACTGCTGCTTAAACAGCAAACCAAGCCCGCGACCCCATGTCAAAAAATGTTAACCATATGATTTAAATGATAAAAATATATTGGCATAGCGATTGCTGTATAGGTTTATCGCCATTTATGGCTATTGTTTATCGGTATGGAGAATCAAAGGCATGACAACATATAACGTAGCTATCAGCCTCGACAAAAGAGCGGCGCCTTCAGCGAGGGTTCAGATAGCGGCAAATTACCATTCAGGAGCCAGTAACGCTGAAGGTTCTGGCATCGAAGGGAGCCATCAGGAAATTAATGATGCTTCTTTGCTCATTCAAGATGTCAGCAAGAGCTATCAGCTGCATGATGTGTCTTTGAATGTCCTGAATGGTATTCACCTGGAAATCAAGCCTGGCGAGTTCCTTTCCATCGTCGGTGCCAGCGGATGCGGCAAATCCACACTGCTCAGGCTGATAGCAGGGCTGGATACCAGCTATACCGGATCCATCATTTATCAGGGTCAGGCCATTACCGGCACCGATCTAAGCCGGGGCATAGTATTTCAGGAACACCGCTTATTCCCCTGGCTCACGGTTGAAGAAAATATTGCACTGGCTTTCACTGCAACCGACGTCTCCAGGGAAGAGCGCAAGCTGCGCGTGGCAAAACAGATCAGCACGGTAGGCCTGAATGGATTCGAAAAAGCCTATCCGCACCAGATATCAGGCGGCATGTCACAGCGGGTCGCGATTGCCAGAGCCCTTGTTCTGAAGCCGAAACTATTGTTGCTGGATGAGCCTTTCGGTGCACTGGACGCACTTACCCGCCTCAAATTGCAGCAGGAACTGCAGCGCCTGTGGGAACATGAAGGCCTGACTACTATCCTGGTAACGCACGATGTTGAGGAGGCTGTGTTTCTCGGCGACCGTATCGTGGTCATGGAATCCCATCCTGGCCGCATCCGGCGTATCGTTCCGGTGCCGCTGGCCCGGCCACGCGACAGGTCATCTTTTTTATTCCAGAGCATCAAGGCTGATGTCATGGCTGATTTTGCAATCGTCGAGGTTGAGTGATGCGATCTGTAAATAAACGCATTTGGCAGGAGAGATAGCATGGCAACATTCACAAACGCTACAGCGACATTTTATGAGCTTGATGAAAACAGCGCCGTGGCGACTTCAAATAAGCCTGAAGCTGCGGCAAGACGGACAGCGGCACCAGGCGATCTGCATCCTGACAAAGAGGCTGGTCACGCAATTCCTGCCGGCCGCAGCACCTGGGCTTTGGCTGGCCTGACCGTTTTACTGCATGGTGCTGCGGTGCTTGCATACCTGAACTACCCGGAATCAACAACCGTTCCGCAGCCTAAGGTCAACAAAGTCGAAATTGAGTTTATCAAACCCCAGCCGCCCGAGGTAGTTGAACCGCCGAAACCACCACCGCCGCCACCGCCTAAAGTGATCAAACAGGCGCCGCCGCCCGTGGCCAAACCGGCGCCTGCCCTGCGTACTGCCGCCGCGCAGGAGAATGCAGCACCCGCCGCCATTACCGTGCCTGAGAACCGTGAGGCTCCGGTCAGTAGCGCACCTGTGGTTGCTGCCGCACCGGTGCCTGAGGCTCCGCAAGCTGTGAAGGCAGAAGAGCCCGTTACCGAGGCAATCGGCAACGCGGCGTATTTAAACAACCCGTCCCCGGACTATCCTGCATTCGCGCAACGCCAGGGTTGGGAAGGAAAAGTATTGCTGCGCGTTCACGTGCTGGCAAGCGGTAAGCCAGACAAAGTGGAAATAAAACAATCCAGTGGCCGCAAAACCCTGGATGAATCAGCACTTACTGCCGTCAGAAACTGGACATTCATTCCTTCCAAACGTGGCAGCACTGCCATCGATGGCTGGGCGACTGTCCCTATTGAATTCAAACTAGCTAAATAAAGGTGATATAACAATGTTTAATTTTTCTTCTTCTACATCAATCGTGGTTCAGGGCGTGCTTTTCACGCTGATCGCAGGATCGGTCATCACCTGGACACTGATACTCGCCAAATCATTGCAGGTATGGCTGATACGTAAACAGAACGTCAGGTTCCGCGCCGCGTTCTGGAGCGCGCCTGATTTTAAATCCGCAGCGAGCCTGGAAAGCCACAATGGCCCGGCGTTCAGGGTGGCCACGGTAGGTTTTAACGCGCTGAAGGATATCGATTCAAACTCAGCCAATGATTTACAGCATTTCGGTGACAGGCAGGAAGTGCTGGAACGTGCGCTGCGTCAGCAGATACAAAAAGAGCGCGTCACACGTGAGAGCGGATTGGTCGTGCTTGCCAGCATCGGCAGCACGGCACCTTTTGTGGGTCTGTTCGGCACCGTCTGGGGCATCATGCATGCACTGACTGAAATCAGCAAGACCGGTTCTGCCAGCCTTGACGTGGTTGCCGGGCCGATCGGTGAAGCGCTGATTGCCACTGCGGTCGGTATCGCTGTGGCTGTACCGGCGGTGCTGGCCTATAACTTTTTCCTGCGCAGGCTAAAAACCAGCAGCAACAACCTGGATGACTTTGCTGAAGACTTTATCACATTGTCACGTAAAGCAACGTTCAGGAAGAATGTTGAAGCGGTTGCCGCTTCAACTGAAAAATCGGTGGTGCATAGCCTGAAAGGAGCGATAGCATAATGGCTTTCTCATCTCAAAGTGATGGCGATGACGTTCTGAGCGAGATCAACGTGACGCCCTTGGTGGATGTCATGCTGGTGCTGCTGGTGGTGTTTATCGTCACGGCGCCGCTGCTGAATAATGCGATCCACGTGAACCTGCCCAAGACCGCGGCGACCAAAGAACCCGATCCAGGTAAACCGGTGACGATCAGCGTAAATGCTGAAGGCAATGTTTACATCGACAAACAGGCCGTGACACTTGCAGCACTTGAACCGGAACTGAAATCGAGACACGACGCCAACCCTGAGCTGGTATACCACCTGAGTTCAGACGAGTCCGTTAAATACGGGTCCGTAGCCAAAGTAATGGCTGCGATTGAACGGTCCGGCATCACCAAGCTTGCGGTAATAACGCAATCCAATTAAAACAGCCGCAATGAACCAATAAAAAGCCCATGCGGGGAATGCATGGGCTTTTTTACATCAACCGCTACAACCGTTAAGCTGCGAGTGCCTGTGCGGCCTTGTGATCCAATAAATTAAACGCCTGATTAACCGCAGTATCGATCCTGCTTTCTATGGCATCGCTATTCAGCCGGTAATCTATGAACTCATTATCACGTGCATATATTGCGGTGGGCGCCGTTGCCACACCAAAGAAACTGGCCAGTGGCCTTAGCTGATACTCCAGCACCAGCGCATGCTGGTCTGTACCGCCAGTGGCAGCCAGGATCGCAACCTTGCCAGTCAGCTTTTTAGGATCCAGCAAGTCAAAGAAGTGTTTTAACAGCCCGGTATATGAGGCTTTGTATACTGGAGTGCCAATGACAATCAGATCAGCGGCTTCAATCGCCTGATAGGCATCCGACAGTACCTGCGGGAAGTTTTCATAACTCACCGTGCTGCCAAGCTCAGCTGCAAACTGGGCAATATCGATCAGCGTGGGTTTGGTGTGCGCTTTCTGCGCAGCTTGCTGCGTTATATTCTCAACCAAAGCCCTGGTGCGGGAAGGCGCACTGATATTTCCTGATATACCAACGATTTTCATTTTTTAATCCTTATGCAAATAATGCGTCATTAAGTTAAACATAGCCATGCTATCCATCAATAGGGTTAGCACGATCCGTGCCCGGATAAAATGACTGAAACAGTAGGTTTCTGCTGAATTCTTAGCTAAAAAAAAACACCTCTGCTCATTTGGAAGCAGAGGTGTTGCAAAGCTAACAAAGGGTATTTCCAGATTATTGAATCACGCCGAACTGCTTAAGGAGCGTGCGTAATATATTTCTGCTGATGCCAAGCACCCTGGCTGTCTGCACCTGGTTCTCCCTGCAATATGCGTAAGCGCCGAGCACTAATTTACGGTTAACGGTCTCATACAGTTTCTCAGGCTCATGCTGAATCATTTCAGCCAGGGCTTTATCCAATGTGCATGTTTGCTGGTTTACCGAATGGGATCCTGCTTCGTGCACAGCACCGGCTGAAGATGTGCCTGAACCCAGCTGTATTGACGGCAAGTTCAGGTCACGCGGGCGCAGTTCGATGCCATCACTGACCAGCAGTGCCCGGTGAATCACGTTTTCCAGCTCGCGTATGTTGCCCGGCCATGGATACTGGTGCAGCAACTGTATGGTTTCAGCTGATAATGCAGGCTGCCTGGTTTGCAGCCTGCTTTTATAGATGGATAAAAAATGCTCTGCTAGCGGCAGAATGTCGCCAGGCCGATTGCGCAACGGCGCGATCTGAATAGGCACGACATTGATCCGATAGTACAAGTCCTCCCTAAAGCGCCCGGCTTTGACCGCATCTTCCAGGTTCACATTGGTTGCGGCCACCAGCCTTACATCAATGGGTATCGCCTTTCTGGAACCAACACGCACGATCTCACGCTGCTGGATCACACGCAATAATTTGACCTGCGTCGACAAGGGAAGATCACCGATTTCATCCAGAAACAATGTGCCGCCGTTTGCACTTTCAAACCATCCTTGTTTACTGGCAATCGCACCGGTAAAAGAACCTTTCTCATGTCCAAACAATTCACTTTCGACCAAAGACTCCGAGAATGCGCCGCAATTGATGGCTGCAAATGGCCCGTACCTTCTGGGGCTTAGCGCATGCAAATGCCGTGCGACCAACTCTTTACCGGTTCCCGTTTCTCCCATGATGAAAGCAGTCACGTCACTGGGGGCAACGCGTTCAATCAAAGAAAGCAGCTTACGTGATTCAGCATCCTCAAAAACTAGGGCGCTTGCCCTTATGGATAAGCTTACCTGGCTTGGATTCTTGAATGTGATAACGGAAGGGCCGCTTAATGCTTTATATTCTGCCTCACCATAATCATTAAATGCGATATGTCCCATAAAGTGCTCCAATTGAATTTGGCACGATAATATAATGGGTTGCTTATAACTTTTAATAATTATATTTTATATGTTTATAACCATAACGTAAAAATACAGATCGCCATCAACTATCCGATTGTCCACTCCGGCCTGATGAGTGACGGCATTCAAATCAATCCCATGCGCTGCGCCGAGAGCGCGGCTTCAGCACGGGATGAAATATTTAATTTCCGGTATATATTTTTCACAGTTGTGGTCGCAGGTTAATTTGCAAGATAGGCGCGCATGGATTCATGCTGACCAAGCCAAAGGTAAACGAGCTATTCCTGTACCTTTGTCTACAGAAGCATTAGAAGTGCTGCGTAAAGAACGTTTTAAACATCCTACACATGTTTTTACGTTCAGAGGCAAGCCTATTACACAAGTTAATACAAAGGCTTGGCAGGCTGCTTTAAGACGTGCACAGATTGTAGATTTTAGATGGCCTGACTTACGTCATACATGGGCAAGCTGGCATGTGCAAAACGGCACGCCGATATATGTGTTAAAAGAACTAGGCGGCTGGGCTGATATGGACATGGTGCAGAAGTACGCACATTTATCACCCAGTCATTTATCAGAGCATGTTGAGAACGTTTCTGGAATTATTAGAAGCGGTGTAAAAGAGGAAGTTACGAATCAGCTACGTTTAGGCTAAATAAAAAAAGCCACTCATTTAGAATGGCTTGTTTACTTGGTCGGGACGGTGTGATTCGAACACACGACCCCTTGCACCCCATGCAAGTACGCTACCAGGCTGCGCTACGCCCCGAACCGTTGTTACATTTTCATGCAACAGGCGGCATTATAGCGTAAAGCGCAGTTCTCATGAATCCGCAGCAAGAAATAAATACTGAAACGCTCAAGACGTGCGCAGATCTGCCCCTGTACGCAGCAGGTTTAAAATTGAACGCAATTCTGCCTTAACGGATGCAAAATCAAAATGACCCTGCTCCGCACCCACTGGCCGCAACGCCAAATCAGGCTGAGTCGACAGGCCGGCTGCATCTTTGCCATTGGCAGATGTCTCTGAATGCAAGTGCAGGTCGCTCTCTTTGAAATCGCCATCATCAAGGCGATGGCGTGCGCCGCTGATCGTGAACCCTTGCTCATACAGCAGCTCACGGATACGACGGATCAGCAGCACTTCATGATGCTGGTAGTAACGGCGATTCCCGCGGCGCTTCACCGGCTTGAGCTGTGTGAACTCCTGCTCCCAATACCTCAGCACGTGAGGCTTGACACCGCACAGCTCACTGACTTCACCGATGGTAAAGTAACGTTTTGCTGGGATAGGCGGCAATTGTAGCTTGGCGGATTGCTCGATCATACTTGCGACTTTCTCACTTGCTTACGAAATAAATTAGGAGAACATCAAAATGCTTTAAAAACTAATATTCAACAACGATTTCAGTACACGGACACTTTAACTGGCAAAGTTTGCGTCAACTTTGCTTTTTAACTTCTGGCTGGCGTGGAAAGTCACTACGCGACGTGCCGTAATTGGTATTTCCTCACCGGTTTTTGGATTACGGCCTGGTCGTTCGGATTTTTTGCGTAATTCAAAATTACCAAAACCTGATAATTTAACACTATCCCCTGCTTCTAACGCGATGCGCACTTCTTCGAAAAACGCTTCAACCATATCCTTGGCTTCACGTTTATTTAACCCAACTTGCTCATACAATAAATCAGCAAGTTCAGCTTTTGTTAAAGTCATACTACACTCCCATTTTTCAAAGCAATAACGATTTTTTTATATTTAAATATTCATTGATAAAGTTTGCAGCAAACTTTTCGCAGCGGCAAACTTCAAGTGAAATTCAAACAACCCTGACAACAGGATATTTTTTTGGTTTCTGGTGTCTTTTTATTTAGTTTCTGAGTGCCGCATCAAAATTATTCTGCAATAACTGGAGCAAATTAGTAATGACTGTATCGGCATCGCTATCTGTCAGAGTTTTTTGAGTATCGTGCATAAGTACTGATAATGCAAGGCTTTTTTTGTTATCAGCGATACCTTTACCCTGGTACAAATCGAACAGTGCAACATCCAGAAGCAGCGGAATATTGGCTTTCCTGATCGTGCTTAATACGGCTTCCGCTGCAATCGTTTCATCCAGCACAATCGCAACATCCCGACGAATCGGCAACAGTTTTGACACTTCCTGATAAGCCGGCAACTGACGGTTCAGCGCAGCGTTCGCATCCAGTTCGAACAGGTACGCGCTTTTAGGCAGATCATAATGCTGCTGCCATTTCGGATGCAGTTTACCCAGCCAGCCGATTGCTTTACCGTTCAGCAGAATGCGTGCTGTCTGGCCTGGGTGCAGGGCACTGTGTTCGGCCTTTTCATAACTGCATTCCTGACCAACCAAAGCGCTGACATTGGCTTTTACATCAAAGAAATCAACCTCAGTGTTACCGACAGCCCATTGCTCAGGTTTTGCACTGCCATAAGCCAGGCCGGAAATACGGGCGGTCTCCTGGTATGCGCCATCAGCCTGATGGAACACTGCGCCGATTTCAAACAGGTACGCACGATCCTGCTTGCGGTTCAGGTTATAGCCCAGCGTATCCAGCAGGCCGCCCCATAAACTGGTGCGCATGACGCTTAAATTGCTGGCAATCGGGTTTTTAAGCTTGATTGGCGTATGGTTGCCTAACAGGTCACGTTCCCAGCTTTCATCCACAAAGCTGTAAGTCACCACTTCCTGATAGCCTGCTGCAACCAGCGTATCACGCACCTGGTTCAGGTGCAGTTGGCGCTCAGGCGCAGCCAGCATGCTCAATGCGGCAACCGGCGCTGTTGCAGGAATGTGGTCATAGCCATGCAAACGCGCCACTTCTTCAATCAGGTCTTCTTCGATCGTAATGTCAAAGCGATAGCTAGGCGGCGTCACGGTAAAAACATCACCAGCCACAGTATACGCAAAACCAAGCTGGCTCAGTAACTGAGCGACTTTTTCCTGCGCGAAAGGAATACCCAATACAGAAACCAGTCGAGGCATTCTTAACTGCACAGCCTGACGTACCGGCAATGCGCCAAGCACTTCAGTGACCGCACCGGCACTGCCGCCGCAAATCTGCAGGATCAACGCTGTGGCATACTCAAGCGCATTGCGTGTGTTGCCAAAATCAACCCCACGCTCAAAACGATAGGATGAATCCGTGCTTAATCCTAGCCGACGCGCCTTGCCCGCAATCACGGACGGCACAAAGAATGCGCTCTCCAGAAATACATCTACAGTTTCGTCACTCACGGATGTAGGCTTGCCGCCCATGATCCCTGCCAGGGCAACAGCACCTTGGGCATCTGCAATCACCAGGTCATCAGCTTTCAGTTCAATTGTTGCGTCATTCAACAACTCCAGCGGCTCGCCTGTTTTTGCAAAACGCACATTGATGTCGCCATTGAGCTTGGCTGCATCAAACGCATGCATAGGTTGCCCCAAGGCCAACAGCACATAGTTGGTAATATCAACAACCGCGCTGATGCTGCGCAAGCCGCTGCGCTCCAGGCGTTTCACCATCCAGGCCGGCGTTGCAGCTTTGGCGTTGATGCCAGCTACCAAACGGCCAGCATAGCGCGGACAGGCTGCCTGTTCGGCTACAGTCACATTTTTAGTTTGCGGCAACGCAACGGCAACCGGGCTGATTGCTTCAAACCGTGTTGCAGCACCAGTAATAGCACCTACATCACGGGCAATACCGGTAATGCTCAGGCAGTCGCTGCGATTAGGGGTCAGTTTCAGTGTAAACAGATGATCGTTCAAATCCAGATGCTCGCGAATATCCTGTCCGACAACAGCATCACTATCAAGCTCCAGCAAGCCTGTCGCTTCAGCGGTAAGGCCCAGCTCTTTGGATGAGCACATCATGCCGAATGACTCAACACCACGCACTTTGGCTTGCTTGATTGAAAAACCCGGCAACTCAGCACCTACCATTGCGCATGGCGCCAGCAAACCGGCACGGGCATTGGCAGCGCCGCAGACAATCTGCAAAGGTTCAGCCAAACCCACATCCACTTTGCACACCTGCAAACGGTCAGCATCAGGATGTTTTTCGGCGGAAACAATTCTGGCAACAACAACCTTGCTGAAAGACGCAGCGACCGGCTGCATCTCTTCCACTTCCAGCCCGGCCATGGTTAAAGCGTGGCTCAGTGCCTCGCTATCTAAATTGGTGTCAACTAAACTTCGTAACCAGTTTTCTGAAAATTGCATAATGCTTTAATGCCTTATAGTGATAAACGCACTTGCGAAAAAAATATTTTTGCCTCAGATGAACACAGACACACACGGATAAAACCTGATTTTTTTAAATCTGTGTGTATCTGTGTTTATCAGTGGCTAATTAAAAGATTTAAACTATCGAAATTGGCTTAAAAAGCGCAAATCGTTATTGAAGAAATGACGCAAATCATTCACGCCGTAGCGCAGCATGGTCAAACGCTCGATACCTAGACCAAATGCAAATCCGCGATACTTTTCACTGTCGATATTCACGTGCTTGAACACTTCCGGATGCACCATGCCGCAACCGCCAATTTCCAGCCAACCGCCGTTCCAGCTCATATCCATTTCAGCTGAAGGTTCGGTAAACGGGAAAAATGAAGGCCTGAAACGTACGGTCAAATCGTCACGCTCAAAGAATTTCTGCAGAAAATCCTGCACCACACCTTTTAAATTTGCAAAGCTGATCTCTTCATCCACCCATAAACCCTCAACCTGATGAAACATCGGCGAGTGCGTTGCATCCGAATCCACACGATAAACGCGGCCAGGGGCAATGATTTTAAATGGCGGCGTCTGGTTGTTCTTTAATGCGTTTTCCATGTAACGCGCCTGCACCGGTGAGGTGTGTGTACGCAGCACGTTGGCTTCATCAATATAAAACGTATCATGCATAGCACGTGCCGGATGATCTTCAGGGATATTCAGTGCCGTGAAATTATAAAAATCGGTTTCAATTTCAGGGCCGGTTGCCACTTCAAAACCAATGGAGTGAAAAAGTTCTTCAACGCGTTTCAATGTCAGCGTCACCGGGTGCAAGCCACCTTGCGACTGTGTACGTGCCGGTAGCGTTACGTCTATAGACTCCTGCGCGAGCTGTTTTGCCTGCTCAGCATTCAGGATTGCCTCGCGGCGTGCAGTGAGCGAAGCTTCAACGGCCTGTTTGACGACGTTGATCGCAGCGCCTGCTGCCGGACGCTCTTCTGCACTTAATTTGCCCAGGCCTTTTAAAGCATCTGTAAGCAAGCCGGATTTACCCAGGTATTTCGCCTTGGCAATTTCCAAGTCGTTCATTGAAGCGCTGTTTGCGAAGTCAGCTGCTGCTTCTGCAATTAAATGCGTTAAGTCTGCCATGAGATTTTTGATCTTTAGTTGTTATCAATCGACTGGTGAAGATACCAAAAAACCACCAGATTAACTTCATAATGCTTTGATTTTGCGCACAAAATCAAAAGTTGAATTTTACCGCAAAAAAAAGAGGCCGAAGCCTCTTTTTTTACTCAAACTTATTGCTAAGTGTGAAATTTTCAGCTTGACAAGTTATGCAGCTAAACCAGCTTTTGCCAATTCTACGAATTTAGCGAAAGCAGCTTTATCAAACACAGCAACGTCAGCCAATACCTTACGATCCACTTCCACTGATGATTTTTTCAAACCATTCATGAATCGGCTGTAAGTCAAACCACACTCACGTGCAGCCGCGTTGATACGCGCAATCCACAAGGTGCGGAATTGACGTTTTTTCTGGCGACGGTCACGGTAAGCATATTGACCAGCTTTCATTACCGCCTGTTTGGCAACGCGGTAAACGTTTTTACGGCGACCACGGTAGCCTTTGGCAGCTTTTAATACTTTTTTGTGTCTAGCGCGAGCGATGACACCACGTTTTACTCTAGGCATGTTCTACTCCTATTGTGTTGGCATCATAGCGCGGACGCGCTTGACATCAGTTGAAGAAATGATCGCCGTGCCGCGTAATTTACGCTTTTGCTTGGTGGTCTTTTTAGTCAGGATATGGCGCAAGTGAGAGTGTGTACGCTTCACTTTACCATTACCCAAGAATTTGAAGCGCTTTTTGGCGCCACTCTTGGTTTTCATCTTTGGCATTTTGTTCTCCTTGAACTTAGGTTAAGAGTGCTTAGGCATGCCTTTTAGCCGTATCACCCAGGGTTATTAGCAACACTTTCTTGCGAAGCAAGTTAGTGTTGCTTATCAGTTTTGCTGACTACTTCTTTCAATAATTCAGCAACAAACTAAATTATTTTGCTTTTTTGATTGGCCCTAAAACCATCACCATCTGGCGACCTTCCATTTTAGGATACTGCTCAACCATTGCATATTCTTTTAAATCCGCTTCAACACGTTTCAACAGCGCCATACCGAACTCTTGGTGGGTAATTTCGCGGCCTCTGAAACGGAGCGTGATTTTTGCTTTATCTCCATCTTGGATAAAGCGAATGATGTTACGCACTTTAATCGCGTAATCACCATCATCTGTACCCGGACGGAATTTAATCTCTTTAACAACAACCTGTTTCTGCTTGAGCTTAACTTCGTGTTGTCTTTTACTTTCGGCATATTTGAACTTGCCGTAATCCATCAACCTGCACACAGGCGGAGCCGCATTCGGTGCAATCTCTACAAGATCAATATCTGCCTCTTCAGCTTTCGCAAACGCTTCAGCCAAAGACACAATACCTAAGGGCTCACCCTCCATACCCACCAATCGGACTTGTGGCGCTGTAATGTCGCCATTGATCCGGGTTTCTTTATCCTGTGCTATATCAAATTCTCCAAATTAAATCACGAGTGATGACGCTCAAATAGTTAAGCCGTGCACCAACAGTTAAACCTTAGATCCTATCTCTGCTTTCAGACGCTCAATCAAGGCATCTATCGGCATAGATCCAAGGTCTTCACCTTTTCTGGTACGCACGGCCAAATGTCCGGCTTGCATTTCGCGCTCACCCGCAACAAGCAGATAAGGCATTTTTTGCATGCTATGTTCGCGTATTTTATAGGTAATCTTTTCATTTCTCAAGTCAAATTCGCATCGGATGCCACTTTTCTTCAAAGTTTCAACCACTTGGCGCACATAGTCCGCCTGGCTTTCAGAAATATTCAACACCATCACCTGCACCGGTGCCAGCCACAACGGCATCGCCCCGGCATAATGCTCGATCAGGATACCGATGAAACGCTCCATGGAGCCAACAATCGCACGGTGCAGCATCACCGGACGCTGGCGCGAGTTGTCTTCTGCCACATATTCGGCGCCAAGGCGTTCCGGCAAGTTGAAATCCAGCTGTATCGTGCCGCACTGCCACAAACGTCCCAGGCTGTCTTTTAATGTAAATTCGATTTTCGGACCATAGAATGCACCTTCACCCGGCTGCAGGTCAAAAGCGAGGTTATTCTGGTTCAACGCATTTGCCAGCGCCGCTTCAGCTTTATCCCAGGTTTCATCAGCGCCCACGCGTTTTTCCGGACGGGTAGATAATTTCACCAACACGTCATTAAAGCCAAAGTTGCCATACACCTTGTACAGCATCTGGATAAAATCAGCCACTTCCGCTTCAATCTGCTCCTCGGTGCAGAAAATGTGCGCATCATCCTGCGTAAAGCCGCGCACGCGCATCAGGCCATGCAGCGAACCGGATGGCTCGTTGCGGTGGCATGAGCCAAACTCAGCCAGACGCAAAGGCAAGTCACGGTAGCTGTGCAGGCTGTTATTGAAAATCTGCACATGGCCAGGACAGTTCATCGGCTTCACCGCATAGTCACGGCTCTCTGATGCGGTCACGAACATATTGTCACGATAGTTCTGCCAGTGCCCGGATTTCTCCCACAGGGTTTTATCCATGACGGTTGGGGTGCGCACTTCCTGATAATCGTAATCACGGAACATCTGGCGCATATACTGCTCAACTTCCTGCCAGATACTCCAGCCGCGCGGATGCCAGAACACCATGCCCGGTGCGTCATCCTGCATGTGGAAATAATCCAGCTGCTTGCCCAGCTTGCGATGGTCACGCTTTTCGGCTTCTTCCAGCTGAAACAGGTACGCATCCAGCTCTTCTTTATTGCGCCACGCAGTGCCATAAACGCGCTGCAGCATTTCGTTACTGCTGTCACCGCGCCAGTACGCACCGGCCAATTTCATCAGTTTGAAAGCTTTTAATTTTCCTGTGTTCGGCACATGTGGGCCGCGGCACAAGTCGGTAAAGTTACCTTCGGTGTACAGCGAGACATCTTCGCCAGCCGGGATAGATGCAATCAGCTCTGCCTTATAGGCTTCACCGATGCTTGTGAAATAGGCAATCGCCTCATCACGCGGCATTACTTTGCGCGTTACAAGCTCGTCTTTCTTCGCCAGCTCCGCCATTTTCTTTTCAATGGCAATTAAATCTTCTGGGGTAAACGGACGCTTGTAGGAGAAATCATAATAAAACCCGTTTTCAATCACAGGGCCTATCGTTACTTGTGCATCAGGAAACAGCTCTTTTACGGCATAAGCCAGCAAGTGCGCTGTTGAATGGCGGATAACGTCCAGTCCTTCCGGGTTTTTATCGGTGATAATCGCCAAATCGCAATCGGCTTCAATCAGAAAGCTGGTATCAACGATCTTGTCATTCACCTTGCCAGCCAGCGCTGCTTTAGCCAGGCCTGCACCAATATTCATGGCAACATCGGCAACCGTCACCGGCGCATCGAATTGACGTTGTGAGCCATCTGGCAAGCGTATGATAGGCATAACTGTATCCCGTAAAAACAATTAAAGCCGTTTAAATGAACGGCTTTGGCTTAAATATTGAACTTGAATAATTATATTAAACTTAAAATTCTGGTAGGCAGTAGCAGATTCGAACTGCTGACCTCTTGGATGTCGACCAAGCGCTCTAACCAACTGAGCTAACCGCCTCTTGCTTCAAAACACAGTTCTTTTGAACCTGCGATTTCAAACAGAACGCGATTTTAGCCTATTGTTGCTCCGCACGCAAACTGACTATCACATATAATATTATTTATATGCGCATTTCCACACAAAGTACAAATTTCGAAGAACTGGTTGACCACATCGCCGAGCATGGCTTCTGTGTCATTAATGACTTCCTGCCGGAAGCTACCGTTAACGCACTGGCCAATGAAGCACAAAGGCTTAAACACACTCAGGTCATGCAGGAGGCCGGTATCGGCCGTGAGCACCTGAACGTCAATAAGGAAATTCGCGGCGACAGCATTTACTGGCTGGATGAAGGCGATGCTACAGAAGCACAGCGCAGTTATTTCGGGCAGATGGAAAACCTGAGGCTTGAATTAAACCGGCATCTTTATTTAGGCTTGTTCGGGCTGGAAAGCCATCTGGCTGTTTATCCCGAAGGCGGGTTCTACAAAAAACACCTGGATTGCTTCGCCGGCCACAACCCGCAAAAACCGCAGCGCAAGATCAGCTGCATCGTTTACCTGAACCAGGGCTGGCACATGCAGGATGGCGGCCAGTTAAAGCTCTACCTGAATGAGACTGATGAATCCGACAAATACAAATCAATCCTGATCTCCCCGCTGGCCGGCAGGGCGGTCATTTTCCTATCCGATACGTTCTATCACGAAGTGATGCCAACCTACAAAGAAAGAATCAGCCTGACCGGCTGGTTTCTGTCAAGGCCGCAGCAGTAGCGCAAGGCTGATTGATCCGCCAGGCAGGCATCACTGCTGCTCGGCGTAGAGCCTTTGATACAGGCTGCGGCTGGCATAGCCATCCGCCGGCAACTGGTTGGCCACCTGGTACTTGCGGATGGCCTCCTGCGTCATCAGGCCAGGCAAGCCGTCTGGTTCACCTGCATCAAAGCCGCGCGTGTTGAGCATGGTTTGCAGATCCAGCATTTCCTGAAAACTGAGTGCGCCCTCCTCTGCGAATTTTCCACCTACGATTCTTGACTCATGCCGTAGCTGTTCTGCCAATTGTGCGACAGAAAGCGCATAGTTTACGGATCGGTTCCAATCCATGATTACATCAAAATTATCAAACACCATGAAGGCGGGGCCACGGTAACCCTGCGGCAACAGGATGGCTGCCGGCCCTTTTACCTGCAGCCCTAAAACATCCAGGCTTACCGTGCCGACCGAAACATTCTGCTGCTCCGGCTGTGCAGGCCTCTGCGTTTTAGATTTGTCCGTTTTATGAGTGGCAGGTTTTTTAATGTTTTCCGGATTTAATCTCGTTTTTTTATTGGACACCTCTTGCCCCACTGCCGCCCCTGAACCAAAACCAGGCGCCCCTGCATCAACATGCAAGGCTCGCACACCGAGCCGGGACCACTCAGCCACCGGCTTCCTGACTGACAATTGCGCACTCCCCCAGTCAAAGCCGGTCGGCAACTGCACTTCCAGCATCGCCGGTTCGTCACTATGCCAGCCCACCTGGGATAGGTAATTGGCTGCCGACGCAATTGCATCCGGCAATGAATCCACAACATCGATCAAGTTGTCACTATCACCATCTACGGCATACATCATGAATGTGGTCGGCATGAACTGCATGTTGCCAAAAGCCCCTGCCCATGAACCAGTCAGGGCGCCAGGCGCAACATGCCCGATGTCAATCATGCGCATTGCATCCAGCAACTGACCACGGAAGAACTCGGTGCGCCGCCCGTCATAGGCCAGGGTCGCCAGTGACGACAGGATATCGAGCTTACCCTGATTGCGGCCGTACTGCGTTTCCATGCCCCAGAATGCCGCCAGCGTATATTTAGATACACCATACTGAGCTTCGATCCGGTTAAACATCGCCTCATGCTCCAACAGTAACTGTCGGCCTCTCTGCACCTTGGCGGCATTGACCCGTTTCTGGTAATAATCCAGGAATGGGCTGATAAATTCGGGCTGTGAGCGATCAAGGGCAATCACATCGGGGAGGAATTCGATATGGCTGACTGCATTATTGGCGGTTTCATCAGAAATACCGGAGACCATGGCCTCTATGCGTAAATCTTCCAGAAAACCTGAAAATCCATCCTGTGCGCATGAAGCAAAGGATGCCAGCGCCAAAGCCAGCACTGATGCCAGTTTGGATAGTCGGCTGTTCATGTGTTTCATAAACATCAATCCGGAATCGGCGGCAGCAACGTGCGGTAACCCGCCTCATAATCAGCATACTGCAACTTGAACCCGGTTGCCAGCATATTGCTGTTGCTCAGCCGCTTGCCGGCGCTCGCGGGCAATTGCGCTGGCTTAGGCATCTGCAGCTGTGCAGCCAGCCAGCTCAGAACCTCGTACTGCGGCACCGGCCTGGAATCGGTCACGATATAGCAGCTTTGAACCGTGCTGCCTGCCAGAACCTGATGGATCAGGAATGCAATGAATGCCGCCGCGTCATCCCTGTGTATTCGATTACTCCAGGTATTCTGCTTAGGCCAGTGGCCGGGCGATTTTGCAAGGTTCAGCATGCGCAGCCGGCCGGGGCCATATATGCCGGATAAACGCAAAACAGTTGTACCGCAGGGCAGTGCCTGCAGCAAATGTTCCGCTTCCAGCAGGCGCTGACCGCCAAAATCTGCCGGCAGCGCAGGCGTGTTCTCATCCAGCAATGCCTGGCTATCCTGACCATACACCCGGCTGCTGGAAACAAAAAACACATGTTTTAAACGGCTGTTATTCACCTGGGTTGCCAGCACATTACGTAAGCCATCCACGTAGGCAGCCTTATATTCGGCATCGGTCTGTCCGCCAGCCGCGACGCAATAAACAATCATGTCGGGGCAAAGCGATTCCAGCCCGGTCAGAGTTGAAGGCTGCGTGACATCTGCCGCGATCATCCCTGTGCCGTCATTTGCGGATTGTTCCATGGCTGCTGCAACAGTGCGCCTGAGCCCGACAACCTGGATACCGGACTGTGCCAGCCGCCTGGCGGTTTCGGCGCCAAGGTCACCCAGCCCGACAATTAATACTTTTGTCAACGTGCTTTCCATCATGTGCTACCTGCCATCTTGCTGCAGATACTGCCACGCCATGAACAACGCGACTATCGTTTTGCTATCGGTAATCTCTCCGCGCTGTATCATAGTCAGGCAATCTTCCATTTTCAGATCAAACACTTCCAGCATTTCATCTTCATCGCGCTGATGGGCGCCCGCCGTAAGGTTTTCTGCAAGATAAATATGGATCACTTCATTGGAATAACCGATGCAGGGATGCTGTATGCCAAGCTTGACCCAATTTTGCGCTGTATAGCCGGTTTCTTCCAGCAGTTCGCGTTGTCCGGTGCTTAAAACATCTTCATCCGGGTCGATCTTACCGGCCGGCAATTCAATAAATACCTGATGCAAGGGATACCTGAACTGGCGCTCCAGCACTACGTTGCCGCCAGGCAGCAAAGGCACGATGACAACCGCGCCGGGATGCACCACATACTCACGGCGGCTGACGTTGCCGTCAGGCAAACGTACGCTGTCACGCCTGACCGTAAGCATATCGCCCTGCGCCAATACTTCTGAACTTAAACAGTGTTCGGTCAGATCCATCAGAAATCCTAAAGTGACGCAGCCCTGAATGTATCGCACTGCCTGATATCACCTGAGCTCAAGCCCAGGTTAAACCAGTGCATGCGCTGCTGCGATGTACCATGGGTAAAGCTATCGGGGACCGCATACCCTTGCGCCTGTTTCTGCAATGCATCATCACCGATTGCGGCAGCGGCTGTCATTGCTTCTTCAACATCGCCCTGCTCCAGGATACGGTTAGTGCCATCGGCATGATTTGCCCATACCCCGGCATAACAGTCGGCCTGCAGCTCCAGCCTTACGGAATACTGGTTCGCCTGCGCTTCAGAACGGGCGTTCTGTTTTGCCTGCTGCACTTTATCTGAAGTACCCATCAGGTTTTGTATATGATGACCGACCTCATGCGCAATCACATAGGCCTGCGCAAAATCACCAGGGGCTTTAAAACGTGTCTTCATCTCCTGGTAAAAACCCAGGTCGATATAGACTTTCCGGTCGGCAGGACAATAAAACGGCCCCATCGCAGCCTGGCCTGAGCCACAGGCCGTAGGCGTTTGACCAGTGAATAAAACCAGTTTTGGCGCTGGATACGCATGCCCTGCATTCTGGAATATGGCACCCCATGTGTCCTCCGTGCTTGCCAGAACTTTGGCGACAAATACGGCCATAGGGTCATCTGCCGGAATAGGCCGCGCCTCTACAGGTGCCTGCTGCCCCAGGCCTTGAGTGAGGTTCAGCACGGTGGAAGGATCAACCCCGAAATACATCGCAAGCAAAACAAGCGCAATGGTACCAATGCCGATGCCTTTACCGCCGACCGGCAGGCCACCCCCGCCTCGCCTGTCTTCTACGTTGTTACTTTCACGTTCATCATCTAAGCGCATTTTAAGCCCCGCAACAGTATGAAATATCAGAAGCCGGACTTAACCGGCACAGTAGGCATTCTTGAATAAAAGATGGAAATATGCAAATAACTTGGCAGCGGTTTGATCGCACTAGCGATCAAAAGAGGGAATTAAAGCGTGATGGTTTAATGATATTTTAAAAAATATCAAAAATACAACTTTTTACCGGAGCTTTCCTAGTTTGTTCTTTTCCACAGCACTTTGTAAACGAAACCGGGAAAAGCAAACACGAGGAACAGGCAGGCAGTCACTGCGTAGAACTCCCAGCCCTGAGGCGCAACCTGACCCAAAGTAGCATGCTCGGCGTAACGCATGAAGGCACCGGTCAGAAAATACAGGATACTGAGTTCAAGCAGGCACCACGCGATATTTTTACTGAATCCCGGCTTGGCAGAACGATTCAGCGGCACGACATAAAACAGCTTATCCGAAAACCAGGGTAAGTTCGCAGCAAAGAATATCAGCCCTAATATTGCCCAGTTAGTCATTCAGTCACCTCTAAAAACAAATTCTTCAGCCACATTACCAGCTTATACGGTAACCGCAACCTCGTTGTATCACGTACAGGCTCCCGGTTTTGTATCGCGCTATGACGCAAAACCGGGCTGCCTGCACTTTGATATGCACAGCCTTTGCGGGCGTGCATACCGGATAATCATTGATTAAAAAGCAGGGATCAGCTCAGGCTTCTGACAATAGCATAGCCACACAAGCTCATCAGGCCCTGCGGCATCAAGCCGATGAACAGCAGCGCAAAAGCGTTTACGCTTAAGGCTACGCGCATGTCGGCAGGTACCTGAATCGGGTGATGATCCACCGGCTCGTCAAAGTACATGAGCTTGATCACACGCAGATAGTAGAAGGCACCAATCACTGCCATTAACACTGCAAACACGACCAGCCACAGGAAACCGGCCTGCAGCGCAGCCTGCAACACGGCAAACTTGGCATAGAAACCCAAGGTAGGCGGCACGCCGGCCATACTGAACATCACGATCAGCATCAGGAACGCGGTCCATGGACTGCGCTGGTTCAAGCCTTTAAGGTCATCTAGTTTGTCAGCTTCAAAGCCCTTGCGTGACAGCAGGAGGATGATGCCGAAGCCAGCCAGTGACATCAGCACATAACTTGCAATATAAAACAGCGCGGATGCAAAGCCGTTGATACTCGCACTCATCAGGCCAAACAATACAAAGCCGATATGCGAAATGGTAGAGTAAGCCAGCATGCGTTTCAGGTTGGTTTGTGCAATCGCAGTCACGTTACCGATAATAATGGACAGCACCGCCATGACCAGCAGCATCTGCTGCCAGTCAACCGCCATGGTCTGCAGGCCCTGTGCCAGCAGCCTGATGACAAATGCAAATGCAGCAAGTTTCGGCACGGAACTGATCAGCATGGTGATCGCAGTTGGCGAGCCTTCATACACATCAGGAACCCACATCTGGAACGGCACGGCGCCCAGCTTGAATGCCAGACCAGCCACAATGAACACCAGGCCCAGGATCAATACCGAATGCGTTTTCTCTGTTGCCATCAACGCATTATGGATGTCTGCAAGGTTCAGGCTGCCGGTCATGCCGTAAATCATGCTCATGCCGTACAGCAGCATGCCTGATGCCAGTGCGCCCAGCACAAAGTACTTCATCGCAGCTTCTGTGGCACGGGCATTATCACGATCCATCGCCACCAGTGCATACAGGCTTAATGACAGCAGCTCCAAGCCGACATATAGCGTGAGCATATTCTGGCCAGACACCATGATCATCATGCCGACGACCGAGAACAGCGTCAGCGCATAGAACTCGCCGCGGAACATATCGCGCTGCTGCAGATACTGCCTGCTGTAGACAAAAATCAGCGATGTACCCAGATAGATCATGAGTTTCAGCACATCGGACATCGAATCATCTACGAATGTGCCGGTGAATGCATAGCCAGCGCCAGGTGAATGGGTTGTGAACGTAATATAGGCAGCCATCAGCAATGCAAGCTGCGACAAACCATAAATAGCAATGCGGTTAGATTGTTTTAAGAACAGATCAGCGATTAAAACAAGCATCGCCATACCCAAAAGAACCATTTCAGGTAAGGCGGTTATAAGATCGTAACGAATATTTTCCATGAATTAAAAGCCTGTCGGCAGCTTGCTGTGAGATAAGTGTGAAAGAAGTTGGTCAACGGTAGCGTTTGTGACATTGGTTAAAGGCTCAGGATAGATACCCAATGCCAATACCAGCGTAGCCAGAATCGCCAGGATCAGGAACTCCCGTTTATTCAGGTCTTTGAGTGCAGCTACATTTTCATTGGCGACTTCGCCGTAGAACACGCGCTTAACCATCCACAAGGTATAGGCCGCACCGAAGATCAGCGTAAATGATGCCAGGAATGCGTACCAGAAATTCTCCTGGATGGAACCCAGTATCACCATGAACTCACCTACAAAGCCTGAAGTTCCCGGCAAGCCGCTGTTTGCCATTGCGAACAGCACCGCAAACGCTGCGAATGCAGGCATGGTGTTGGCAACACCGCCGTAGGCATCGATCTGGCGGCTATGCACGCGGTCGTACAGTACGCCGACGCACAGGAACATTGCCGCAGAAATGAAGCCGTGTGAAATCATCTGCACGATTGCGCCTTCAAGACCCAGGTTATTGAAAATAAAGAAACCCAAGGTCACAAAACCCATGTGCGAAATGGATGAATAGGCAATCAGCTTTTTCATGTCTTTCTGCACCAGTGCCACCAATGCAATGTAAACGATTGCTATCAGTGACAATGCGATCATAAAGCCTGATAAATAATGGGACGCATCAGGTGCGATCGGCATTGCAAAGCGCAGGAAGCTGTAACCGCCCAGTTTCAGGGCAATTGCCGCCAACACGACGGAACCGCCGGTAGGCGCTTCTACGTGCGCATCCGGCAGCCAGGTATGCACCGGCCACATCGGAATCTTCACCGCAAATGCTGCAAAGAATGCCAAGAACACTAGGATCTGCACATTGAGCGGCATCGGCATCTCATAGTAGTCGGTAATCGCGAAACTGCCGGTCTGGTGATACATATAGATGAATGCCACCAGCATCAGCAGTGAGCCGAGCAAGGTATACAGGAAGAACTTGACCGTAGCGTAGACGCGGTTCGGTCCACCCCAGATACCGATCACCAGGAACATCGGAATCAGCATCGCTTCCCAGAACACATAGTAGAAAATCGCATCTAGCGCACTGAACACGCCGATCATGAGGCCACTCATGATCAGGAATGATGCCATATACTGTGCAACGCGTTTCTCAATCACTTCCCACGCTGACAGCACCACGATCAATGTAGTAAAGCTGGTCAGCAGGATCAGGGGTACCGCCAAGCCATCGGCGCCCAGATGGTAATGGATGTTGAATGATGCGATCCACAGGAAACGCTCCTGGAACTGAAAGCCGCCATCTGCAAAATTGAAATGCGTATATAACGGAATCGTTACCAGGAAGCTGGCAAGACTACCGGCTAATGCCAGCCATCTGGTGACACAAGGTTTATTATCATCAGCCGTAAACAGCACAGCCACACCGAAGGCGATAGGCAGCCAGATAGAGAAACTTAAGATATGTTGCAAAAAGTATTCAAGCATTTTTTACACTTTAGAGAAAAACGTGATCATTAAAAATACGCCGATGATCATGGCGAATGCATAGTGGTAAATCAAACCGGTCTGCAGTTTACGCACAACGGTAGATAACTTGCCGATCAAATTGGCTGTGCCGTTAACCATTGCACCATCGATCAGTTTTACGTCACCGATCTGCCACAGTTTACCACCGATAAAACGTGAGCCTGCCGCAAAGACCCGGTCATTGAAGCTGTCAAAACCGTATTTGTTCTCAAGTATGGTATTGATCAAGGCAAAACGTTTCTGGATCGCGGCCGGAATATCCGGGCGCTTCATGTAGAAGAACCATGCCACGAAAACACCGGAAGCCGCCAATGCAAACGGCAATGTCATAAAGCCGTGAATCGCCATGCCTGCAGCCGAATGGAATATATGATGCCAATGGTGCGTCAGTTCGTGCATTGCAGGATGCGCTTCAGCGTTCACGAAAATCACGCCTTTAAAGAAGTCGCCATACAGCATAGGCTCGATTGCAACATAACCGATCAGCAATGAAGGTATCGCCAGCAGGATCAGCGGCAGCTTGACGACCCAGCCCGGCTCGTGTGGATCATCGCTTGGGCTTAAGCCGTGGTGGTGGTCATGATCGTCATGCGCATCATCATGATGTGCGTCATGCTTCACTTCTCGCCATTTCTCCTTGCCATGAAACACCAGGAAATACATGCGGAAGCTGTAAAACGCCGTGACAAACACACCGGCCAGCACAGCAAAGTAAGCAAAACCGCTGCCTGGAATGGTAGAGAATTTAGCGGCTTCAATAATGCTGTCTTTAGAGTAGAAACCGGCAAAGAACGGGGTTCCAATCAATGCCAATGAGCCAATCAGGGAAGTGATCCAGGTGACAGGCATGTACTTTTTCAGGTTACCCATGTTGCGGATATCCTGATCGTGATGCATGCCCATGATGACTGCACCGGCGCCGAGGAACAACAGCGCTTTAAAGAACGCGTGCGTCATCAGGTGGAAAATCGCCACTGAATAAGCTGAAGCGCCTAACGCTACCGTCATGTAACCTAATTGAGATAAAGTCGAATATGCAACTACACGTTTGATGTCGTTCTGGATAACACCCAGGAAGCCCATGAACAATGCAGTGATGCTGCCGATGACCAGCACGAACGACAGTGCCGTGGTCGATAGCTCGAACAGCGGTGACATACGTGCCACCATGAATATGCCGGCCGTTACCATCGTTGCGGCATGGATCAGCGCTGAAATCGGGGTCGGGCCTTCCATGGAGTCTGGCAGCCATACATGCAGGGGCACTTGTGCAGATTTACCCATTGCTCCGATAAAGAGCAGGATGCAGGTCACGGTCATCAATGACCATGAAGCGTTGCCGATCAGGTTGATCTTGATGTCAGCCATCTGCGGTGCAACGAAGAACACAGCCGCGTAATCCAGGCTGCCGAAATAGAACAGCACCAGGCCGATACCGAGCAGGAAACCGAAGTCACCTACACGGTTCACCAGGAAAGCCTTAAGGTTTGCATAGATAGCCGTCGGGCGTGTGTACCAGAAACCAATCAGCAGATATGACACCAGCCCCACTGCTTCCCAGCCGAAGAACAGCTGCATGAAGTTGTTGCTCATGACCAGCATCAGCATGGAGAACGTAAACAATGAGATATAGCTGAAGAAGCGCGCATAGCCTTTGTCTTCATGCATATAGCCGATGGTGTAGATATGCACCATTAATGACACGAAGGTGACCACCACCATCATCATTGCTGACAGGCGGTCAATCAGGAAACCGATTTCGAAAGAAAAATTACCGCTCTTAAGCCATGAGTAAACGGTTCCGTTGTACGGCGCGCTGACCAGTGCATCTTTCAGCACATAAAGAGAAAGCGCGAAGGAAACCGCCACACCGGCGATCGTCACGATATGTGCGGCGGCACGCGGCAACTGCTTGCCGAACAGGCCGATGATGATAGCCGCCGCCAATGGCAGCAGTGGAATTGCGAGATAAATTTGTTGCATGGTCATACTAATTTACATAGCCTTTCAAACTATCTAGCCTTTTAATGAGTCTAGGTCGTCAACATTAATAGTGCGCAAGTTCCTGAACAGCACCACCAGAATCGCCAAACCGATAGCAGACTCAGCCGCCGCTACGGTTAATATGAAAAACACAAAAACCTGGCCTGCAACATCATTCAGGTAATGCGAGAAAGCAACGAAATTCAGGTTGACCGCAAGCAGCATCAACTCAATTGCCATCAACAGGATAATCACGTTCTTACGGTTAAGAAAAATGCCGATCACGCTGATTGCAAACAACAGCGATCCCAACACCAGGTAATGAGACAACCCGACCATTATTTAGCCTCCTCAGCATTCTCTGTTGCCGCTGCTTTTGTCACTTCAGCCTGCATTTTCACAATACGCATACGATCTGCCTTTTTAACCAGTACCTGTTTCGCAGGATCCATTGACTTGCTGTCTTTACGGTCACGTAGCGTCAGTGCGATTGCGGCAACGATAGCAACCAGCAGCACGACAGACGCCAACTCAAATGGCAGCAGGTAATCCGTGTACAGCACACGGCCAAGCTCTGCTGTATTGCTGTAATCAGCAGGATGCGGCGCCGGTGCAGCCACTTTATCCACGCCAAAATTGCGCACGCCTACGATCATCACCATTTCAACAGCCATCAGGCCGCCAACCGGCAACGCAACCGGCAATGCGCTCCAGAAACCTTCACGCAACCTGTCCAGGTTAATGTCCAGCATCATCACTACGAACAGGAACAGCACCATCACGGCACCTACATAGACCAGCACCAGCACGATAGCCAGGAACTCAGCCTGCAGCAGCAGCCAGATACCGGCTGCCGTAAAGAACGCCAGCACCAGGTACAGCGCTGCATACACAGGGTTGCGAGTGGTGATTACACGCAGGCCGGCATATAGCAAAATGGCGGCTAGTGTATAAAACACTATGTCTTGAAAAGGTAAGCCAAAAAATGTCATCTAAACTCCGTGAAAAATGAAAATTGAAAAATGAAACCCTGTACACATCGGCATTTCATATTCTCTAGTTCACACTTCACTGCCTTTCTATCTAAATTGTTTATCTTGCGCGCGGTCAGCCGCAATCTGTTTTTCATGCTTATCACCAACTGCCAGCAGCATTTCCTTGGTATAGATCAGGTCGCCGCGCTGTTCACCGTGATAATCGAATACGCGGGTCTCGACAATGGAGTCTACTGGGCATGACTCTTCGCACATGCCGCAGAAAATGCATTTGGTCAAATCGATGTCATAGCGCGTGGTGCGACGTGTGTTGTCTTCACGCTGTTCGGATTCGATCGTGATTGCCATGGCCGGGCAAACGGCTTCGCATAATTTACATGCGATGCAACGCTCTTCGCCGTTGGGATATCGACGCAGCGCATGCAAACCGCGGAAACGGTTTGACTGCGGCGTGCTTTCTTCCGGATATTGCACCGTGATTTTTGGTGCAAAAAAGTAGCGTCCCGTGAGTGCCATGCCTTTCAGCAGTTCCCACAGCATCAAGCTGCCAAGTGTCTGTTTAATTGATTTAATCATGTTTTTCTAATCATCAAAGCCTAATCGTTACGCCTGCCTCGCGGAGCCTAGTGAAACAGGTGTGCCCAAGGGGTTTGCATCATACCGCCTACAAATACAATCCAGACGATCGTAATGGGGATAAATACTTTCCAGCCCAGGCGCATGATCTGGTCATAACGGTAGCGCGGGAATGTAGCCCTGAACCACAGGAACAGGAATAGCAGGAAACCGACTTTCGCCAGCAGCCATAGGAAGCTGTCCGGAATGAATGACACCGGTGACAGCCAGCCGCCAAGGAACATCAGCGCCGCCAGCATGGAAACCAGGATCATGTTGGCATACTCAGCCAGGAAGAACACCGCGAACGCCATGCCTGAATACTCAACGTGGAAACCCGCAACGATCTCGGACTCGCCTTCGGCAACGTCAAACGGGGCACGGTTGGTCTCAGCCACCGCACTGATGAAATACACGACAAACAGCGGGAACAATGGCAGGAAATACCAATGCAGCAAACCGCCGGACTGACCCATGACAATCTTGCCGAGATTCAGGCTGTTTGCACACATCAGCACGCCCACCAGCGCAAAACCCATGGCAATTTCATAAGAAACGATCTGCGCTGCCGAACGCATGGCACCGAGGAACGCATACTTGGAGTTGGAAGCCCAACCCGCAATAATCACGCCGTAAACGGCAACAGAAGTCATCGCCAGGATATACAGTAAGCCTGCATCGATATCGGCAAGTACCATGTTCATGTCGAACGGCACCACTGCCCACGCTGCAAAAGCCGGTGCGATCGCCAGTACCGGTCCCAGCAGGAACAGCCCTTTATTGGCTGCCGTAGGCAATACCACTTCCTTGAACAGCAGCTTGATACCGTCAGCCAGCGGCTGCAGCAAACCAAAATACCCCACACGATTAGGCCCGATACGTACCTGCATATAGCCGATGACTTTACGCTCGGCCAAGGTCAGGTAAGCAACGGCACCCATCAGCGGTGCGACAATCGCCACGATTTTAATCAAAGTCCAGCCCGTGAGTTCCACACCAGGCCAGTAACTACCGAATAGATTTGCCAACCATTCCATTAGGCACGCTCTTCTGTCAATGTTGTTTTATCGGCCTGCACTTGTGATGACGGGAGTCTTTCAACTGTGATATCCCCCATCAGGTCACCCAGGCCAACGGTATCTTCATGCGCAGCAGCAACGCGTACGCACCCCATCGCTACATGGTTATCCAGGCGTACGGTAAGCACTGCACTGCCGTTATCCTGTTTCACGAGCACCTTTTCACCTTCGGTCAGGCCTAACGCTGCCAACTGTGCGGCACACATGCGTGCCATCGGCGTGATATTGTATTTTGTTTTCTGCAATGGTGCAGAACGGCGCACGATAGGATCAGACTCATATTGCGGCACTTCACCGATACGCTGCAGGCCTTCTTTTTTGATATTGACCTGAATTTCCACCAGTTCCTTCAGGTTGTTGTTCAGGCTGCGCCATACCACCGATGAAGGCTTCTCGCCGGCAAACACGGCGTCTTTGACCTGTTCGCTTGACTCATAGTCAAAACCTTGTAAGCCCAGTGTATTGGCAAGCACACGCAGCACTTTCCAGGCTGGGCGGCATTCGCCCAGCGGCCTGACGGCAGCGGCAAAGCTCTGCACACGGCCTTCCATGCTCATGAAGGTTCCAGATGTTTCCGTAAACGGCGCTATCGGCAGCAGGATGTCTGCATGTTCCAGCGCTTCTGATTTAAACGCAGTCAACGCAATCACGCATTCAGCTTTTTCCATCGCCGCTTTTGCCAGTGCAGCATGCTGGCAATCCAGCTCCGGCTCCACATTCAGCAGCAGGTACGCTTTGCGCGGCACTTCCAGCATGGCACGTGCATGCATGCCGGTGCTTGATGGCATGACGCCCATCAGGTGCATACCGGTACTGTTTGCGGCTGCCGGCAAGATGCCGCCTTTGGCGCCAGAAATACCGCCAATCGCTTCCATCATGCTGTACATTTCGGTAAAACGCGGATCGCTCAATGCCATGTTGCCCAGGAACAGGCCCACCCTTGGCGCCACCAGGTCATAATCTTTACCATGGCCGGCCAGGCTTTCGGCGATCGCCTGTGTATTCGGACGCACCTTGATATCTTCCAGCAATGCAGTCAGTGACGGCGGCAGGCAAAGTGACAGGCGCTGCAAACCGGACATCGCTTTCAGAATCTGCCCCAGCACATTCACCATGTCATTCGGGCGCACAACCACTTTATGCGCAACATCCATCAGCGGGTCATTATCCAGCGGGCTCACGATTGAAAGTTCGGCGCCATTGGCAACGGCCTTACGGAAACGCTGCGCCAGCAACGGGTGCTCGTTGCGCAGGTTTGAACCGATCACCAGGATACGGTCCAGGTCTTCAATCTCCTGAATATTGCAGCCCATCCAGGGCGTACCCTGACGCTTGCCGTCCAGCCTGAAATCAGTCTGGCGCAGACGATAGTCTACGTTGCCGCAGCCTAAGCCATTCGCCAGTTTTTTAACCAGGTAACCTTCTTCCATAGTGCTGTTTGGTGAAACCAGAACGCCCAACGCCTCACTGCCAAATTCATTGGTGATGTCTTTCAGCTGGCCGGCGGCGAATTCCAGCGCGGTTTTCCAGTCTGTTTCAACCCATGCGCCATTGTGTTTGATCATTGGCGCCTTCAGGCGGTCGGGACTATTCAGGCCTTCGTATGAGAAACGATCGCGGTCTGATAGCCAGCATTCATTGATGCTCTCTTTTTCACGCGGAACTACACGCATGACTCTGTTATCTTTAACCTGCACTTCAATATGCGAACCCAGGCCGTCATGCGGCGCGATGCTTGGACGGCGTGTCAGCTCCCAACTGCGGGCAGAGTAGCGGAATGGCTTGCTGGTCAATGCGCCTACCGGACATAAGTCAATAATGTTTCCCGACAGCTCTGAGTTAACGCTTTTATCAACGTATGCCGTAATTTCAGCATGCTCGCCGCGGCCAACCATACCGAGTTCCTGCATGCCGCCTACCTCTTTGAGGAAGCGTACACAACGCGTACATTGAATGCAGCGTGTCATATCGGTGCTCACCAAAGGCCCGATATTCTTATTGAACACAACGCGTTTTTCTTCAGTGTAGCGTGAGCCGCTGGCACCATAGGCTACGGCGATGTCCTGCAAATCACACTCGCCGCCCTGGTCACAGATCGGGCAATCCAGCGGGTGATTGATCAGCAGGAACTCCATCACGCTCTGCTGCGCTTCAATCGCAGCTTTTGAGCGCGTAAAAATCTTCATACCATCTGCAACTGGCGTCGCGCAGGCTGGCAATGGCTTGTTGAATTTCTCAACCTGCACCAGGCACATGCGGCAGTTGGCAGCCACAGAAAGTTTCGGGTGGTAGCAGAAACGCGGAATCGCAACACCGATTTTGTCCGCAGCATCAATAATGGTGCTGCCGTGTTCGACTTCTACTGACTTGCCATCTATTTCAATATTTAACATTTAATCAATCTCTAAAATTTATTTAATGCAATGTACGCAATAAATAGATTTGTCATTTACCGTCAACCATGCTCTTGCCGTGCTGAATGTAATACTCGAATTCAGGACGGAAATGTTTGATAAAACTTAATACAGGCGTAGCAGCCGCCTCACCCAGGGCGCAAATGGTGCGGCCTGAAATGTTATTGCTGATGTCCGTCAGCAGATCCAGGTCTTCCATCTTGCCCTGACCATTAACAATACGATCCAGCACACGATACACCCAGCCGGTACCTTCACGGCATGGCGTACACTGGCCGCAGCTCTCTTCATAGAAGAAATAAGACAGGCGGTGCAAGGTTTTCACCATGCATGTGCTGTCATCCATCACGATCATGGAGCCGGCACCGATACTGGACCTGGCTTTGCTCAATCCGTCATAATCCATGGTCGTTTCCAGCATGACTGATGCCGGCACGACGGCTGTTGATGGACCGCCTGGAATGACCGCTTTTAATTTGCGCCCTTTCCAGACACCGCCGGTCATTGCCAGCAGTTCAGCGAACGGCATACCCATTTTGACTTCATAATTGCCCGGCTTTTCGATATGTCCGGAAATCGAGAACAATTTTGTACCGCCGGAGTTCGCCACACCCAGATCCGCAAATGCCTGTCCGCCATTCTGCATAATCCATGGAATACTGGTGTAACTTTCAGTATTGTTTACATTGGTCGGCTTGCCAAAAACGCCGTAGCTGGCGGGAAATGGCGGTTTGAAGCGTGGCTGGCCTTTTTTGCCCTCGATGGACTCAATCAATGCGGTTTCTTCGCCGCAGATATAGGCACCGTAACCATGCACTGCATACAGGTCAAAACTGAAATTGGTGCCGAACAGGTTCTCACCCAGGTAACCGGCAGCCCGAGCCTCATGCAAAGCGGCTTCAAACGTTTCGTAATCCTGCCAGATTTCACCGTGTATGTAGTTGTAACCGACGCGCGCACCCAGTGTGTAGGCGGCGATCGCCATGCCTTCGATCAGCTGATGCGGGTTGTAGCGAATGATGTCGCGATCTTTGAACGTACCCGGCTCACCTTCATCGGTATTGCACACCAGGTATTTCACGCCGTCGAAATAGCGCGGCATGAAGCTCCATTTAAGGCCGGTAGGAAAACCCGCCCCGCCACGGCCACGCAAACCTGAAGTTTTGACTTCGGTGATAATGTCCGTCGCTTTTACCTTTTCAGTAACGATGCGCTTCAATGCCGCATAGCCACCTAATTTAAGATACGTATCTAATGACGCCGGATTTTCTTCGGTCAGCGTACGCAGGGTAACCAGCGTTTGGCCTGTCAGATCCGTCTTTACGACTGGTCTCGCAGAGGTAACCATTATTTCAGCCCCCTTTGATTTAATTCTTCTAAAATCGCATCCACTTTTTCAGTGGTCAGAAACTCATGCATCTGCGTGTTGTTCACATGCATCAAAGGCGCACCGCCGCAGCAGCCCATGCACTCCCCCTCTTTGAGGCAGAATTTTCCATCCGGGGTGATTTCATTAAAGCCTACACCCAACTTTGTCTGCAAGTGATTCACGATCTCATCGGATCCGCGCAGCATGCAGGAGATATTGGTACAGATGGTGACCTTATACTGACCTACCGGACTCAAGTCATACATATTGTAGAAAGTAGCCACTTCCATTGCTGCAATCTCAGGCATGCCCAAATATTGCGCCACTTCCGTAATGCTCTCTTTTGAAAGCCAACCACGCTCGGTCTGCACGATGCGCAATGCGCTCATCACCGCTGCCTGACGCTGGTCAGCCGGATATTTGGTCAGTTCGTAATCAATTTTTTCAATAGCTTCTGGACTTAACATTTATGGTCTATTCAAATCTAAATTCTTTAAAACCGCCGATTAACGCCGACACAGCGGAACAAAAAATATCTCATCGGTCTATTTCGCCAAATACAATATCCTGGGTACCGATGATAGCCACCAAGTCAGCAATCATGTGACCTCTGGTCATCTCATCCAGCGCCGCCAGATGCGGGAAGCCAGGTGCGCGTATTTTCAGGCGATAAGGCTTATTGGCACCATCTGAAACCATGTAAATACCGAACTCACCTTTCGGGTGCTCAACAGCCGCATAAGCCTCACCTGCAGGCACATGAAAACCCTCTGTAAACAGTTTGAAATGATGAATCAGGTCTTCCATGTTGGTTTTCATACCTTCACGGTCAGGCGGCGCAACTTTATGGTCAGCCGTAATGACAGGACCTGGGTTCTTGCGCAGCCAATCCACGCACTGCTTGATGATACGATTCGATTGGCGCATTTCTTCAACACGGATCAGATAGCGATCGTAACAGTCACCATTCACGCCGACCGGAATATCAAAATCCAGATCAGCATAAACTTCATAAGGCTGCTTTTTACGCAGATCCCACTCAATGCCGGAACCACGCAGCATCGGGCCAGTCATCCCCAGCGCCAGCGCCCGTTCAGGAGTGACCACGCCGATACCGACGGTACGCTGTTTCCAGATACGGTTATCTGTCAGCAGTGTTTCATACTCATCCACATAGGCCGGGAAACGCTTGGTGAAATCTTCGATAAAATCGAGCAATGAACCCTGGCGGTTCTCATTCTGCGCTTTTACGGTTTTAGCATTACGGAACGGCGACACCTCATATTGCGGCATCACATTAGGCAGATCGCGGTAAACGCCGCCTGGACGATAGTAAGCAGCGTGCATACGCGCGCCGGACACAGCCTCATATACATCGAACAGGTCTTCACGTTCACGGAACGCATACAGGAAAACCGTCATCGCACCCACATCCAGCGCGTGCGCACCCAGCCACAGCAGGTGATTCAGAACACGGGTGATCTCATCAAACATGACGCGGATATATTGGGCGCGAACCGGCACTTCCAGACCCAGCATTTTCTCGATGGCCATGACATAAGCGTGCTCGTTGGACATCATGGAAACATAGTCCAGCCTGTCCATGTACGGCACGCTCTGCAGATAAGTGCGATTCTCAGCCAGTTTTTCAGTACCGCGGTGCAACAGGCCGATATGCGGATCGGCACGCTGGATCACCTCGCCATCCAGCTCCAGAACCAGACGCAGCACGCCGTGCGCAGCCGGGTGCTGCGGGCCAAAGTTCATCGTGTAATTACGAATCTCAGCCATTGTGCGCTCCTTCGCTGCGGATGACTCTCGGGACATTGTTGCGAAGTTCGATTGAAACAGGCTGATAAATCACACGCTGCTGCTCTGGATCATAACGCATTTCAACGTTACCTATCATTGGGAAATCTTTACGGAATGGATGACCCACAAAACCATAGTCTGTAAGCAGACGGCGCAGGTCAGGATGGTTTTCGAACATGATGCCATACAGGTCGAACGCTTCACGTTCGAACCAGTTGGCGACAGGCCACAGATCGACCAAAGTCGGCAGGATCGGAAAGTCTTCATCTGCAGCAAACACGCGCAAACGCAAGCGCTGGTTCAAGCTCACAGAGAGAAAATGGTTGACGACCGCATAACGCAAGCCATCGTAACTGCCATCGCCATACTCCTGGTAATCTACACCGCATAAATCAATCAACTGCTCAAATTTCAAACTGGCATCGTCACGCAGCAACTGGCAGACTTCCAGGTAATCCGACGATTTACACTCAATGGTGACCTCATCCAGCGCTACTACCTGCCTGGTGATCTTTTCACCCAGCACAGCTTTCAAACTGGCCGATAACTGATCTAATTTAGCTGACATATTCTCTTGATTTCGTATCTGAATTCTAGCGGGCGATGGTGCTGGTACGTTTGATCTTCTTCTGCAACTGCACGATACCATAGAGCAGCGCCTCTGCCGTTGGCGGACAGCCCGGCACGTATACATCCACAGGAACTATGCGATCACAGCCTCGCACCACAGCGTATGAATAATGGTAATAACCGCCGCCGTTCGCACACGACCCCATCGAGATCACCCAACGCGGCTCAGCCATCTGGTCATACACCTTCCGCAGTGCCGGTGCCATCTTGTTGACCAGGGTGCCGGCCACGATCATCACATCAGACTGCCGAGGACTTGGACGGAACACAATGCCAAAACGATCCAGATCGTAACGTGACGCACCCGCATGCATCATCTCAACCGCACAGCAGGCAAGGCCAAAGGTCATCGGCCATAAGGAACCGGTACGCGTATAGTTAATCACCGTATCCAGCGTAGTGGTGACAAAACCTTTTTCTAAAATACCTTCAATACTCATACGAATAATTTCGTTTCAAAATCAAAAAGGACAAGGAGGTGAAGCCCAGGCAGCGCAAGCCGGTACAGCAGTTTGAATCTGACAGAGCAGGTTTTGATTTTCGCCACCTGCCCCAAAGCCAGAAATCAATCCCACTCCAGCGCACCCTTCATCCACTCATAGATAAAGCCAATCACGAGCACACCCAAAAATATCATCATGGAAACAAATCCAAACAGGCCAATTTCCTGCAGCACTACAGCCCATGGGAATAAAAATGCAATTTCAAGATCGAAAAGAATAAACAGAATGGCAACCAGATAGTAGCGCACGTCGAATTTCATACGCGCATCTTCAAACGCTTCAAAGCCGCACTCATAAGGAGAATTTTTTTGAGAATCAGGCTTGCTCGGAGAGACCAGCCTCGACAGAACCAACGGGCCGACACCCACACCCAGACCAACAAGAATAAACAACAATATCGGGTAATAATTTTCTAGCACCGGAAAACCCCAGACTGAATCACACTATCGCAATAAATAAATTTACAAATACGTAAAAACATCATTTTCACTTGGCTTCATCACACTTTAATGACAAAGACACTTTTCATAAACAACCAAACTGCCAGAAACAACCAACCACCACTCAAACAACACATTGCCGATACATACCGACAACATTACCAACATCTGGTGCCGACGGAGAGACTCGAACTCTCACGACTTTCGTCACTACCCCCTCAAGATAGCGTGTCTACCAATTCCACCACGACGGCATTTTTGGGCAAACGCCCAATACTTCAATTACTTAGGCACAACCTCAGCAGCAGGCGCTTCAGGCTTGGCAGCAGGCACCGCTTTTTCAGCACCAACCACCTGACCCGCATGCGATTTCACCACACTCACATGCCCAGCCTTATTGCTTGCCATATAAGCAAGCGCCAGGCTTGTGGTAAAAAACACCACAACAAAACCCGCAGTTGCACGGCTCATGAAGTTAGAAGATCCGGATACGCCAAACAGACTTCCAGATGCACCGCTACCGAAGGATGCGCCCATATCCGCACCCTTGCCATGCTGTAAAAGCACCAGGCCAATTACACCAATAGCAGCCAACACATGAATCACTAAAACCAATTTTTCCATTTTTAACCTTTAACGCCAGCCAGCCCAATCAAAATTTAGACCTGAAACACCTTAACTCAAGGCTGAAATCAGTTCGCTGCGCGGCATATTCCCTCAAATTCTTCAGCGTTTAACGAGCCCCTGCCGATCAAACCGCCATTAATATCCTGCATAACGAATAATTGTACCGCATTTTGGGAATTTACGCTGCCCCCATAAAGGATTTTCAAGCTATTTGCAGCATCTTTATCGTGGGCGGCGATTCTTCCCCGGATAAACTCATGCATAGCCTGCGCCTGCTCGGGTGTAGCTGCCAAACCCGTACCGATTGCCCATATCGGTTCATACGCAACTACCGCACCCGCAAACATCGATGCGCCATACATGCTGATAATGGTGTCGATCTGCTTGGCAACAACCATTTCCATCACACCGGCTTCGCGTTCAATCAGCGTTTCACCCACGCACAGAATCGGCGTAAGCGCATGCGACTTGGCCTGCATGAATTTTGTCGCGATATTTTCATCAGATTCGCAATAAGCAGTCGCCCGCTCAGAGTGCCCCACAATGACATGAGTTGCACCAAAGTCCTGCAGCATCGCAACACTAACTTCACCGGTATAGGCCCCTGCCAGATCTTTGCTCAGATTCTGCGCACCCCATGCAATGGAAGTTCCCTGCAATAATGACTGCGCCTGCCCAAGGTATGGGTAAGGGACACAAACGACCACATCAACATTTTCCAACGGTTTTAACCGTTGAATATATCCTTCCAGCAACTGCTGATTTGCAGCCAAGCTGCCATGCATTTTCCAATTGGCAACCACTAGTTTTCGATGCATGCTATCCCTAATTTTTCTTAAATCCAAATACAGCCTCAGCCCCAATTCCAGCCAGAGTACTGAGCGCTGTAATGGGCAGGCAACACCGCAATATTAGCCTTACTATAATATTGCGTAATTGTAGCGCATCTTGTCCGGTTAGCTAATCAGAGATTCACATTTGTAGCGTATTTACATTAAGATGGATCCGGCATCCAATGAAAACCCTGTATAGTTTAAAATTAACGATGATGAATATTTGCAGCATTCCAACATGAAACGATTTTACCTATCGGCCGCACTGGTCGCTCTCCTGCTACCGCCTCCTCTCTCGCATGCGGACGAACCCCAATCCGGCAGCACTTATAGCTATATTAAAGATACCCTATCCCAGACCTGGGCAGCTGACGATTACGAACTGTTCGTTCCAGTCAGCACCTGGCATAACCGCCATTACTACAGCTCAGAAAAAATTGACGGCTACAACGAACAGCCCTGGGGCTTGGGTATAGGCAAATACAGGTATGACCGCGATGGTGACTGGCACAGCCTTTATATGATGGCGTTTGCCGACTCGCACAACGACATGGAGCCGGTAGCCGGTTACGCATTCCAGAAAATGTGGCGACCTACTGATGAATTCCGGTTGGGCGCCGGCTATACGGCCGGACTCACCTTGCGTAAAGATTTCAACTACCTGCCACTACCCGTACTGGCTCCCGTAGCTTCGATTGAATACAAACAGTTGGCACTGCAATCCGCTTACATCTTCGGCGGCCGGGACAATGGCAATATCCTGTTTACATGGCTACGCTGGCAGCTGAAATAAATACGCCGTGACTGCATCACCCATGCCGGCTTAGCCGATTGAGCACATCGCGCACTTCATGCAGCACCTCCGAAGCAGTCACGCCTCTGGGGCCAACACCTTTTGCCACCAGGTTGTCCGCCGCCAGCCCATGTGCAAAAACCCCCAGCTTTGCGGCAGCCAGCGGTGCAACGCCCTGTGCAATCAGGCTGGCAACAAGCCCGGTCAGCACATCGCCGGTACCGCCGCTGGCAAGTGCCGGATTGCCGGTGCTATTTACAAAAAGAGTGCCGTCATGATGTGCGCAGATGCTGTCCGCACCCTTAAGCACACAAGTCACCTTGAAAGCTTCGGCCAGCCTTAAAGCCGTATCAATGCGGTTATTCAGCACGAACTCAACCTCGGTTCCCAACAGCCGCGCCGCCTCAGCCACATGCGGCGTAATCACGGTCTGCGCCCGCCTGCCCTTAAGCAGCTTGGCCAGGTGCACATGCTCAGCCACCAGATTCAGTGCATCGGCATCCAGTACCATGGGTGTATCTTGCCCGGCCGGTTCGGTCAGCCACAAGATAAGCAACTCAATCGCCGCAACGGACTGCCCAAGGCCTGGCCCGATTGCAACACAGTCAAGCTGCTTGAGGTGCGCCAGCGCCGCAGGGCTGCGCATCATGATTTCCGGCTGGAGCATATCTACGGACGGTGCATGTTTACTGAGCATTGCGGCATACACCCGGCCCGCCCCGCTGTACAGTGCGGCACGCGCGGCCAGCAGCACAGCGCCGACCATGCTTTCATCGCCGCCGATAACCGCAACACTGCCACAGCTGCCTTTGTGCGCATCGCGTTGACGCGGCGGCAGCGTATGATAAAACATGCTTTCCACCAACAAGTGCTGATCAGCCTGGCGATTATCCATAATATGCCCCAATCCCGTTTTGATTACCCGCTGACGTAGCGCAGGTTCAGCTGCACCTTCTGCGCACCATTATAACTGTTGGTTTGCAGCTGATAAGCCGCCTGGATACGATGACCGGGCACATCAGTCCGGTTAAAATAAATGGCATCCACCTGCATGCCAGAATGATGCTGAACCGTCTGACCGGATAACGGCTTTAACGTCAGCTTCAAGTGCTTTTCGGCAAGTACCCGCTGCGCAAGCACTTCAAACTCACCAAAAAACAAAGGCGGTGCAAAACCCTGCCCCCATACCTGGTTCTCCAACAGCTGCGCAGTCTGGAATGTCATATCCTGCACAGCCAGGCCACCATCCACTTCCAGCACAGATTCCAGATCCGCTTCTGTAATCAGGCTTCTGACTACCGCCTCAAAACCATGCTTGAACAGTTCAAAATCATCGCTTTTTATCGTTAAGCCGGCAGCCATGGCATGGCCGCCGAATTTCAGGATCAGGTCCGGCTGATGCTTGCTTAACAGATCAAGCGCATCACGCAGATGCAAACCGGGGATCGAGCGCCCGGAACCTTTGAGCAGGCCATGCCCATCAATCGTTTGTTGGGCATCTGCAAAGGCAATGACCGGCCGATGATACTGCTCCTTGATGCGTGAAGCTAAAATTCCGATGACGCCCTGATGCCAATCCGGCTGGAACATGCTGATGGAATACTGGCTTTCCATCTCGATTTCATCCAGCGCAACATTGGCACCATCCTGCATATCGGCTTCGATGCTGCGCCGCTGCAGGTTCAAGCTGTGAAGCTGCTGCGCCATTTGCGCGGCCTCCGCCTCCGAGCCGGCAAGCAGACACTGAATCCCCAGCGTCATATCATCCAGGCGCCCTGCGGCATTCAGGCGGGGGCCCACATAAAAGCCCAGATCCTGCGCCGTGGCTCTTGCAGGCTCGCGACCGGCGATCCGCAACAAGGCCGCAATACCGTCACAGCACGCACCGGCGCGGATCCTGCGCAGGCCCTGCTCTACCAATATGCGGTTATTCTCATCCAGCTTCACCAGATCCGCCACTGTACCCAAAGCCACCAGGTCAAGCAGTTCCGTCAGGTTAGGCTCCGCTTGCTGCGCATAAACACCGCGCTCGCGAAATTCTGCACGCAAGGCCAGCAAACCATAAAACATGACGCCCACACCCGCCAGGTTCTTGCTGGCAAAGCTGCATCCATGCTGATTCGGGTTGATGATGCAGGCCGCCTGCGGCGTTTCCAGCCCCGGCAGGTGGTGATCGGTAATCAGCACCTGCATGCCAAGCGCATTGGCAGCAGCCACGCCATCAACACTGGCAATGCCGTTGTCTACGGTAATGATCAGATCCGGTTTCCGTGCGGCCGCAAGCGCTACGATTTCCGGCGTCAAGCCGTACCCGTATTCAAAACGGTTCGGAACCAGAAAGCCCACATCCGCACCGAATGCACGCAAGCCTTTAACGGCAACTGCGGTTGCTGTAGCGCCATCGGCATCGTAATCGCCGACCACCAGCAGCTTTTTACCGGCCTGGATCGCATCCGCCAGCAATCCAGCCATCCTGCGGTTATTCGTGAGCGTATGCGGAGGCAGCAAACCACTTAAATTAACGGAAACCTGCGCGATATCCGCCACGCCGCGCGCAGCAAAAAGGCGTGACATCAGCGGCGTGAGGCCAGCACTTTGTAAAGAATCGGCGGCAATTTGCGAAACGGGGCGCTGTTTGATCACTGTCATTTTGAACCGTCATCTTTAAAATAAGTACTGACAGGTTTACGGCTGCGCCAGAATTTACAGGTATCGACCGGCCGCAGTGTAACCGTCAGCGTCTTCTCATAACAACCCAGGTTTAATGTCAGCTGCCTGATTTTTCCGGCTCTTAACGCATCATATATCGCGTCGAAGTGCATATCATCGGACACATGCTGCCCCGGCAGCTCCAGCCGCACATGCAGGCTATCGCCTGAGTGCCGAAACAGTTCAGCTAGTGGCGGTACAAGCTGTACCGTCACACCGGACCACTGCGCGAGGCCATGGTAGAAAGGGCTGCTTGCAACAAACCGATCAACATCATTTCCGGCTGGCTGCTGCGGCATCACACCGCCGCCGGAAAACCATACGCTATTAATCACCGCCTGGTGCCCGGATTCACGCTGCATGTTAGCCGGGTGGTCATGCAGCAGCATCTGGATTTCATTCAGGTATGAAATCCAGACCGGGGCATCGGCACCCTGCGGCATGAATGGATAGACATTCCTGTCCAGCACAACACAAGGCAAGGTGGTCTGTATCTGAGGAGTCTTGTCCAGGCGGACATACCAAGCGCCGGACCTGCCGGTGAAGAACGTCATGCCATCCCGACTAAAATGGCGGTTCAGGGTGGCGATCATCAGCTCGGCCTGTGCGTGCGTCACCGGCAAGGGAACAGGTTCGCTCAGGCTGAAGCTGTCGCGCTGCAAAAGCAGATGCACCGGATCCGCGCGCAGCCAGTAGGCATCCCCTACAGCCAGGCCATCCGCATGTGCCGCGATTGGCGCAATTGGATAATCCGGCCCGGCTGCCAGCCCATGCTGCATGCAGATTACCGCCTCCAGCGGCAAATCCAGCAGCCTGACGCTTGCCTTTGATAGCAAGCGCGCCAAAGCACTATCACCAGCCAGGGCGAGCAGGCTATTGCCCAAAGCGCAATCTACGGTAAGTTTCACGGGGTCCATTTGCAGAAATTAGATTAGCTGCAATTTTACTTGTAAGTCGCGGCAACAGGGGCAAATCTACGCGAAAAGCCATAAAAAACCCGGCAGCCTGTTAAAGCTGCCGGGGATATTGACGGCACAAACTACATGTAAATGATTCTAATAATAACGGTACGCATCACGGTACTCCCGGTCATCCCTGTCATCCCAGCCACGATCTCTGCCATGACCTTTACGTTTGCCCGGCTTTTCGTAATACCCAGGTTCAAGATAGCCCACTTGTGACACTACCCGGCTATTGGGCGCAACCGCAACATTGACATCAATATATCTACCCGGATGCTCAGCGGTAACCGTATTGTAGGTTCTGCCGTTATATTCGTACGCCACCAGATAACCGGAAGTCACCGTTTGCCAGTTATCAACCTGATAGCAGGATTGCACCGGGACCGTACGTGTCGTCACAACATTATTTCTATTATTGGCGATACGGTCACCTGCGATGGCGCCTACGCCGGCACCCACGGCTGCCGCTGCCACACGGCCACTGCCGCGGCCAACAGTACTGCCTAACAGGCCACCTGCAACACCGCCGATGACGGCACCGGCAATGGAATGGTCGCTGTCACGGCTGTAACTCTGCTGCTGATATTCTGTGCGGCATTCCTCACGCGGCACATTCACACGTTCTGTCTGCGGCGTCACTGAAAGCACCCGCGCTGTGTCCATATACTGGTCATCTGCCAGTGCCGGCGTTGCAAATGCAGCTGCCACACAAGCCGGCGCCAGCATGGAAACTCGCAGGACATTTACAACGTTCAACTCGAAACTACGCATTTAACTTCTCCTTTATTGCCTGTTTTTATCAAGCTATTTGCACACCTAAAATGAAACCTGGCGATCCGGTTTCTGCATCTTTGTGAATCATGCAGGTAGCCGTTCAACGGTGCTTCACTGGATATGGCTTACAGAAGAGTTGTTAATATTTGTAACTCATGATTTTCATGAGCTGTCATCGGCCTCATCACCCTCTACGACCAGATCCGGAATGTGATTGAATGCAATGCGCATCGGCGCATCTTTCAGGGCTTCATGTGCGCCGCCAAAGTAGATGGTATTTTTACCGAACTTCAGATTCAAGGTATCAATCGCCTTGTTAAGTTTCTGCACGTTTTCCAGCGGGGTCACCTGAAACAGGTCACGTGCAGCCTCATCAGCAGTTAACAAACCTGAAAAAGACACGCCTACTGCATAAGGCTCATGCCGGGTCTCGGGGTAATGCTGCAAGAACTGCTCAAGCGCATGGATCAGCTGCAAAGTGTTGTCGGTTGGTGAAAGCGCACTTTCCATGAGCCAGCTCGGCATATTCCGGAACTTGATTTTCACGCTGATGCGCGAGGTTAATAAGTCATAGCTGCGCATACGCATGCAGGCCTTTTGCAGCAAGCGGTGCAGCACCGCCCTGACACCTGCTTCATTACGCTGCTCAGGCGGCAGCACATGGGAATGTCCCAGGCTGCTGCGTGCATTTTTGACGTAATGCGGTTCAATTCCACGCAGCTTGTCATACATGCGCTCACCTTCGACACTACCCCACGCGGTTTGCAGTTGCTGGCGGTTCGCTGCATACAACTGCTCAACGGTCGTGATCTTATAACGGTTCAGGCGCGCTTCCATCTGCTTGCCTATGCCGTTCAAGTCGCGTAATTTCAGCGCATACAAACGCTGCGGCAGCTCGTGTGGCTCAATCAGCACGCAGCCATCCGGCTTCTGCATATTGGAAGCCACTTTCGCCAGGAAAGTATTGGGGGCGATACCGATAGAACATTTAATGTAATCACCCGCATTGGCGGCAATTGCCTGTTTGATTTTTGCAGCCAGCTTCAGCGCATTTTCCGGCAATTGCTGGCTGCCGGTCAGCTTGCATACCATTTCGTCGATTGAAAGCACCTTTTCTACATGCGCACAGCTTTCGACCATTTCAACCAGCTGATGGTGGTATTGCACATAAACCGGCGGGCGCGCCTCTACAAAAATGATGCCGGGGCACATTTTGCGCGCATCGCTGACGATCGTTCCGGTTCTGACGCCGAATGCCTTGGCCTCGTAACTCGCGGCAATACAGCAGGTGGTTTCTGCCATGACGGCAAGCACACCAACCGGTTTCCCGCGCAACTCCGGAACCAATTGCTGCTCCACGGAAGCAAAGTAGGAGTTAAAGTCGACGTAAAGTGCATTTAATTTCATACTTAAAATTGTAATCTTTGCTGAATTGAACTGACTAAGGTAAAACAATTAAATATTGTTGGATTTAAAATCAGGATATACACAAATCAAGGCAGGGTCCAAAAAATGAGTAACGAACAAATTGCAGTATTCGCAGGCGGCTGTTTCTGGTGCACCGAACCGGTTTTCAGCCAGCTGAAAGGTGTCAGCAAAGTGGTCTCCGGTTATATTGGCGGCCACACCGCCAACCCGAGCTACAAACAGATCTGTAACGGCGACACCGGTCATGCCGAAGCGATCCAGATTACATTTGATGCATCCATCATCGATTTCGAAACGCTGCTTGAAATATTCTTTGTGTCGCACGACCCCACCACGTTAAACCGCCAGGGCAATGATGTCGGTACGCAATACCGCTCTGCGGTGTTTTGCCAGGATGATGGGCAGAAGGCGGCGACCGTTGCCATGATCAACCGGCTGAATGCCGAGGGGATCTGGCCGAACCCGGTCGTGACGCAGGTAAACGGCGCAGAAACATTTTACCCGGCAGAGGATTACCACCAATATTACTTTGCCAACAACCCGTTCCAGCCATACTGCATGGCAGTAGCCGCCCCCAAGGCTGCGAAAATAAGGGCAAAATATGCACAATTGGTGAAGGATGAAAGGTAAGTAACGCTGTAGCGGCAGCCCGCATTGCGAACGACCCGGTCTTGCTTAACCCTTGCTGCTCAGCAGCTGCCTGCGCCAGAAGATCATCAGCATGAACAGGGCTATGCCGCCCATGACCGCCATGGCCCACCAGAAGCCATTGGGTTCGGCAACCCACGGCATATCATGAAAATTCATGCCGAAAATACCGGCAATCAGGGTGGCCGGCATAAACAGCATGGCAACCACGGTTAATGCGCGCACTTCCAGGTTCACACGGTTGCTGACGCTGGTCATGTAAATATCCATCAGCCCGCCCAGGCTATCCCGGATAGATTCCAGGGACTCGATAAAATTAACCGTATGGTCATAAACATCACGCAGGTAAGGGATCGTGCCTGCCTTGAAAAAACCGCTTTCATTACGGGTAAGGTGATTGACCACTTCACGCATCGGCCACACCACACGCCGCAATTCAATGCTTGCCCGTTTCAGCTGGTGTATGCTGTGCAGTTGCGTGATGTTCGGCTTGGCAAGGAGTGCATCTTCCAGCGTTTCGCTGTCATCCCCCATGGCTTCCAGCACATTGAAATATTTATCAACGATGCTATCCAGCAGCGAATAGGCAAGATAATCCACACCCAGCGCGCGCATCGGCGAATGCTCCGCACGCAGGCGCTCCCGCACCGGGGCGAATGCACCGGTTGACCGCTCCTGGAACGTCAGCAGGAAATGATGCCCAAGCACCATGCTGATCTGCTCGGAGCTGACTGACAAGGTGTCTTTTTCGTAATAGAAATGCCGCGTTTCCAGGAATAAATACTGGTTATACTCATCCAGTTTGGGGCGTTGCTCCGTATTCAGGATATCTTCAAGCACCAGCGGATGCAGACCGAACACCAGGCCAATCTGTTTAATCAAAGCAGCGTCATGGATACCATGCACATTCAGCCACAGCTTGTCTGCACTCCCCAGATCCAGCGCAGCAAGCTCATCGACATGAATAATCTTCTCGCACAGGCCGGCAGCATCATAGCTGATCAAAGTCAGCTTGGGCGATGCCAGCTTGGTCACATCCTCATCCCCCGGCCCCACATAGATCAGGGAGCCCGGCGGCAGGCCGCTTTTCTTGGCATGATGCTTTCTGCGACCATGTAAGCGCGTTTTTTTCATAAGGCATTTCCGCAGTGAAATGGTTACCGTAACAAACTTTAACCGGAATGGCCAGCCTGGTGCATGGCACCGGCGGCAAAAAAACTGCCTCCTGCCACATGATGAATCGTGCGCAGATCATCATGCCCCTCGAAATGCCAGCGATATTGGCCATGTTCATTTTGCGAGAACACACGCTCATCGGCATGGGCAGCCACCACTTCGGCAATGAACAGATCATAAGTGTTCTGGTTATGCGGCTCAGGGATGACTTTACATTCCAGCCATGCCACGCAGCCTTTGAGCAACGGCGCATCGATTGCTTCGGCAGGGAAAGTTTGCAGGTGATATTCAGTGAATTTATCGGTACCTTCCAGGTCTCGGCCTGAACTGCTGCCGACCTAATAAACGGTGTCTATCTGCGCCACACACGGCACGTTGATCGCAAAAGTGCCGGAGGCTTCAACCAGCTCCCGCGTATAGGTGTTTTTGTCTATGACCACAATCAGCTTTGGCGGGTCAAAATCCAGCGGCACATTCCATGCCGCGGCCATGATGTTGCGCCTGCCGGCATGGGCGGAAGTCACAAGAATGGTAGGGCCATGGTTAAGCAGGTAATAAGCTTTTGCCAGGTCTACACGCCGCATCGCTACTTCTGCCATGCGTCCCGCAAGGTCACGGTACGGTTGAATACAGGCTTGCCGGCGACACTGTCTTTACTGTCTGCCACAAAGTAGCCATGACGCTCGAACTGGAAGCTGTCTTCCGCTCTGGCATCGCGCAGGCTTTGCTCCAGCTGTGCCGTGATCACTTGCACGGAGTTCTGGTTGATGTCATCCAGAAAGTCACGGTCACCGCTGCCTGGGTTCGCTTCTTTGAACAAGCGGTCATACAGGCGCACTTCGCACTCGTAAGCATGTGCCGCCGATACCCAGTGGATGTTGCCCTTTACTTTCACGCTGTCAGAACCCGGGGTGCCGGATTTTGTGTCGGGCAAGTATTCGCAGTGCACTACGGTCACATTGCCGTTTGCATCTTTTTCGCAGCCGGTGCATTGCACTACGTAGCCGTAACGCAGGCGCACCATGCCGCCTGGTGTAAGCCTGAAGAAGCCTTTGCTCGGCGCTTCCATAAAGTCTTCACGCTCGATCCACAGCTCTTTCGACAATTGCACGGTGCGTTTGCCCAACTCCGCTTTCAACGGGTGATTTGGAGCGAAGCAGTCTTCACTTTGACCTTCCGGATAGTTATCAATCACCAGCTTGATCGGGTCGAGCACGGCGATGCGGCGCTCTGCATCCACATTAAGCACTTCGCGCATGCAGTCTTCAAGTATCGTGTATTCGATCCATGAATCAGCTTTGCTGACGCCGATGCGATCGGTAAACAGCCTGAAACCGGCCGCTGTATAGCCGCGGCGGCGCGCGCCGGCGAGCGTCGGCAGGCGCGGATCATCCCAGCCTGTCACGTGCTTCTCTTCCACCAGCTGAATCAGCTTGCGTTTCGAAAGCACGACATAAGTCAGGTTCAGACGCGCGAATTCGTATTGCTTGGGCAGCGGATGTGCCAGCAGGCCGGCATCGGCCAGCCGCTCCAGCAGCCAGTCGTAGAATGGGCGCTGGTCTTCGAATTCCAGTGTGCAGATTGAGTGTGTGACGCGCTCCAGCGCATCTTCTACCGGATGCGCAAACGTGTACATCGGGTAGATGCACCATTTGTCGCCGGTGTTATGATGATGCGCGCGGCGCACACGGTAGATCGCGGGGTCGCGCATGTTGATATTTGGCGATGCCATATCGATCTTGGCGCGCAGCACCATGCTGCCGTCTGCATGCTTGCCGTCGCGCATTTCACGGAAACGCGCCAGGTTCTCAGCCGCAGTGCGGTTACGGAACGGCGAGTTCCTGCCTGGTTCGGTAAGTGTACCGCGGTTGATGCGCATTTCATCTGCGCTTTGCTCATCTACATAAGCACAGCCATTTTCAATCAGGCTTTCAGCCGCGCGGTACATGAAATCAAAATAGTCGCTGGCAAAATAAAGATTGGACTCGGTGCCATTCGGACCTTGATTCTCCCAGCCGAAGCCCAGCCATTTCACGCCGTCTGAAATGCTGTCTACATACTCCTGGCTTTCTTTTTCCGGATTGGTGTCATCAAAACGCATATGGCATATGCCGCCAAAATCACGCGCCAGGCCAAAATTCAGGAAAATGGATTTGGCATGACCAATATGCAGGTACCCATTCGGCTCCGGCGGAAAGCGTGTGCGGATTTTGGCAAAATCAACCTGGCCGGCCTCATGATGCTGTGCATCACCTGGATTGCCTGCCCACTTTTTTGCGGCGTATCTGTTTTGGCCTAAATCTTTTTCAATAATGGCGCGAATAAAATTGGAAGCTGGCGCTGATGCGCTATTTGGATTTTTTTCGGATGACATGGCAACACGTTCTAATTTAAGTTACCGTTATTTTACACCAGCTTGCCGTATTGTATGGGCTAGCTCAGGAAATTGATTACATGGGGTCCGGAACGCCTATGCTAAAATCATGGCCGTCATGAACGCCCTCACCTTTCCTATTTTAAGACTCCTGGCAGACGGAAAATTTCATTCCGGCGAAGCGATAGCCCGCCATTTCCATGTCAGCCGCGCAACGGTATGGAATGCCCTGCAATATGCGGGACAACTGGGCGTCGAAATCTTTTCGGTACCGGGACGCGGCTATAAACTGCCGCAGCCTGTCACTTTGCTTGATGCGCAAACCATATCAGGCGCACTTGATGAATATGGCACGTCACTGCACGTAGAGGTGCATGACCACTTAGCCTCTACCAACAGTTACCTTATGCAGAACATCGGCACAGCCAGGCACGCCACCTGCGTTGCGGCCAACCTGCAAACCGGCGGCCGCGGCAGGCGTGGCCGCAGCTGGCATGCGGGACTAGGCGCAAGCCTGACTTTTTCCGTGCTGTGGCGCTTTCAGTGCGGGGCATCGGCATTGTCGGGCCTGAGCCTGGCCGCAGGCATAGCGCTGATGCGCAGCCTGCATGGGCTTGGCATGACCGGCACGCAGCTTAAATGGCCCAATGATGTGCTGATCGGCCGTAAAAAACTGGCAGGCATCCTGATTGAACTGCAAGGAGACATGGAAGGCCCGAGTACCGCCGTAATCGGCATGGGCATCAACCTGAATCTGCCGGACAAGCTGAAGCAGCAGATCGACCAGCCGGTGACAGATCTGGCAAGCCTATTGAATGGCGAACTTAACCCTAACCACTTGCTGGCTGCATTGCTGAAACACCTGGCTGATGTATTGACTGCATTCGAGCAAGGCGGTTTTGCTGCATTACGTGACGAATGGACGCAACACCACGCCTACCATGAAAAGGATGTACGCATGCTGATGCCGGATGGCCGTGAAATACACGGTGTAGTAAAAGGCATTACCGAGGATGGCAGTTTGCTGGTCGCAACCGCAGCCGGCATGCAGCGTTTCATATCCGGTGAAATCAGCCTGCGCGGAACCTGACGCAGGTTTGCAGCAGCTCCGCCGTTGCAACACTTGGTGATAGAATGCAGCTAATGCCAGTTCAATCCTCTGGAAAAATATGCTTTTGACTATAGACGCCGGAAACACCAGAACCAAGTGGGCGGTATTTAACCGGAATGGTGAAATCACCCACAATGGCGTGTGTGCCAATGACCAGTTGGCAGGTATTGACCTTAGCCCCAGAACACTAGGTTACGAACGGGTCATTATTTCCAACGTAGCCGGCAAAGTCCATGCTTCCCGCCTTGAAAAATTGCTGGCAAGCCATCACCAGCCGGTGCTGTGTGTCACTGCCAGCCCCGAAGCCTGCAATGTCATCAATGGTTATGCCGAGCCTGAAACGCTGGGCACCGACCGCTGGGCCGCACTGATTGCAGCATGGCACAGTAAGCATACCGCCTGCGTAGTGGTTAACGCCGGAACAGCAGTCACTGTAGATGCACTGCATGGCGCATCAGGCAGCAAGCAGCAAGGCGAATTCCTTGGCGGCATGATACTTCCCGGAATCCGCCTGATGCAAGCGAGCCTTGGTGTTGGTACGGCACAGCTGCCGCTTAAAAACGCAATACGTGAATCCGCTGAGAACACTCCCGTCAATATTTTTGCAAAATCGACCGCACAAGCCATGGATGCCGGGGCATTGAATGCGATCACCGGCGCCGTTGAACGCATGGCCGCTGCATTGGAAGCACAATGCTGGCAAACACCTTTCATTATCCTGAGCGGCGGTGACGCCGACGTCATCCAGCACCACCTCACTGACCGCGTGACAAACCCGACCGTAATCATTGACAACCTGGTTCTGAACGGCCTGTATCTGCTGGATTATTTCAACCAGACTGAACAACCGCCTCAGCAATGAGCGAGACTCGCTACTGAACCGCGCCCAGAAACCGGCTCGCAGTGTTTACGTCTCACAGCAGGGAACAAAGCGATGATAGACACCCAGGCTGGTTTGCTGGACAATACCGCATGGCGTAATCATGTATTCAGCCCAAGGCAGCTGAAATCAAACAGCAGCGTGAACATGGCTGTCATGTTTAAACTTGTGCCTGATTACCTTTATAATAAAAAATATAACGTATAAAAAATATAAAGTGACATGCAATGAAACGTTTTTTCTGGTTATCGGCTCTCATCAACATAGGTTTGCTGGCCTATTTCAACATTGCTTATATATTGCCAGGCAAACCGGAAATCAAACTGACAGAAATCCACCCGGATAAAATCAAATTGCTGACACAGGCAGAGATCGATAGCCTGCCTAAAAAAGCAGAACCATCACGGCCCATCATTGAACCGCAAGCTGTCATCGAGCCACAGCCTGTAGCCATGTGTTTTCAATGGGGGATTTTCTCTGACGCCAGTCTTTTAAAAGCGCAAAAAGCGTTATCCAAAATAGAAATTCAGGCGACCGCAAAAGAAGAAAATTCAGACCAACCCAAACGATACTGGGTTTATAAAGCGCCACTAAAAACTGCAGCCGAAGCACAAAGAAAAGCCGCAGAATTCAAGGCGCTTGGCGTTGACGACCTGTTTGTGGTGCAGGAAGAAAAATGGAAAAACGCTATTTCATTCGGCATCTTTGAAGATGAACAACTGGCCGACAAGCTGATCCGGGAACTGCGGGAGAAAGGGATTAATAATCTTGAAAAAACCCTGCGCAGCAACGGTAAAGGGCACCACAGCCTTGCACTTAACAACATGACCGAGAGCGACATTGCCAAGCTTAAGAAATTAAAACCGGATTTTCCGGCGGCTGAACTGAAAGAAGTCCGCTGCCAATAAGCAAGGCTGCTGGAACAGCTGGCCCGGATTCAGTACAAACACCGCTTCAATCAGCACATGATAGTTACGCAAGCAACCCACAGGGGCTATACAGACCCTGTGGGTTGCTTAAACGATAATGAAAACTGACACCGATTCTGTAAATTAGCGCTTTTTGATGTAAAGATCCGTAATCGTGCCTTCTTTCATCTCGGCGGCAAAACACACCGTTTCAGACAAAGTCGGGTGGGCATGAATGGTGAGACCCAAATCATGTGCATCTGCGCCCATTTCAATCGCCAGCACGGCTTCAGCCAGCAATTCACCGGCATTGGTACCGACGATACCGGCGCCGATCACGCGATGGGTTTCTTTATCGAATATCAGCTTGGTGGTGCCTTCGGTACGTGCAATGGATAATGCACGGCCGCTGGCTGCCCATGGGAAGCTGGCTTTTTCAATGGCAATGCCTTTGGCTTTGGCTTCTGTTTCCGTCACGCCCACCCAAGCCACTTCAGGGTCGGTATAGGCAACTGACGGGATCACGGATGCAACAAACTCAACTTTTTCACCGGCAATCACTTCAGCCGCGACTTTAGCTTCATGCGTTGCTTTATGCGCGAGCATAGGCTGACCGACAATATCGCCAATCGCAAAGATATGCGGCACATTGGTACGCATCTGCTTATCGACGGCAATAAAGCCGTAATCATCGACCGCGACGCCCGCATTTTCGGCACCGATGTTCTTGCCGTTAGGGCGGCGGCCGATAGAAACCAGCACACGGTCATACACTTCCACACCTTTAGGCGCTTCCGCATTGCCGTTAACACCCTCAAATGTCACATGGATACCATCTGTTTTAGGCTCCATGCTCGCCACTTTCGTGTTGAGCATAATCGTTTCAAAGCGTTTCTCCATGCGTTTTTGCAGTGGGCGTACCAAGTCGCGGTCGCAACCCTGGATCAGGCCATCGGTAAACTCAACCACACTCACTTTGGTACCCAGCGCATCGTAAACCGTACCCATTTCCAGGCCGATAATACCGCCGCCGATCACCAGCATGCGTTTTGGTACGTCAGCCAGTGCCAACGCACCGGTAGAATCCATGATGCGTTCATCTGCAGCCACACCCGGGAACTTGGTCGCTTGCGAGCCAGCTGCGATAATTGCATTTTCAAACCCTATCGTAGTCACTTTGCCATCTTCAGCCGTGACCGCAATCTGATTAGGGCTGGTGAATTTACCTACACCTTGCACCACCGTAACGTTGCGCTGTTTTGCCATCGCTGCCAGGCCGCCAGTGAGCTTGCCCACCACTTCGTTTGCTTTCCAGCTGCGCAACTGGTCGAGATCTACGCTAGGTTTACCGAAGCTCACACCGTGATGGCTGGATTCTTCAGCTTCTGTAATCACTTTTGCCGTGTGCAATAACGCTTTTGATGGAATACAGCCGACATTCAGACAAACTCCACCCAAAGTTGCATAACGCTCAATCAGCACTACCTGTTTACCCAAGTCAGCAGCACGGAAAGCAGCGGTATAACCGCCTGGGCCACTGCCCAGCACTACAACTTGCGTATTGATATCACTGCTGCCAGCTGGTGCAACAGCTGGCGCCGGAGATGGAACTGCCGCAGCGGGCGCTGCCGGTGCAGGGCTGGCTGCAGCTGTTTCTATTTTAGCTGGAGCAGCAGCCACTGCGGCTTCCGCCTCTACCAACAAAATCAGCGTGTCTTTCGCGATTTTATCGCCAACCTTAACCTTAACTTCTTTTACCGTACCGGCATGGGAGGATGGAATATCCATAGATGCTTTATCAGACTCTACCGTAATCAAGGAGTCTTCCTTCGCAATCACATCGCCTGCTTTCACCAGCACTTCAATCACATCAACGCTATCAAAGTTGCCGATATCAGGTACCAATACTTCAACTAAATTACTCATGCCTATCCCTTGCTCTAAACTTTGGTTATTTGCTGCAATTTTATCATTAAACCATGCCATTCACCGCCATTGGCTGCGCAATCGCACGGTCAGTCACAGCAATAAAACATTCAATCCATTAAATAAAAAGGGCGCGAATTTCGCACCCTCTTCACTGCCTGTAAAAATTACAGCAGCAACCTTCTTACATCACTCAGCATCATACGCATATGGCTGGTGAAACGCGCACCGTCAGCGCCATCGATCACACGATGGTCATATGAAAGTGACATCGGCAAAATCAGGCGCGGTTCAAATGTCTTGGTTTTTGCATCATATACCGGCTGCATGGATGAACGGGATACGCCTAGAATCGCTACCTCGGGGCAATTGATGATCGGCGTAAACATCGTGCCGCCAATACCGCCCAGGCTTGAGATTGTGAAACAGCCGCCCTGCATCTCTTCAACTTTCAATTTACGCTCACGCGCTTTGGCTGAAAGCTCCCCGAGGTCACGTGCGATGTCCAGCACATCTTTCTGGTGTACATCACGCACCACCGGCACCACCAGACCATCCGGCGTGTCACAGGCAAAGCCGATGTTGAAATAGTTTTTCAGGATCAGGCTATCGCCATCCGGTGATAATGAAGCATTAAAGTTAGGGTAAGCTTTTAATGCATTCACTGAAGCCTTGATCAGGAAAGCCAGCATCGTGAGTTTAACTCCACGTTTCTCGGCTTCCCCCTGCATGGACTTGCGGAAGTCTTCAAGATCCGTAATGTCGGCATCATCAAACTGGGTCACGTGCGGAGCCGTCACCCAGTTACGGTGCAGGTTGGCACCAGACAGTTTTTTGATGCGTGATAAAGGCTTGGTCTCAATCGCGCCAAACTGGCTGAAATCAATGACCGGCATCGGCAGCGCTGCAAGGCTGCTTAGGCCAGCACCCATATTTTCGGTACGTGGTTTGGCTAACTCACCCTTCACATAAGCCTGCACATCACTTTGCACGATGCGGTTTTTAGGTCCGGTACCTTTCACCAGCGCCAGGTTCACACCCAACTCCCTCGCAAAGCGACGAATGGAAGGGCTGGCATGAGACAGCTTGCCAGGGGCTACAACCACACTCTCACCCACTGGCGCCGGCTGATGTACCGGTGCGATTGGTTTTGGCGGCTCTGGAGCAGGCCGGGTAGGCTCAGGAATTACAGCTTTAGGCGCCTGTACCGCAGGCTCCGCCTTGACTGGGGCGGGCGGTTCGGCAACGGCTGCTGCATCATTGACATCCATGGTTAGGATCAAAGTGCCTTGTGCGGCTTTGTCACCCACTTTAATCTTGACTTCTTTCACCACACCTGCAAACGGGGCAGGAATATCCATAGACGCTTTATCAGACTCAACCGTCATCAGCGAATCATCTTTGGCAACGGTATCGCCTGCTTTTATTAATACTTCAATGACATCCACGCTATCGAAATTACCGATATCAGGGACGAATATGTCTTGAACTGCCATCTGTGTGTTTCCTTAAACTGTCGTTGGGTTTGGCTTGTTGGAATCTAAGCTGTATTTTTTAACCGCCTCTGCCACTTTGGCAGCAGGCAGTTTTCCGTCATCGCTCAAAGCTTTCAATGCGGCAACCACAACGTAGTATTTATTCACTTCAAAGAAGTCACGTAAGGCTTCACGGCTATCTGAACGGCCGAAACCATCCGTACCAAGCGCTACAAACCTATTGGGCACAAAACGCTGAATCTGCTCTGCAAAGCTCTTCATGTAATCTGTAGAAGCAATGACAGGGCCTTTTGCATCTTTCAGGCATTCTGCAACATAGCTGACCCTTTGCGGCTTGTCCGGATTCAGCATGTTCCAGCGATCGCAATCCAGGCCTTCGCGGCGTAATTCCGTAAAGCTAGGCACACTCCATACATCAGCAGCGACCCCCCAGTCTTTCTCAAGCAATTCAGCGGCAGCGATAACTTCACGCAAGATCACACCGCTACCCATCAACTGCACGCGCTCACCCTTGACCTTGGATTTGCTGAAGCTGTACATACCTTTCAGGATGCCTTCCGCAGAATCTTTTGGCATTTCCGGATGGCTGTAGTTTTCATTCATCAAGGTGATGTAGTAGTACACATCTTCCTGGTTCTGCACCATGCGGCGCAAACCATCCTGAATAATCACAGCCAATTCATACGCAAATGTCGGGTCATAAGACACGCAATTCGGGATTGTTGCCGACATCAGGTGACTATGGCCATCTTCATGCTGCAGGCCTTCACCGTTCAATGTTGTACGACCTGCAGTCGCACCCAGCAGGAAACCACGCGCACGGGAGTCGCCTGCCAGCCATGCCAGGTCGCCAATACGCTGGAAGCCGAACATTGAATAATAGATATAGAACGGAATCATCTGCGTGCCGGTGACAGAGTATGACGTTGCCGCTGCCAACCAGCTTGAGAATGCACCAGCCTCGTTAATGCCCTCTTCCAGAATCTGGCCATTTTTAGATTCTTTATAGAACATCACCTGGTCAGAATCCTGCGGTTCATAAAGCTGCCCCTGGCTCGCATAGATACCAAGCTGACGGAACATGCCTTCCATACCGAAAGTACGAGCCTCATCCGGCACGATAGGTACTACATACTTGCCCAGCTCCTTATCACGTACCAAGGTTGACAGGATACGCACAAACGCCATCGTGGTAGAAATCTCACGCTCACCGGTAGCCCCGAGCATATTCTCAAAAGCCGACAACTGCGGAACGGTCAGTTCGTTACCTTTACGGCGGCGCTGCGGCACAAAACCACCCATGGCGGCACGGCGTTCAGCCATATATTTCATTTCCGGTGAATCTTCGGCCGGTCTGTAGAAACTCAGGCTCTCAACCTGTGCATCAGTCAATGGCAAGTCGAAGCGGTCACGGAATTTCTTAAGTGACTCGATATCCATGCTCTTTTGCTGGTGCGTCGTGTTCTGGCCTTCGCCAGCTTCACCCATACCATACCCCTTAACGGTCTTGGCAAGAATCACTGTAGGCTGGCCTTTATGATTCACAGCTGCATTGTAAGCCGCAAATACTTTATGCGGATCATGACCGCCACGGTTCAGGCGCCATATATCCTGGTCACTCATGGCTGCGACCATTGCTTTCAGCTCCGGATATTTTCCGAAAAAATGCTCACGTGTGTAAGCGCCGCCTTTTTGCTTGAAATTCTGATATTCACCGTCTACGCATTCTTCCATGCGTTTCTTGAGCAGGCCATCTTTATCCATCGCCAACAGAGGATCCCAGTAAGAACCCCAGATGACCTTCAGCACATTCCAGCCTGAGCCTCTGAAATCAGATTCCAGTTCCTGGATGATCTTGCCGTTACCGCGCACAGGGCCATCCAGACGCTGCAAGTTACAGTTGATCACAAAAATCAGGTTATCCAGTTTTTCACGTACCGCCAGCGAAATAGCGCCCAATGACTCAGGCTCATCCATCTCACCGTCTCCGCAGAACACCCATACCTTGCGATCACTGGTATCAGCAATACCGCGATCATGCAGGTACTTCAGGAAACGCGCCTGATAAATACCGGCCAATGGCCCCAAGCCCATGGAAACGGTTGGGAATTGCCAGAAATCAGGCATCAGCCACGGATGCGGATAGCTTGGCAAGCCATTGCCACCTGTTTCCTGACGGAAATTATCCATCTGTTCTTCCGTGATGCGGCCTTCAAGAAAGGCACGCGCATAAACGCCCGGTGAAGAATGTCCCTGGAAATAAACACAATCGCCGCCAAAGTTTTCATTAGGCGCACGGAAAAAATAGTTAAAGCCAGTATCGTAAAGCGTAGCAGCGGATTGGAAACTTGCGATATGCCCGCCCACGCCTGGTGATTTTTCATTAGCGCGCAGCACTGTCATAATCGCATTCCAGCGCACAAGTGCGCGGATGCGGCGTTCCATTTCAGGATCTCCGGGCAATTTATCCTGCAGATGCGTAGGAATGGTATTTAAATAAGCAGTAGTCGCGTTATAAGGCAGGTTAACACCTGTGCGGCGAGCTTTGTCGATCATAGACTCTATCAAAAAGTGCGCGCGCTCGGGACCTTCGTTTTCAATAACGGCCATCAATGCATCAAGCCACTCCTGGGTTTCTTGACTATCAATATCTGGACTGTTCAAATTTGTGTTCAATGACATTCAGTTAGGACTCCGTGTTGCGGTATTTGTGGAATAAATTTAGCCTTCATGCCTTGACTTGGATGGGTATAATTACCCATGGACTAAAAGTAACAAAATCAAATACTGCGTGTCTGAATACACCGCACCATACGGATGCGATGTAATTAAAATTTTTTATAAAACCGTAGTGTGTCTTTTTTAGGGGTTTTGGTCAAGTTTACTCGTGTTTGCAAACCAGTTAATACGCGCCAGTTAACATCAATCACACATCAATTACAGGATCATAAATGTCAATAAAATTAACACAAAATGTCGCTAATGCCACCGAAAATACACTTAACAGCTATCAATATGCGATTTTTGTCCTACCTGAGAACGAAGACAGGAACCTGCCTTTTTCGCAGACGTTATTTACAAAGCTAAGTAGAGTCAAGAAAAAATATAAAGACCTGGAGAAATCACCGCTTACCGTGGATTTACCTCATGGTGGACTAGCAAGTTTCATCATTTTGAATGAAAACCTGACACCATTCCAGCGCCACACACTGCTGCGGAAAGCCATAAAACAGATTATTGAAGAGCATCCTGAGAACATAGCGTTATGCGTTTATGGCAGTGAAACTGCACGCAGCATGAATGCCTGCGCAGCCTATTACGTACTGACCGCAAATGCTGCGCAGCTGACGAACCGTAAAAAAGATCATGCAAAAAGCCATTTAAAGATTATAGACCTGTTTGGATACCAGGCAGAGCATGATTTCAGTTTTGTTAATGCACGCGTGGCAGGCAATACGCTATGCAGGCAATTAACAACCACCCCACCCAATGATTTAACGCCCTCAAGCTACAGAGAAAAAGTTAGCACGCTCGCAAAACAACATGGCTGGCAGCACGAAGAATTTGACATGCAGAAACTCAAAGAAATCGGTGCCGGTGCATTTGTTGCAGTAGGTCAAGGTTCAGACCCGCAAGATGCGGCAATTGTGCACCTCACTTATCAGCCGGCACTGGCAAAAAAACATATTGCAATCATCGGTAAAGGTATTTGCTTCGATACCGGCGGCCATAACCTGAAACCAGCGAAATATATGCTTGGCATGCATGAAGACATGAATGGCTCAGCCGTCGCGTTGGGGATATTGTTAGCTGCCAGCGAAATGCAATTGCCGGTCAAAATCGATTGCTGGCTGGCAATTGCACAAAACCATATCAGCCCAACCGCCTATAAGCAAAATGACGTCGTAACAGCATTAAACGGTATGACGATTGAAATCGTACACACAGATGCTGAAGGCCGCATGGTGTTGGCAGATACACTCACATTAGCATCTCGTCAGAAACCTGATTACATGATCGACTTTGCGACATTAACGGGCAGCATGATCACGGCACTGGGTGATCGCATCAGCGGCGTGATTTCTAATCGTCCCGCTCTTGCCTGCAAAGCCATCGGGGCCGGTAATATGGCTGGCGAAAGAGTCGTCGCCTTTCCATACGAAGAAGATTTTGACAGTGATTTGGAAAGTGATGTCGCAGACATAAAACAATGCACCCTGGAAGGCGGCGGCGATCACATACATGCCGCAAGATTCCTGGGGAAATTCATTGAACACGACATTCCATGGCTACACACCGACCTGTCATCGGCCAACCGCAAAGGCGGCCTTGGCGCTATTGAAGCTGACACAAATGGCTTTGGCGTAGGTTTTGGTATCGAAATGCTGAAATCGCTGATTGAAGATTAATTGAACAGGAAACGTGAATTGCTAACTTACTATATAGATGAACCGCTATCGCCTATCGAACAGCAAATGGTGATTGAACAGATCAATACAATCAGCACCGGTGCAGTTAAGCAGCTTGTATTTAAACAGATCCCTGATCATATTCCGAAAAATGACTGCGAGCTGTCACATGCAGAAATTATTAAAGCGCTTGAAGATATGCTTATTAAGCTAGAAATACCTGCAGGTGTACAAAGTACATTCATACTGCCTAAAGGGGGGCTATCCTGGGGTATGCTGCTACAAATCGCATTTAAGAATGTCAGCAAATTTTACCCGTTTGTCGTACAGCCATGGGAAATGAATGCCGACAGAAAACATAAGCGCAGAGAACGTATTTTGGTCACTGACATCAACAGCGCAATACCGGCTTAACCAAAGGTTTTTAAGCCATCCTACGCTATAGCAGATGCCATGCAGACAAAAGCCCACATATCGTGGGCTTTTAATTGCCTACTAGGCAGGTGCCGAAAACACCTCATCTGAAAACAAATAAACACGTTGCCTGGTACCGCTTGCACAACAAGCCACCCCCCCACGTCGAGGATATATAGATTGAGCGGATGCAGTTTAGAAGATTAAATTCGCGCTTCCCAAATAGAAACACCCCGCCACTTTCATGGAGGGGTGTTTTGGTATAAATAGCTTGGCAGTGACCTACTTTCGCATGCAAGAAGCATACTATCATTGGCGCTGGTTCGTTTCACGGCCCTGTTCGAGATGGGAAGGGGTGGGTCCAAACCGCTATGGCCGCCAAGCATAACTGGTATCACCGATGCTTTGACTTTTCAGTCGATTCATCAGCAGAAATGCTGTGTTGCCGTCTCATTTTCATGAGGCGTCTGTAACAAATTGGAAGAAGTAAAGTCATTCATGTGTATCACATGAACTCAAATGGGTATGACTACATTATCGTGCTTTAAACAACCGTTTCACTTTTCACATTTCACTTTTTACGGTGTTTAGTTCAAGTTTTAAGGTTATAGGATCAAGCCTCACGAGCAATTAGTATCGGTCAGCTTAACGCATTACTGCGCTTCCACATCCGACCTATCAACGTCCTGGTCTCGAACGACTCTTTAGGGGGGTTGAACCCCCAGGGAAATCTCATCTCAAGGCGAGTTTCACGCTTAGATGCTTTCAGCGTTTATCTCTTCCAGATTTAGCTACCCGGCTATACCACTGGCGTGATAACCGGTCCACCAGAGATCTGTCCACTCCGGTCCTCTCGTACTAGGAGCAGGTCCCTTCAAATTTCCAACGCCCACGGCAGATAGGGACCAAACTGTCTCACGACGTTTTAAACCCAGCTCACGTACCACTTTAAATGGCGAACAGCCATACCCTTGGGACCGGCTACAGCCCCAGGATGTGATGAGCCGACATCGAGGTGCCAAACTCCCCCGTCGATATGAACTCTTGGGAGGAATCAGCCTGTTATCCCCAGAGTACCTTTTATCCGTTGAGCGATGGCCCTTCCATACAGAACCACCGGATCACTATGACCTGCTTTCGCACCTGCTCGACCTGTCCGTCTCGCAGTCAAGCAACCTTATGCCATTGCACTATCAGTACGATTTCCGACCGTACCTAGGTTACCTTCGCACTCCTCCGTTACTCTTTGGGAGGAGACCGCCCCAGTCAAACTGCCCACCATACACGGTCCCCAGTCCGGATTACGGACCTAGGTTAGAACCTCAACAACATCAGGGTGGTATTTCAAGGATGACTCCACGATATCTGGCGACACCGCTTCATAGTCTCCCACCTATCCTACACAAATCTTGTCAAAGTCCAATGTAAAGCTACAGTAAAGGTTCATGGGGTCTTTCCGTCTAGCCGCGGGGAGATTGCATCTTCACAAACATTTCAACTTCGCTGAGTCCCGAGAGGAGACAGTGTGGCCATCGTTACGCCATTCGTGCGGGTCGGAACTTACCCGACAAGGAATTTCGCTACCTTAGGACCGTTATAGTTACGGCCGCCGTTTACTGGGACTTCAATCAAGAGCTTGCACCCCATCATTTAATCTTCCAGCACCGGGCAGGCGTCACACCCTATACGTCCACTTTCGTGTTTGCAGAGTGCTGTGTTTTTATTAAACAGTCGCAGCCACCTTTTCACTGCAACCCCATCGAGCTTCACGAGCAAGTCGCTACACTCTACCGGGGCGCACCTTCTCCCGAAGTTACGGTGCTAATTTGCCGAGTTCCTTCTCCCGGGTTCTCTCAAGCGCCTTAGAATTCTCATCCTACCCACCTGTGTCGGTTTGCGGTACGGTCTCTATACAACTGAAGCTTAGTGGCTTTTCTTGGAAGCATGGTATCAATCACTTCACGTACAAGTACGCTCGTTATCACGTCTCAGTCTTAGCTCTCCGGATTTGCCTAAAGAACCAACCTACACGCTTGAACCGGGACATCCAACACCCGGCTGACCTAACCTTCTCCGTCCCCACATCGCATTGTATACAGGTACAGGAATATTAACCTGTTTCCCATCAGCTACGCATCTCTGCCTCACCTTAGGGGCCGACTCACCCTGCGCCGATGAACGTTGCGCAGGAAACCTTGGGTTTTCGGCGAGGGAGCTTTTCACTCCCTTTATCGCTACTCATGTCAGCATTCGCACTTCTGATACCTCCAGCATGCCTCACAGCACACCTTCGCAGGCCTACAGAACGCTCTCCTACCATGCATACATTCCGAAGAATGCAGCATCCGAAGCTTCGGTTACGTGCTTAGCCCCGTTACATCTTCCGCGCAGGACGACTCGACCAGTGAGCTATTACGCTTTCTTTAAATGATGGCTGCTTCTAAGCCAACATCCTGGCTGTCTATGCCTTCCCACTTCGTTTTCCACTTAGCACGTCATTTGGGACCTTAGCTGTCGGTCTGGGTTGTTTCCCTCTTGTCCACGGACGTTAGCACCCATGGACTGTCTCCCGTAATTGCATTTCTCAGTATTCGGAGTTTGCAATGGTTTGGTAAGTTCTTATGAACCCCCTAGCCATAACAGTGCTCTACCCCCAAGAATGATTTACGAGGCACTACCTAAATAGTTTTCGGAGAGAACCAGCTATTTCCAAGTTTGTTTAGCCTTTCACCCCTATCCACAGCTCATCCCCAAATTTTTCAACATTTGTGGGTTCGGACCTCCAGTACCTGTTACGGCACCTTCATCCTGGCCATGGATAGATCACTTGGTTTCGGGTCTACACCCAGCAACTAGACGCCCTATTCGGACTCGCTTTCGCTACGCCTCCCCTATCGGTTAAGCTTGCTACTGAATGTAAGTCGCTGACCCATTATACAAAAGGTACGCAGTCACGGAACAAGTCCGCTCCCACTGTTTGTATGCATACGGTTTCAGGTTCTATTTCACTCCCCTCCCGGGGTTCTTTTCGCCTTTCCCTCACGGTACTGGTTCACTATCGGTCGATTACGAGTATTTAGCCTTGGAGGATGGTCCCCCCATGTTCAGACAAGGTTTCTCGTGCCCCGCCCTACTTTTCGTTACCCTAGTTCCACACACGGGATTTCGTATAAGGGGCTATCACCCTCTATGGCCGGACTTTCCATTCCGTTCTACTATCGCATGTGCTAAAAATAACAGGCTATTCCATGTTCGCTCGCCACTACTTACGGAATCTCGGTTGATTTCTTTTCCTCGAGCTACTTAGATGTTTCAGTTCACTCGGTTTGCCACCATCTCCCTATATATTCAGGAGCGGTTACCCTTGCGGGTAGGTTTCCCCATTCAGACATGTCCGGATCAAAGCTTATTTGCCAGCTCCCCGAACCTTTTCGCAGGCTATCACGTCTTTCATCGCCTGTAATCGCCAAGGCATCCACCATATGCACTTATTCACTTGATCCTATAACGTTAAAACCTGAACCCTTTTAATTATCCAGTTTTCATGGTGCATGAGACACCCGTCATAGGCTTTCTAAAGCAACTTTTCTTAATCTGCAAGGTTGTACAGATTAAGATGGTTTATTTGTTTCATTATTTCTGAATACCGCATTGCTGCAGTATTGAGACTTAACGAAGCAAATGTTTCGATTTTGCAATCATTCAATATATCCGACTAAGATATATTGCCCATTTTGAATACATCACTGTCATCACACAGTGTGCATTCTCTTTACTTCTTCCATTTTGTTAAAGAACAGTCTAGTTAAAAACCAGAAGTAAATATTCAAGCGAACACTTACTTCTAATTTCTTACATACAACATCAATACTTGGTGGAGGATAACGGGATCGAACCGTTGACCCCCTGCTTGCAAAGCAGGTGCTCTCCCAGCTGAGCTAATCCCCCATTTTCAGGTGAATCTGGTGGGTCTGGATGGACTCGAACCATCGACCCCCGCCTTATCAAGACGGTGCTCTAACCAGCTGAGCTACAGACCCTCAAGGTTTACTTAGCGTTTCCGCCAATGTTTGGTCAATCATTGATGCTGCTGACTTCTAACAACTGATAAGTGTGAATGCTTGCAAATTCGGTCGTCTCTAGAAAGGAGGTGATCCAGCCGCACCTTCCGATACGGCTACCTTGTTACGACTTCACCCCAGTCATGAATACTACCGTGGTAAGCGTCCTCCTTGCGGTTAGACTACCTACTTCTGGTAAAACCCACTCCCATGGTGTGACGGGCGGTGTGTACAAGGCCCGGGAACGTATTCACCGCGACATGCTGATCCGCGATTACTAGCGATTCCGACTTCATGTAGTCGAGTTGCAGACTACAATCCGGACTACGATCGGCTTTCTGGGATTGGCTCCCCCTCGCGGGTTGGCAACCCTCTGTACCGACCATTGTATTACGTGTGAAGCCCTGGCCATAAGGGCCATGAGGACTTGACGTCATCCCCACCTTCCTCCGGTTTGTCACCGGCAGTCCCATTAAAGTGCCCAACTAAATGATGGCAATTAATGGCAAGGGTTGCGCTCGTTGCGGGACTTAACCCAACATCTCACGACACGAGCTGACGACAGCCATGCAGCACCTGTGTTAACGTTCTCTTTCGAGCACCAATCCATCTCTGGAAAGTTCGTTACATGTCAAGGCCAGGTAAGGTTTTTCGCGTTGCATCGAATTAATCCACATAATCCACCGCTTGTGCGGGCCCCCGTCAATTCATTTGAGTTTTAATCTTGCGACCGTACTCCCCAGGCGGTCTACTTCACGCGTTAGCTGCGTTACTCATGGATTTTACTCCACCAACAACTAGTAGACATCGTTTAGGGCGTGGACTACCAGGGTATCTAATCCTGTTTGCTCCCCACGCTTTCGTGCATGAGCGTCAATATTATCCCAGGGGGCTGCCTTCGCCATTGGTATTCCTCCACATCTCTACGCATTTCACTGCTACACGTGGAATTCTACCCCCCTCTGACATATTCTAGTCTTGTAGTTTCAAACGCAGTTCCCAAGTTGAGCTCGGGGATTTCACATCTGACTTACAAAACCGCCTGCGCACGCTTTACGCCCAGTAATTCCGATTAACGCTCGCACCCTACGTATTACCGCGGCTGCTGGCACGTAGTTAGCCGGTGCTTCTTATCAAGGTACCGTCAACCTCACCCTATGTTAGAGGGTAAGTTTTCTTCCCTTGCGAAAGAGCTTTACAACCCGAAGGCCTTCTTCACTCACGCGGAATGGCTGGATCAGGCTTGCGCCCATTGTCCAAAATTCCCCACTGCTGCCTCCCGTAGGAGTCTGGACCGTGTCTCAGTTCCAGTGTGGCTGGTCGTCCTCTCAGACCAGCTACTGATCGTCGCCTTGGTGAGCCTTTACCTCACCAACTAGCTAATCAGATATCGGCCGCTCCATTAACGCCAGGCCCGAAGGTCCCTAGCTTTCCCCCGTAGGGCGTATGCGGTATTAGCCAACCTTTCGATTAGTTATCCCCCATTATTGGATACGTTCCGATATGTTACTCACCCGTTCGCCACTCGCCACCAGACCGAAGTCCGTGCTGCCGTTCGACTTGCATGTGTAAAGCATTCCGCCAGCGTTCAATCTGAGCCATGATCAAACTCTTCAGTTTAATTCACAACTATTACTTTTTTCCTCTTGCGAGGTGGTATTTCGCTTTTGCTTTACCAGCCTATTTAAAGGCCGGTGACTCAAATTCATTTCAAGGTATGTGTTGCTATAAAAGCACATGTACATACTTGTCATAAATTTAAGTGTAAGCACTTGTATTTTCTGAGGTCTGATCCTGATACCAAACTACCGGATAAATCCCGTAGCGATCAGGTCAGTTGCCTAGTTCACAAGCACCCACACTTATCAGTTGTTATATTGTTAAAGAGCTTTTTATTTCAATCCGCGTTACGCTTTGCGTTAACGAGGTGCGCATTATACAGAGCTTTCCGAGCTCGTCAACCTTAATTTCGAATTATTTCTTAATTAAAATTAACCGTACTTCTTAACGCCTTTTTACTTCTTTTACTGCAAAAATCTAAAGTGTTACACACTTTAGATTTATTGGTTGCGGGAACAGGATTTGAACCTGTGACCTTCGGGTTATGAGCCCGACGAGCTGCCAGACTGCTCCATCCCGCGTCCGATTCGACTTGATTGCTGTCGAGAGGTGAAACTATAGCAAACCATGACACCTACCGCAAGCATTATTGTAAATTTCTACAATAATTTTGATGATTCACATTCAAATATATGTAGAAGCTAACTCATCACGCTGCGCACGTACGCCAGGTCAGCCTCGGTATCAACCCCGGTTGCCGGGGCATTGTCAGTAACAGCAACGGCTATTTTATAACCTTGATACAATACACGCAGCTGTTCCAGGCTTTCATACTGTTCGATTGCTGCTGGTTGGATATGTGCATATTGATTTAGAAATTGCGCACGATAGGCATATATACCGATATGTCGATATACCGGCATATCGGAAGGCAATTCAGCATCGCCGAAAAAGGTATCCCTGGGATATGGAATTGGCGCACGGCTGAAATAAAGTGCATGCCCATATCGATCCAATACCACTTTTACAATATTAGGATTAATGAAATCAGCTTTAACATGAATGTGATGGCATGCAGTTGCCATCACAGCGTCTTTGCTATTAGCCAATGTAGTTGCGACTTCGGAAATGAGTGCCGGATCGATCAAAGGCTCGTCACCCTGTACATTGACGACAATCACATCTTCCTGCCAGCCTTTGCGCGACGCAACTTCAGCGATGCGATCTGTTCCGCTGACATGGTCTGCACGCGTGAGCATTGCATCATAACCATACTGTTTAGCAGTTTCCGCGATACGCAAATCATCTGTCGCAATAACAACCTGGGCTGCGCCGCTCAACCTGGCACGATCTGCCACATGAATCACCATAGGCTTCCCGGCAATATCCAGCAGAGGCTTACCCGGCAGCCGGGTACTGGTGTAACGCGCAGGAATGACTGCATAAAATTTGGGAACCACAGCTTGCATATCAGGCAATTTCTTCATCATCCGTTAACTTGCGCGCCTCATCTTCCAGCAAGACTGGAATGCCATCCCTGATCGGATAAGCCAAACGTGCGGCTTTTGAAATCAGCTCGTTTGTAGTTTTGTTGTAGATTAATGGCCCTTTAGTCACAGGACAAACCAGAATTTGCAGGAGCTTTGCATCCATATACGCCTCGATTCACTTACGATTTAACTTATTCAATACAATGGGCATTAAGCCATTATCCACTTGAGCATTCACCGGCAATACCCAGAAATTGGCGGCAGCAAACGGCTTACATTTAACCGCATCTTTTTCTGTCATCAGGATCGCGTCGGCATTCACACCTGCGAAGTCTTGTGCCTGAAATATATAATGATCAGCATAAGCACGGTTTTCAAATTGCAAGCCCATATCACTCAACTGGTCAAAAAAGCGCTGAGGGTTGCCTATGCCGGCAACCGCTATTATTTTTCGGCCAATAAACGCCTGTGCAGCTGATTTTAGTTGATGATCGGCCAGATTGTAAAAATCCGTCGCAACAAGCCGCATATCGATAGATGTTATGCCATGCAAATTTTTTCCATGTTCTGCACCATTGCGCACAATGGCATCTACAGTCTTCAACCGGTCTTGCGATTCACGCAGCGGTCCCGCAGGCAGTAAAGCACCATTGCCAAAACCTTTAGCGCTGTCGTACACGACAATTTCGACATCGCGCTGCATGCGGTAATGCTGCAAACCATCATCACTGATAATGATGTTGCATTCAGGGTGTGCTTTTAACAGGTGTTGCCCGGCAGATATTCGATCTGTGCTGACGAATACCGGGCAATTGGTACGCGCTGCGATCAGGACCGCCTCATCTCCTGCCACCAGCGCATCGCTGTCAGGAAACACTTCGCTTACTTGCAGGGCATTGCCGCCATACCCCCTACTGATAACGCCCGGTCTGTAGCCCCTCAGCTTCATCTGCTCCGCGAGCCAGATGACGAGCGGGGTTTTGCCAGTACCGCCAATATTGATATTACCAACGACGATGACAGGAACCGGCAAGCGAGTGTTTTTAAGACAGCCACGCTTGTAGAGATACCGGCGCAAACCGACAACCATCCCAAAAAGCCAGGATAACGGAATCAGGACGATGTGCCAGTATGTAAAACCAGCCCATTGCTTTTGAAACCAATCAGTCATCATTGACCTGGAATAATACTAGTTAAATTGCTTCTGATATAACTTGGCATAATGACCCGCCAGAGCCATCAGCTCAGCATGCGTGCCACTTTCAACAATCTGGCCACGCTCCATGACCATGATACGGTCTGCATTTTCAATCGTGCTCAGGCGATGTGCAATCACAATGCTGGTGCGATTCTGCATCAATGCATCCATGGCTGCCTGTACATGCTGTTCAGATTCAGTATCAAGCGCTGAGGTTGCCTCATCCAGCAACAGAATCGGTGCGTTTTTCAGAATGGCACGTGCAATGGCAATACGCTGGCGCTGTCCGCCAGACAAGCGGATCCCGCGGTCGCCGATTTCATTCTGCAAACCATTCGGGAGATGCTGAATAAAGTCCCAGGCATGGGCAGCTTTTGCTGCGGCAATCACTTCTTCTTCTGTAGCGCTACGCAGCACGCCATAAGCAATGTTATTGAAGATCGTATCATTGAATAAAATGATGTCCTGGCTTACAAGCGCAAATTGCTCACGCAAGTTATTCAGCTTCAATTCACGGACATCAACGCCATCCAGCAGCACTGCCCCCTGCTGCAGTTCATAAAAGCGCGGCAACAAGTTCACCAGCGTCGTTTTGCCGCCACCCGACCGCCCTACCAGCGCGACCTTTTCACCAGCCTTGATGTTAAAGCTCAGGTTATCCAGCGCCGGTGCAGACGCATTTTCATAACGTAAGGTGACGTTCCTGAATTCAATTTCACCTTTGGCGCGGCCAATCAGCTTCTGACCGTCATCGACTTCTTTTTGTGAATCAATGACATCGAAAATGCTTTGCGCAGCAGTTAAACCAACCTGAAGATCCTCATTGGCGGCCGCAATATGCTTAATCGGTGAAATCAGCATCAGCAAGGCGCCCACGAAGGCTGCAAACTCACCCACCGAAAAATGACCGATCGCATAATGAATCACCAAGCCCAACGCCAATGCCGCAAACACCTCAACGACAAAACTGCTCAATCCTGAAATGCGGGTCACCCGCAGCTCTATGCGACGGTTGTTACTCACAATTTGAGCAAAACGGTTATATTCAAACTCCTGGGCCCCGAAAATCTTGACAATACGCTGGCCGGCAATGGCTTCTTCTGCGGATTTAGTCATTTCACCGACACTGTGTTGTACTTCTTTAGCGTTTGCTTTCAACTTGGGCGTAACTTTTTTCAGGTAAAGCCCGATGACAGGAAGCACTACCGCAAATATCAAAGTTAACTTCCAATCCAGATAAAACATGTACCCAATCAAGCCGATTACGGTCAGCGTATCGCGCAATACATTCATCCAGGAGCGCGTGGTTGCAACGGAAAGGCGTTCAACATCATAGGTGAATTTAGATACCACTGAACCGGCGGACCTTGCATCAAAATAATGCACGGGCAACAGCATCAATTTGGCAAACATTTCCTTGCGGAAATCTTCGACCACACGGCGCGCAACCACACGCATGCAATAAGCCGATACGAATCCGGCCAAGCCCCTGGCAACCATCAATGCAATCAGCATCAGCGGCAAAAGGATTGCCTGGCCTTCCGCTTTTTTTACAAAACCTTCATCGGTGACTTGTTTGATCAGCGCAAGAAAAGCCGTATTACTGGCCGATAAAATAACAAGCGCAAGAATACTCACGCTAAAGACATATTTGTAATGCCATGCATAACGAAACAAACGCAAATAAACAGCTTTTGCGTTTGGAACATGCACTGCATCCTGCAGATGGGTTTTAGATTTTTTGATTTTTGACGACATGCGTTACGTCGATTGACTATATAAAACTGCGATTAATGGAAACTGGTGCGACATGAAGCCTGAAGCTTAATGCCCTGACTGTACTTGTGTAGCGAATGTAATATGTGTGTAGCCTGCCACACGCGATGCTTCCATCACATTCACCACGGACTGGTGCGTGCTGTTGGCATCGGCATTGATCACGATCGTAGGCTCTTTGCCGCCGCCATTGGCTGCGGCCTGCAGCGCAGCGCTGATGCCGGTCACTGAACTATCAGCCAGGGACTTGCCATTGACCAGGTATTTCCCGGTGGCGTCCACCGCCACCTCGATCATCAATGGTTTATCCTGCGGCGCGTTTGCTTCCGCAGTCGGCAAATTGATCTGCAACTCATTGGTACGCGAAAATGTCGCACTGATAATCAGGAAAATAATGATCACCAGCAATACATCAATCAACGGAATGAAGTTGATTTCAAGCTCTTCGTGTCTTTTTCCACGTTGAAAATTCATTTGTTATTCCTTCTGGCAAGGGCCAAACCGCCCGCCCCTGCAATCTGCAAATTCAAGTATTCTACAAACCAGCGTTAATTTATTCAAACGCCAGGATTAACGCTCGCCGTGAAGGATTTCAACCAGCTTGATTGCCTGCTGTTCCATGTCGATCAGGATGGCATCTACTTTGGTACGGAAATAACGATAAGCGATCATCGCCGGCACTGCAACCACGATACCTGCCGCCGTGTTGTAAAGTGCGACTGAAATACCGCGCGCAAATTGCGCCACATCATGCCCGGTAGTCGTAAAGGCGCCGAACAGTTCCACCATACCGATAACGGTACCCAGCAAACCGAGCAATGGCGCCACTGTAGCAATCGTACCCAATGTCGCAAGATATTTTTCCAGGTCATGTGCTACTGCACGCGCTGTTTCTTCAATAGACTCTTTAGTGATATCGCGCGACTGTTTCGCTGTTGCCAGCGCAGTTGCAAAAACGCGGCCTAGCTGGGAGTTCTGCTCCAAACGCTCAATCATATCCCGGTTAATGCCGCCTGCGGCAAGCCATTTCTGCACTTCCGGCAGCAGGTTTTTTGGAGCGATAATGCCTTCACGCAACGCAAAAAGCCGCTCGCCTATAATGGCCACAGCAACAACTGATGCGATGATAAGCGGCCAGATAGGCCAACCGGCTGCTAAAATAATTTGCCACACAGTGGAACTCCCTAAATTCAATATCCAAATAAAAACGCTAAATTACAGAACCAAGCCACCAAGCGACGTAGAACGCAAGCCGTACAAATCACAAAAGCCTGGACGCTATATATGTGATACAGCGAGATTACGATTACCGGCCGGCACATCCACTTGCCTGCGCAAGCGCTGGTTCTGCATTTCCTAAATTTAATCCGTGCGATACTTTAGCCTGTCGCCCGCTTTTCGGCAAGCTCCCGCTGCAATCCCTTTGCATTCAGCATCAGTCGCAGCACCTGCCGTACGCTAATAAACATCATGCCAGTAACGCCTGCCCTGTTTACGCCAGCCAGCAGCTTTTACCGTAACCCCGGAATCACGGGAAGGATCGCCGGCAACAAAATCCAGCGTGACCGCCCCGTCATAATCCGAGCGCAGGATGCGGCTTTGCGCATCCTGGTAACGCTTTACGACTTCCGGTCTGGGGTGCCGGAACCGATTCAAATATCCGACTGTAAATATCGTCAGACCAGGCTGCACAGCCGCAATAAATTCCTTACTGGATGAGGTCTTGCTGCCGTGGTGCGGCGCAATCATGACGTCACTTTTCAAAGACACGTGCCCTGAGGACGGCCACTGCTGTCCGACCAGAGCCGACTCAACCTGTTTTTCTATATCTCCAGTAAGCAGCACGCTGCCTGATGCACTGGTGATTTTGACGACACAGCTGCGGTCATTGTCCGTCAGGGTATCCGCATCACTGCCCGACTGCGGATGCAGCACCTGGAAATCGACTTTATCCCAACGCCACCGCTGTCCTGCAAAACATCTTATATGGTGAACATCAGAATGCAATGCTGCGGAGCCTGGCAAGGAACTGAGCAGCCAGGCCACAGGCATTTGCGCCAATATCGCCGGCATGCCGCCGCTATGGTCAGTATCGTTATGGCTCACAACAAAACCATCCAGTTTGCTGACGCCCGCAGCCCGCAAATAAGGCAATACGATACGGCTACCGGCATCAGCCTGCTCACTGAATTTACCGCCCGCGTCATACAGCAGAGTATGCGCTGCCGTCTGCACAACCACGCTCAGGCCCTGCCCTACATCCAGCACCGTCACTTTCATATCGCCTGCATCCGGCCGCGGCGGCGCAATCAGCAGCATCGGCAGAAAACCAAACAATCCAAGCCAGCGCACAGGTACTCCGCGCGGCAGCAGCAGCCATAACACACCGATTACCGCCGGCAGCAATGTCCATAGCGGCGGAGCCTGCTGCTGCCATACCGCAACAGGCAGCCGGTTAAACCACTCCAGCAGATGCATGCAGAAATCAAGCACCTGATACGAAAGCATCAATGCAATATCCAAAGGCAAAAAACTGCCAAGCAATGCCAGCGGCGTCACAACAAAACTGATTAACGGAATTGCAATCGCATTGGCCAGCGGTGAAACGATTGAAACCTGGTTAAACATGATCAGCAGCAGCGGCACCATGCCTATAGTCACCGCCCACTGCGTATGCAGCCAGATTCTTAACCAATGAAGCTGGCCGATGCGCGCACCGAGTGCGTAACCCAGCATTGCCACGGCACCGAACGACAGCCAGAAACCCGGGGAAATCACGGCAAACGGGTCAATCAACACAACCACCACCAGCGCCAGCGCAAGCACCTGGGCAATCACCAGTTGCCGCCCCGACCACAAAGCAAGGCCCAATATCACCAGCATGTATAAAGTGCGCTGCGTAGGTACGGAAAAACCGGCAACCAATGCATAGACCAGCGCTGCCAGCATGCCGGCAGCCACCGCAGCTTTGCGCGCAGGCAAACGCATCGTCAATGCAGGCACGCGCCGCCATACAAAACTGACCAATGCAAATACCAGCCCGGACAGCATCGTGATATGCAGGCCGGAAATGCTCATCAGATGACTGGTGCCCGTACGCAGGAACAACTGCCAGTCATTGGCGTCGATTGCACTATCATCGCCCATCACCAGCGCCTGTTCAATTCCGCTATATGGCTTTCCTGCAAGCACGCGAGTGATGCGCTGCCGGACCATTTCACGTACATGCTCAACCATGTAGCCGGGGCGCCAGACAAAATCCTGCAGCTTTTTATTGCCTGCCTTGGCCTTGATACTGCCGGTGGCACGAATATTCTCGGATAAGGCCCAGGCTTCAAAATCAAACCCATATGGATTCTGCACCCCATGCGGGCGCTTCAAACGCACGATAAACTGCCAGCGCTCACCCGCCCGGAACTTTGCGGCATTTTTGCCCTGGTAGGTAGAAATATCGCCCGCAACCCGCGGCTGGTAATAGCTGAGGGAAATATGCCTGGGAACGACGGCTGCCTCTGTCAGAACCTCTTCCACATCGAAGCGGAAACGTTCACCCCGTTCATGCAGTTCGGAAACACTTGCCACCACGCCAACAATCTGTATCGGTTTGTTTTCCCAGGCCGCAGGCAATGCATCGCCAAGACGGAATGCGGCCATTGCAGCCGCCCAGAAAAAACCAAGAAAGAAACTGAGCAGTACGAGCGCGGGACGATTCAGTGAAGAAGAGGCGTATTGATTAACACGCGCAGCACCGATGCAAATCAATAACAGCGGAACAAACACCAACACCCACAGGGGATCCGGCAACACAGGCAGCTGCTGCAGGCAGAAAGCACCGAAAACAAAAATCAGTGCCGGAAAAACCATTGACTCAGATCGGCAGCAACCTGCCGTCAACCAGCTTGTACTGACGCTGCATTTTTGAAGCCAGCTCTGTGTCATGCGTCACCACGATCAAGCTTACCTTCCGCGTGCTGTTCATTTCCAGCAGCAAATCAAATACGGCATGTGCAGTATGCCGATCCAGATTGCCGGTAGGCTCATCGGCCAGTATGCATTGCGGCTGCGTCACCATCGCCCTCGCCAGCGCCGCGCGCTGGCGCTCACCGCCGGAAAGCTCACCCGGCATATGCTCCAGCCTATGCGCCAACCCTACTTTGGCAAGCATTTCACTCGCCTGTGCAAGCGCCTGCTCGCGTGCCATGCGGCGAATAAACAGCGGCATGGCGACATTCTCCAGCGCAGTGAATTCAGGCAGCAGGTGATGGAACTGGTAAACAAAACCCAAAGCCTGATTGCGTAACTGCCCTTTCTGCGTTTCGGATAGCTGCGCGAGATGGCTGCCAAGTATATGTACGTCGCCGCGGCTGGGGATATCCAACCCTCCCAGCAGATGCAGCAATGTACTTTTGCCGGAACCCGAGGCACCGACAATGGCCACCTGCTCACCCGCCTTGACTGCCAGATCAATGCCATTCAGCACGGCAACGTCCAGCCCCTGATAGGTTTTATGCAGATCGACACAGGAAATAATAGATTGGGGAACTGAACTACTCATAACGCAATGCCTCTGCCGGATTGATTCTGCTTGCTTTGTAGCTTGGGTAGAGCGTAGCCAGCAAGCTCAACATGAAAGATACGACAACGATCGTAGACACATCCGACCACACAAGGTCGGAAGGCAGGTCGCTGATGTAATACACATCTTTTGCCAGGAACTGCACGTTGAACAGATTCTCGATAAAAGGCACGATGGTTTCTATGTTGAGCGCAACCAGTATGCCGAAAACGGCTCCCAGCACCGTACCGATGACCCCGATCATGGCGCCCTGCACAATAAATATCTTCATGATACTGGCCGGGCTGGCGCCGAAGGTACGCATGATCGCAATATCAGCGCGCTTGTCGGTCACCGCCATCACCAGCGTGGATACGATATTGAAAGCAGCTACTGCAACAATCAGCGTCAGGATGATAAACATCACGCGCTTTTCCATCTGCACTGCGCGAAAAAAATTGGCATGCTGCTGCGTCCAGTCCGTCACATAATAATTGCCGTCCGGGTTGCCCTGCCGGTTCAGCTGCTCACTCATCGAAGCTGAAATCGCAGGCGCATCAAATAGATCATTCAGTTTCAGGCGCACACCGGATACATAACTGCCCATACGGTACAGCTTGGCGGCATCGTCGATATGCACCAGCGCCAGGCCTGCATCATATTCATACATGCCGATCTGGAACAGGCCGACCAGCGTAAACTGCTTAAGGCGCGGCACCACGCCTGTCGGCGTGAACTGCCCTTTCGGCGCCATCACTAACACCTTGTCACCAATCTGCGCCCCCAGGGCAAACGCCAGGTCTGCGCCTAAGATAATGCCGAACTCACCGGGGCGCAAATCACTCAGCTTGCCCGCTTTCATATGGCGACCCAGATCTGCAACTTTATCTTCAGCATCCGGCACAACACCACGGATGATGGCGCCCTGCACGCCCTGATCATAACTCAGCATACCCTGCGCCGTAATATAAGGCGCGCTTGCCAGCACATGCGGAGCCTTGTCGGCAAACGCACTGATACGCGGCCAGTCGGCAAGCTGATTATTGGTTCCGGTGATCTCCAGGTGAGAGGCCACCCCCAGAATGCGCGTACGCAGCTCTTTCTGGAAACCGTTCATCACCGACAGCACGACGATCAGCGCAGCCACGCCAAGCGCAATGCCTATCATGCTGGTAAGGGAAATAAAGGAAATAAAGTGATTTTTACGTTTGGCCCGCGTATAACGCCAGCCGACAAATAACTCATAGGGTAGTGATTTCATATCACTGATTTTAGCAGGCTTCTAATTGTTATCCAGCGTTATCTGTTAAAATTCCATCCATGTTTACAGGAATCATTCAATCCGTCGGCGCGATTACGCAAGCTACCCCGGTCGGTACAGATATACAGCTTGCTATTGCAACCCATCAGCTTGACATGGAAGATGTCCAGTTAGGCGACAGCATTGCCGTTAACGGCGTATGCCTGACTGTCATCAAACTGGCGCCCGGCCAGTTCGATGCCCACGTGTCCCGGGAAACACTATCGGTGACCGTCGGGCTCGACAAGCCACACCCGGTGAACCTGGAAAAGGCGCTGCGCCTGAGCGACCGGCTTGGCGGTCACCTGGTCAGCGGCCACGTTGACGGCGTAGGCCAGGTGGTCAGCTTTGAGCCGCTCGGCGACTGCTGGCGCCTTAATATCCGCGCGCCGCATGCCATTTCAAAATACATTTCGGTCAAAGGTTCAATCTGCATCAACGGTGTAAGCCTCACCGTAAACAGCATTGCCAACGACATATTCAGCATCAACCTGATTCCGCATACACTCGATAATACAACGCTGAAATCACTGGCGAGCGGCCATCAAGTCAACCTTGAGGTCGACCAGATTGCACGCTATGTAGAGCGCATGACACTGTGGGAAAACGAAACCCCGCAGCAAGCCGGGAATACAGGTCAACCACAACAATAAAGGGCAACAGCAACATGAGCAACCAGATCAGCCCTGCCAGGGAAATCATTGAAGAAATCAAATCCGGGCGCATGGTCGTCCTGGTGGATGACGAGCACCGTGAAAACGAAGGTGACCTGGTCTTAGCCGCCGAATTCACTACGCCGGAACATATCAATTTCATGGCCAGATTCGGTCGCGGCCTGATTTGCCTGACGCTGACCGAAGCACGCTGCAACCAGCTGAACCTGACAAAAATGGTACAGAAAAATGGCGCACGCATGGGCACCAACTTTACCGTTTCAATTGAAGCCGCCGAAGGCGTCACTACCGGAATCTCGGCTTCCGACCGCGCACGTACCGTGCATGCAGCGGTAGCAAAAAACGCCAAGCCGCAGGACATCGTCAGCCCCGGGCATGTTTTCCCGCTCACCGCCATGGATGGCGGCGTACTGGTACGCGCCGGACATACCGAAGCAGGCTGTGACCTGGCTGCGCTGGCAGGCCTGGAACCCGCAAGCGTCATCTGCGAAATATTAAAAGACGATGGCAGCATGGCACGCCTGCCCGATCTGATGCTGTTCGCAGCAGAACACCAGCTCAAGATCGGCACGATTGCAGACCTGATCCACTACCGTGCCGAAACCGAGAGTTTTATCGAACGCAGCGCCGAGCGCATGATAGAAACACCTTACGGTGAAATGAAGCTGATCGCCTACACCGACAAAATCGGCAAAGAGACGCATCTGGTACTCATCAAAGGCACCCCTGCTCCGGATAAAGAGGTGCTGGTTCGCGTACACGAACCGCTTTCAGTATTCGATTTACTGGACAGCACCAATCGCTCGCATAGCTGGAACACACTGCAGGCCATGGAAGTGATCGCCAAGGCAGATGTCGGCGTCATGGTGCTGCTGCGCCAGCAGGAGACCGGCCAGGACATCATCGAGCGCATCCAGGGCGCAGATGAGCCGATACGCGTCAACCAGGAACTCAGAACCTACGGCATCGGCTCGCAGATACTGCTGGACTGCGGCGTAAGAAAAATGAAACTGATGGCCAGCCCACGCAAAATGCCAAGCATGGCGGGCTTTGGCCTGGAGGTGACCGGATACCTGGAAGCAGGCTCCGCAGCTTAAACGTTATGACACTAGAAAACACCAACTTCACCGGGCACTTTTTAATTGCAATGCCCAACCTGACCGACCCTTACTTTGCAAAGTCGGTCACCTTCATCTGCACACACAACCAGGATGGTGCGATGGGTATTGTAATCAACCAGCCTACCGAAATGACCTACGGGACTTTGTTCGAAAAGATCAATCTCAAGCTGGAGGATCAGGCACTGGCGGCCAAACCTGTACTTTATGGCGGACCGGTACAGCCAGAACGCGGTTTTGTGCTGCATCAGCCGCCCGGCGCCTGGGATAGCTCCATCACCATATCGGGCAATACCGCACTGACAACCTCAAAAGACATCCTGGATGCCGTGGCCGGCGGCAATGCCCCTGAAAAACTGCTGCTTTCACTTGGCTATGCCGGCTGGACGGCTGGCCAGCTGGAACAGGAAATTTCCCAGAATGCCTGGCTGTCCGTCAAACCAGAGGATCAGGAAACACTGAACAAAGTGCTGTTTGACACACCGCATGAAGAACAGCTGAAAGCCGCGATGGCGCTGCTCGGCTTTGATGCATCCATGCTGTCAGACGTGGCAGGACACGCCTGACGCCAAAACCGCCACTCTATGCAGCTCATTGACAATGAAAATGTTTACGACAAAAGCAAGGTGCAGTCGGGCACGGTGCTAGCCTTTGACTTCGGTGAAAGGCGCATCGGCGTTGCGGTAGGAGAGCATTTGATTCATAGCGCAAATCCGCTTGCCACTATAGACAGCGAAAGCAATGCGGTGCGCTTTACCGCGATCACCCAGCTAGTGAACGAATGGCAGCCGACGCTGCTGGTAGTGGGGTTGCCATTAAGCCTGGACGGCAGCGAAACCGATATGACCCAGCTCTGCAAAAAATTCGCACGCCGCCTCAATGGCCGCTTCAACCTGCCTGTAGCCCTGGTCGATGAACGCTACAGCTCAGCAGAAGCCAGCCAGCTGCTGAATGAAACCGGCATCAAAGGCCGTGCGCAGAAAGCCATGCTGGACCAGGTTGCCGCGCAGACCATTCTGCGCAGTTATTTTGATGGCCTATCACAATGATTTAAGAGGTTTTTTGCACCATGCCGACAAGAAGATTTACTAGCAACGATAAATATTCAGTAAAATAACGGCATGACAGAAAATCATTCCAACCCGACCTCCCCGCAGCTGCCCGATGCAGAAGACCTGTTAAAGGTTCTCGCACAGAAACTGGAACCCTTATTGCAGAGAAATACCGCGCTCGTCGGTATTCATAGCGGCGGCGTATGGCTCATGCACAGGTTGCTGGCCTTGCTGGAAAACACCATCAGCCGGCACGAAATCGAACATGGCACACTGGATGTATCATTTTACCGTGACGACTATGCGCAGCGCGGCCTGAAAGCAGAGAACCGCCCCAGCCAGATCCCATTCGACGTAGAGAACAAGGATATCATCCTGATCGACGACGTGTTCTACACCGGACGCACCACACGTGCGGCCATGAACGAACTATTCGATTACGGACGCCCTGCCAGCATCAGTCTGGTTGCCCTGGTCAACCGCGGCGGGCGCGAATTGCCGATCGTGCCGCAGATAACGGCGGCCGACATACTGCTGGATGCCGCACAGCACTTACAGTTAACCAAACTGGAAAACGGCACCCTGGCCCTTGAACTAACTAAAAACAACAGCGCGAGAACTCAAGAGCATGAATAATCCTCAACTCGACCGTGACGGCAACCTGAAACACCTGCTTTCAATCGAAGGCCTGCCTAAAAGGATACTCAACCAGATACTGGATACCGCAGAGTCGTTTGTCGGGGTTGCGGAACGCGAAGTTAAAAAAGTGCCGCTGCTGCGCGGAAAAACCGTATGCAACCTGTTCTTTGAGAACAGCACCCGCACCCGCACTACTTTTGAAATCGCCGCAAAACGCCTTTCTGCCGACGTCATCAGCCTGAATGTGAGCACATCTTCACAATCAAAAGGCGAAACCATCCTCGACACCGTTGACAACCTGATCGCGATGCACGCTGACATGTTTGTGGTACGCCACGCGCAGTCTGGCGCGGCACACCTGATCGCCAAACATGTACCGCCGCACATTCACGTGGTCAACGCCGGTGATGGCCGCCATTCACACCCGACACAAGGTCTGCTGGATGTCTTTACCATACGTAAATACAAACCTGATCTGCATAACCTGAAAATCGCAATCGTCGGCGATGTCCTGCACTCCCGTGTCGCTCGCTCTGAAATCCACGCGCTCACGACTCTGGGTGTACCTGAAGTCCGCGTGATCGCACCCAAGACATTGCTGCCAGCCCAGGTGGAAAAACTGGGCGTGCATGTGTTCCACGACATGGAAGAAGGCCTGAAAGACGTTGATGTGATCATGATGCTGCGCCTGCAGAATGAGCGCATGAACGGTGCCATGCTGCCGAGTTCGCAGGAGTATTTCAAAACCTACGGCCTGACCCAGGAAAAACTTAAACTGGCAAAACCGGACGCGATTGTGATGCACCCGGGTCCGATGAATCGCGGCGTTGAAATCGATTCAAATGTTGCCGATGGCAAACAGTCGGTGATACTGCCGCAGGTGACTTATGGTATCGCAATCCGCATGGCGGTCATGGCACTGCTGGCAGGCGGATCGCCGGCACAACAACAGGGTACCGGAGGCAGCCCGACTGCCACGGCAGGAGATGCGTCTTGAAAATACAAATAAAAAACGGTCGCTTGATAGACCCCAAAAACAATATCGACAGCAAACTGGATGTATTTATTGCCGCCGGGAAAATCGTTGCCATCGGCCACAGCCCTGAAGGGTTTGTTGCCAACCAGGTCGTTGAAGCAGACAACCTGGTTGTCTGTCCGGGCCTGGTAGATTTATCCGCAAGGCTGCGTGAGCCGGGCGATGAATATAAAGCACGCCTGGTAAGCGAATTGCAGGCTGCTGTCGCAGGCGGCGTCACCAGCCTGGCATGCCCGCCGGACACTGACCCGGTGCTGGATGAGCCGGGGCTGGTGGAAATGCTGAAGCACCGTGCAAAACAGCAGGGGCTTGCCCATGTATATCCACTGGGCGCACTCACCCGCCAGCTGGAAGGCAAAGCCCTGTCGGAAATGAGCGAACTTACTACCGCAGGCTGCGTAGGGTTTTCGCAGGCGAATGTCGCCATCACCGATACACAGGTATTGTGGCGCGCCATGGAATATGCCGCCACCTTTGGCTTTACATTATTCCTGCATGCAGAGGAACCATTCCTGGCAGCAAAAGGCGTAGCGCATGACGGCGAGGTTGCAACCAGACTGGGCCTGAAAGGCATTCCTAGCGCCGCGGAAGCCCTGGCGCTGTCGACGATTCTGCGCATCGCCCAGGAAACCGGCGCAAAAGTGCATATCAGCCGCTTGTCTACTGCTGAAGGCGTGGAGATGGTGCGTGCGGCCAAGAAACAGGGTCTAAAAATCAGCTGCGATGTCAGCGCCCATCATTTACACCTGACCGAACATGATATCGGCTATTTTGATGCCAACTGCCACCTCAAACCGCCGCTGCGTACACAGCGTGATAAAGAAGCGTTGAGTGCAGGCCTGAAAGACGGCACGATTGATGCCATTTGCTCAGACCATACGCCAGTCGATGATGATGCAAAACTGGCGCCATTTGCTGAAGCGGAAATCGGCGCAACCGGCCTCGAACTGCTGCTGCCGCTTACATTAAAATGGGCAACCGAACAGAAAGTCGGTCTATTGCAGGCTATCGGTTCGATTACTCAGACATCCGCCCGGATACTGGGCGTTCCTGCCGGTGATTTAAGCGTGAACAGCGATGCGGATTTATGCGTTTTCGATGCTAACGAATACTGGAAAGTATGCCCTGATACCCTGAAAAGCCAGGGTAAAAACACACCGTTCACCAATCTGGAACTTGCAGGGAAAGTGAAGTTTACTTTAGTGCATGGGCAAATCGTCTATCAGCAGAGAACCTAAAAAAACATCTGTACTTTAAACAACCAAAAGGCGCGCTGGAATAAATTCAGCGCGCCTTTTTTCATAGCGCTAAAATTAATATGTAATTTTATCTGAGACATTTTGCACAAATTACTTTCAACCTAAAAACCTATTGATTTCGTCATTCCGGCGGAGGCCGGAATGACTTCGTATTAATCTCGTGATTTTCGTGCAAAGCGCTATCTAAACGATCCCCAGCGAATCAAGCCCAGCTGACAAGTCTTTGTCATGCGCGCCTTTGCCTTCCAGCTTGATTTTCAGGCGCAGGTCATTCACGGAATCCGCATTGCGCAGTGCATCCTCATAGGTAATCACATCCGCCTCATGCAAGTCGAATAATGACTGGTCAAAAGTCTGCATGCCCATCTCGCGGGATTTGGAGATGATCTCTTTAATCTCATGCACCTCACCCTTGAAAATCAGGTCAGAGATCAGCGGTGAGTTCAACATGACTTCCATGGCAGCCGCGCGGCCTTTACCTTCTTTTTTAGGAATCAGGCGCTGCGAGATAAAAGCGCGGACATTCAATGACAAGTCCATCAGCAACTGGTGACGGCGTTCTTCCGGGAAAAAGTTGATGATACGGTCCAGCGCCTGATTGGTGCTGTTGGCGTGCAGGGTAGCCATGCATAAGTGGCCGGTTTCAGCAAATGCAACCGCGTAATCCATGGTTTCACGGTCACGGATCTCACCAATGAGAATCACATCCGGAGCCTGCCGCAGCGTGTTTTTAAGTGCGATCTCCCAGCTATCGGTATCCACCCCGACCTCACGTTGCGTAATGATGCAGTTTCTGTGCTCATGCACAAACTCAACGGGGTCTTCAATCGTGATGATGTGCCCATGGCTGTTCTGGTTGCGGTAACCGATCATTGCAGCCAGCGAGGTAGACTTGCCGGAGCCGGTACCGCCGACAAAAATCACGAGGCCGCGCTTAGACATGGCCACATCTTTAAGTACATCCGGCAAACCCAGTTCTTCAAACTCCGGAATCCTGGTGGTAATGGTACGAAACACCAGCCCTACCGAACCGCGCTGCACAAATGCATTGACACGGAAACGCGCAACATTCGGGATGCCGATCGCAAAGTTACACTCATTTGTCGCATCGAACTCCGCGGTCTGCTTGTCGTTCATGATGGAGCGCGCAATCTCGCGTGCCTGCTGCGGCGAAAGGGGCTGGCTGCTCACTGGCGTCACTTTGCCGTCGATCTTGATTGCCGGCGGAAAGCCGACCGTAATGAACATGTCGGACGCTTTTTTTGCCAGCATCAATCTCAATAAATCAAATACAAACTTTTCGGCCTGACCTTTTTCCATCTGACTCTGCACGTTAATTCCCTTTCAACTACACTTAATTTACGGTTAGCGCATTACCGTACACATTGCTCATAAGCTGGCGCTACGCCCTGCCCTTACCCGATGATGGAGTCTTTATTGGCAGCTTTGGAGCGCGCTTCATTGGCTGAGATCACATTACGCTTGACCATATCCTGCAGGTTCTGGTCCAGCGTCTGCATGCCCACGCTCTGGCCGGTCTGGATCGCTGAATACATTTGCGGAATCTTATTCTCGCGGATCAGGTTGCGGATGGCCGGGGTGCCGATCATAATCTCGTGCGCAGCAACGCGGCCCTGACCATCCTTGGTTTTCAGCAGGGTCTGCGAAATCACGGAACGCAGCGACTCGGAAAGCATGGAGCGCACCATTTCCTTTTCGGCGGCCGGGAACACATCGATAATCCGGTCTACGGTTTTAGCGGCTGAACTGGTATGCAGGGTGCCAAACACCATATGGCCGGTTTCCGCGGCTGACAGTGCCAGGCGTATCGTTTCCAGGTCACGCATCTCGCCGACCAGGATCACATCCGGGTCTTCACGTAGTGCAGAACGCAGCGCATTGTTGAATGACAGCGTATGCGGCCCGACCTCACGCTGGTTGATCAGGCATCGCTTGGACTGATGCACGAACTCGATCGGGTCTTCTACGGTCAGGATATGCCCATATTCATTATCGTTGATGTAGTCAATCATTGCCGCCAGCGTGGTTGATTTCCCTGAGCCGGTCGGGCCGGTCACCAGGCAGATGCCGCGCGGCGTTTCAGCGATCTCTTTAAAGATTGCCGGGCAGTTCAGCTGCTCCAGCGTCAGGATTTTTGAGGGAATGGTACGGAATACCGCACCGGAACCACGGTTATGGTTAAACGCATTGACACGGAAACGCGCCAGGTTGGGGATTTCGAAAGAAAAGTCGCATTCGAGGTGTTCTTCATACACCTTGCGCTGCCCATCATTCATGATGTCATACACCATGTCATGCACCTGGCTGTGATCCATTGCCGGTACATTGATTTTACGGATATCGCCATGTACGCGGATCATCGGCGGCAGGCCTGCGGAAAGATGTAAATCTGATGCTTTATTTTTAACTGAAAACGCGAGTAAATCTGAAATGTCCACAACCTGCTCCTGTTATAATTTTTGGTTGTTATATGTGTATAAACTAGGCCTCATGAATTATGACCACAATTAGCAATCGCTTGCAAGATATTCTAGCAACTATTGAATCGGCCCGGACAGCGAATTCGCCAGGCCAGCCGGTTCAGCTCGTGGCGGTGAGCAAAGCGCAGCCAGCTTCGGCAATCCGCGAATCCTATCAGGCCGGCCAGCGGGTATTCGGTGAGAACTACCTGCAGGAAGCGCTGGAAAAACAGGCGCAGCTGACCGACCTGAATATTGAATGGCACTTCATCGGCCCGATACAGAGCAACAAAACACAGCCGATCAGCCAGCACTTTTCATGGGTGCACAGCGTAGACCGCCTGAAAATCGCCCAGCGCCTGAATGAATCGCGCCCGCAGGCCCTACCGCCGCTGCAAGTCTGCATCCAGGTCAATGTCAGCAATGAAGAAAGCAAAAGCGGCGTTCTGCCGGATGACCTCGCCGCGCTGGCGGCAGAAATCAATCAACTGCCGAAATTAAAACTGCGCGGCTTGATGGCGATACCCGCCCCTACCCAGGATATAAACCGGCAAATCGCACAGTTCAAACAGCTTAGGCAATGCTATGATGCGTTATTGGCAAAAGGCTTTAGCCTTGATACGCTATCAATGGGCATGTCCGATGACTATCCGGCTGCAATCGCCCAGGGGGCAACCCTGGTGCGCATCGGGTCGGCATTGTTTGGCGCCAGGCCAGCCAAGGCGCAGGGGTAGCTGAACGACCGGTTAAAATTGCCATAACAGGGCAATGGCTGATACGGAACAATCGAATATAAAAACAGAAGGTCTGGAAACATCATATGAAAATTAATTTTATCGGCGGCGGCAATATGGCACGCGCCATCATCGGCGGCCTGAAACAAAACGGCCTGGACATGTCAGCCATCACCGTACTGGAACTGGATGCAGAAAAGCGCGCAGCATTGGCGCAGGAATTCAATGTCCAGGTGACCGACAGCTATGCAGGTTTCAGCAATACCGATGTCATTGTATTGGCGGTAAAACCCCAGCAGCTCAAGCAGGTATGCACGGACTTGAATGCGGTTTTGAAGTCGCAGCTTGTGGTCTCGATCGCTGCCGGCGTAAGAAGCAACGACATTTCGCGCTGGCTGGGCAACTACGCGGCTATTGTCCGGGTCATGCCCAACACGCCGGCGCAGATCCGCGCCGGCATTTCGGCATTGTATGCCATGCCTGAAGTCAGCCAGGCCCAGCGCGACCAGGCCGGCATGATTCTGGCAGCTGCCGGCAAAACGCTTTGGCTGGATGATGAAGCAAAAATGGATGCGGTGACCGCCATTTCCGGCAGCGGTCCCGCTTACGTGTTCTATTTTATTGAAGCATTGCAGGATGCAGGACTGGCGCTCGGTTTAGATGCCGAAGCCTCAAAACTCCTGGCATTGGAAACATTTGCGGGAGCGAGCCTGCTCGCGACGCAAAGCAAAGACGACATCAAAACCCTGCGTGCCCAGGTAACCTCCAAAGGCGGTACCACAGAGCAAGGCATACTGGCTTTAGAAACGGGCAATATCAAGGACATTATCGGCAAAGCCGCCAAAGCAGCCGCTGACAAATCCGTAATGCTTGGAGACCTGCTGGGCAAATAAACCTGCCGGGGTGCAATGATCATGATCAACAATGCCATTTTATTTCTGCTGGAAACCACGCTGGGGCTGCTCACAATTGCATTCCTGCTGCGCTTCTATTTCCAGCTGACAAAAGCCTCGTTCCAGAACCAGTTCGCACAGCTCATCGTCACCGTGACCAACTTTGCGGTCAAGCCATTCCGGCGCGTGATCCCCGGCCTGGGCAAGGTTGATGTCTCAACCCTGCTGCTGGCCTATTTAACACAACTGGTTCTTCACTTCCTGGCTTTCCTACTGAAAGGCTTTCCTATATTTGTTGCGGGGAATACCGTCTGGTTTGTGATGCTAGGCCTGGCATTGATCGGCATCATAAGCCTCAGCCTTTCCATTTTCCTGTACGCAGTATTGATACAGGCGGTTTTAAGCTGGATCAATCCGCACACCCCTGCGGCACCGATCCTGAACAGCCTGACCAACCCTGTACTGCGGGTATTCCGGAAGTACATTCCGCCTGCCGGGAATTTCGACTTAAGCCCGCTGGTGTTCATTATTGCAGCACAGCTGGTGCTCACCACCATACTGGTGCCATTAGAGAACAACCTGCTTTCCATCCTGTAAACCATAATAAAAATATGCGGCGCACGGTAAACCTGTGCGCCCTGCCGCTACGAATCATTATTCAAAGATTGCGATAGCCATGTGGCATTCCGTTGATTAAAACCGGCTATTTAAGCCGCTGCGGCTTACCCTGCCACAGCAACCGGCTCCCCGCTTGCCATATCGGCGAACTCCTTTTCCAGCCTCGCCATGCTGCGGTTCAAGGTCATCTGATCCAGATGCGCTAAAGGCAGTTGAGCAAACAGATCGATTCTGTCCCTTATCTGCAGAAATGTTTTTTTAAACGCCGCCCGTTTTTCCTCAAAAGTCCCTTTGACAGCCGTCGGGTCATCGAAACTCCAATGCGCCATCAAAGGCTTCCCACGCCAGACCAGGGGGCTTTCTTTGGCAGCATGGTCACAAACGGTAATGACAAAATCCATTACCGGCGCATCGGGATGCGTGAACTCATGCCAGCTTTTACTCCTGAATTTTTCAGTCGGGTATCCGGTATTCCTGATCTCTTCCACCGCAAAACGGCTGACCACGCCGGCCGGGGTGCTGCCAGCACTATACGCATGAAAAACGCCGTGCCCCATAATGTTGAACAGCGCTTCCGCCATAATGCTGGTTGCAGAGTTTGCAGTCCCTAAAATGAGCACATTATAGGATTTACCAACGATGGTCCTGCCAATCATAATATTCTTTCCTGCTTAGGTTCAGAATGCATTTATATTAAATTGATATGACACCTTCATTACATAAATGCTATATCAATCCATATGGCAAGAGCGCCAGGGCTGGATTTCATCAGTGCCTGGTATTTCTGCGCTTGGTATTCCAGTAACAAGTATTTATATATGCAATACCCGATAATAATTCTGTCAAATTAATACGTCATACTGATCGAACCTTTTCAACCTGACCCGAATGTCTATCATGAATACCTCTAACTTTGCCCGTACAGCAGTCTGCCTTGTGTTCTCATTTTCCGGCATATGCGCAAGCCATGCCGAACCAGGCGCTGCTCTAATCAACCCAACCAGTGCCCAGTGGAGCGTAAAACCACTTCTGGATGTCGGCCAGCACGCTGCCAACGCGTATCGCATGGTTGGCATTCCTGACGGCTTGGGTGCTTTCAGGAACGCTGACGGGACAATGACGGTATTAATGAACCATGAACTGGGAAAAGACAAAGGCATCAAGCGCCTGCATGGCGCAAACGGGGCTTTTGTTTCCAGATGGACATTTGATGTTGAGAACCTGAACGTCATCAGCGGGCAGGACTTGATCAAAAAAGTGATGTTATGGTCTGCAACAGACCAGCGCTACTCCACCAGTACCGGCAATCAATTCAATAAGCTATGCTCTGCCGACCTGGCGCCGGCATCCGCGTTTTTTAACCCAAGCTCCGGAAAAGGCTACAAAGAACGCTTATTCCTTAACGGCGAAGAAAGCAAGGATGGCGGACGCGCCTTTGCCCATATCGTTTCCGGGGAGGAAGCCGGAACCAGCTATGAACTGCCGTACCTGGGTAAATTCGCATGGGAAAATGCCGTTGCCAACCCTGCCACAGGCGACCTTACCCTAGTCGTTGGCATGGACGACAACCAGGACGGGCAGATTTATGTATATGCCGGTGAAAAAAGCGCGACAGGTAACCCGGTAGAAAAAGCCGGCCTGTCAAAAGGGCAGTTGTATGCCATCAAAGCCGATGGCGGACGCTTCAGCCTGGCAGGCTTTGGTGACGTATCGGCAATGAGCGGCGCCGATCTTGAAAAAGCAGGCGAACAGTCTGCCGTCAGCAAATTCATGCGCCCGGAGGATGGGGCCTGGGACACCCAGAACCCCAATATATTTTATTTTGCAACCACCGCGAAGATCGATGGGGAAAGCCAGATTTTCCGGTTGAAGTTTGATGATGTAAACCACCCCGAAAAAGGCGGTGAGATTAAAGCCATACTCAACGCTAAGGCAATAGGCGCGCAGATGTTTGATAATCTGACTGTAATGGGTAACGGCAGCCTTTTAATTGAGGAGGATCCCGGTAACCATCAGCACCTGGCGGCGATCTGGCTTTTTGACCCTAAAACCGGCAAGGCTGAAAAAGTGCTGGAATCTGACCCCAAGCACTTTCTGGACAAAAACAGTTCGCTCTACGTTACTGAAGATGAAGAAAACTCCGGCATCATTGAAATCACGCACCTGGTTCAAAATGCAAGCTGGGCTGAAAAAGATAAAAGGTATTTTCTAGGCGTAATGCAGATACACGCGAAATCTGACGACGTTGAACTGGTTGAGGACGGGCAGCTTTACCTGGTCAGTGGAAAAGTCCAATAACAAGGCCTGGCATGAAACTTCACCCGATGAGGCAGGCTGCCCGTTGGAACAAGCTGCTGTCAATCAGCAGCTTGGATTGTCATTAAACTTTAACTAGGCTGACATGCTGCGTTCATAGACGCACGCCATAGTCGGCAGCATGCAGATGCGTGCCTTTATCAGGAAATATTGCAAGAAATATTGGTGGTGGCTTCCATGCTGCATTTATTCAAATGATGCTTACGCATGGGGGCTGGTAACGCATCTGTATTTTGCGCAATCCCTGGTTTGGGCAATGCCGCTGCTGGATGCACGTGTGCAGAATGCGATCAGGCGCTTCCCTGAGCTGGTCATGGCCGGGGCCTGCTTACCGGATCTGGCATTGATCAGTTACCGCTTCAGGTACACACATGTCTGGCAGAATGCCCACCGGCTTTTACAGCATGCACAAACGGATGAGGAAGTCGCGATTGCGGCCGGCTATGTCAGCCACCTGTATATTGATGTCATTGCACATCACCATTTCGTGCCGGCGCACGAAGCCATGTGGTTCAAACGCACGATTGCGACGCATATCGCATCTGAATGGGCAATGGATGCCTACCTGACACCCCTGATGGATACCACGCCAAGGCGGGTTTTGAATAAGCATCGCACTGCCATATCAAAATTCATTTCCCCGCATTTCAGCTGCCCCGAGAACGTCACCAGCTCGGCACTGAAAAAACTGGCCTATGCGGACGGGCTGCTCAGGCTGGTCAGGTTGCCGCATGTCATTTATAGGGTAATGCGCGTGCTGGATAAGGATATCCACCAGAACTTTGTCTATTACCTTGCTAAAACACAAGTCATCATGAAGGATGTAGGTCAGGTGTTCAGCGGCAACAATCCCTTATTTGAGCCGGAGCTGAAAAACATCAGCATCGACCAGCTCAACCAATGGCGTCATGAATGCCTGGAACATTTAAAGGCACTGCACCCGAAGCCGATCCAGTATTTTTCCGAGTAGCTGGGCACGCTGATCGCCATTCAGCTTGCGCCTCGTTTCCATATCAGCAATACGCGGGATAGGTACTGATATGCAGGCGGCTCCTTTTCCTTTACAAACTACATCAGGATAATATCGAATGACTCCTGGCCATAGCTGGCTTCTACCTGCAATGAGATCGGCTTGGCAATAAAATCGGATAAATTGGCCAGGCTTTGCGATTCTTCGTCCGAAAGCATATCAATCACCTTGGGTGCCGCCAGCACGCGCAGCTCCCGTGCATTGAACTGGCGCGCTTCACGCAGCAGTTCACGCAATATCTCATAGCACACGGTTTGCGCAGTCTTCAGCTCCCCCCTGCCCTGGCAGCAGGAACAGGGCTCACACAGGATATGTGCCAGGCTTTCCCGCGTGCGTTTCCGCGTCATCTCCACCAGCCCCAAAGGCGTAAATCCATTGACACCGGTGCGTGCGCGGTCGCGTGCCACTTCTTTTTTCAGCTCTTCAAGCACGGCCTCGCGCTGGGTATCTTCATCCATATCGATAAAATCAATGATGATGATGCCGCCCAGGTTCCTGAGCCTTAACTGCCGCGCAATTGATTGCGCAGCCTCCAGGTTGGTTTTGAATATGGTATCCGACAGATTTTTTCCACTGACGAAACTGCCGGTATTCACATCTACCGTTGTCAGCGCTTCCGTCTGGTCAAAGATCAGGTAACCTCCGGATTTGAGCTCAACTTTACGCGACATTGCCTTTTCAATTTCCTGCTCGATACTGTACAGATCGAATAGCGGTCGCTCGCCCTGGTAATGCGCGAGCTTATCAAGTGCAGTGATGGCATACAGGTTCGCGAAATCAATCAGTTTCTGGTAAGTCTCGCTTGAGTCCACCCGCACTACCTCGGTGTTTTCACACATCACGTCGCGCAGCACGCGCATCGGCAGGTTGAGGTCCTGGAAAATCAACGTGCGTTCAGGCACCGTCACACTTTTTTCCTGGATATGTTTCCAGGTTTTGGTCAAGTAATCGATGTCTGCCCGCAACTCGTCATCCGTTGCGGTTTCCGACATGGTTCTGATGATATAGCCGCCTTTATGCTGCTCGGGCAGCAGGCCTAACAGACGCGCTTTTAATGACTCTCGCTCGGTCTCCAGCTCAATCCGCTGCGACACGCCGATATGGCCCTGCTGCGGCAGATACACCAGGAAACGGCCGGCTATGCTGATTTGCGTTGTGAGGCGGGCGCCTTTGGTGCCAATCGGCTCCTTGATCACCTGCACCATCACCGATTGCCCCTCGTGCAGTACTTCCTGAATCGGCCGCTGCCCTTCAGAAACACCGCATTCAATGACATCACCCGCATGCAGGAATGCCGCCCGCTGCAGGCCGACCTCTACAAACGCCGACTGCATGCCTGGCAGTACGCGGCAAATCACACCGCGATAAACATTGCCGACCAAGCCCAATGATGAGCTGCGTTCGATCTGCAACTCCTGTACGACGCCATTTTCCATCATGGCGATACGCGTTTCCTGTGGAGTAACGTTAATTAATATTTCTTCGCTCAATTTACACTTCCTGACTGCGGCTTTTTTTGATCCTGGTAAAGGAATTTAAATAAAATTTATATCTGGATAATATGGTGTTTTCTCAGCAGCGCGGCGGTTTCGCATATCGGCAACCCCATCACTCCGGTGTAGCTACCCTCGATTTTTTTAATCCACGCCCCAGCCAAACCTTGTATGCCGTAGCTACCGGCTTTGTCACGATGCTCCCCGGATGCGATATAATATTCAATCTGCCGCTCTGAGAAACCGACCATCTCTACAGTAGTAGAGGACAGGACGACTTCTATTTTGTTCATCACAGCAAGTGCCACTGCCGTATGCACCTGGTGCGTACTCCCTGACAACTCCATCAGCATGTTGCGCGCATCATTGTCATCCTCAGGCTTGCCCAACACCTTGCCAGCCAATGACACGGTCGTATCCGCGCCGAGCACCGGATGGTTGCGCTGCGCGGCAGAAAGCCCGCGCAGGCAGGCTTCAGCCTTCTCCTGCGCCAGCCTGCTGACATAATGCTCGGGCGATTCGCCTGGCAGTTGGGTTTCATCGATATCGGCAGGATGCGTGATGCAATGAATGCCGATCTGTTTTAATAGCTCTACCCTGCGCGGGCTCCGCGAAGCAAGGTAGAGTGCCGGATGTTGTTCAAAATGGTTACGCATGTTCGCACTTTAATTTACTATCTCTAAATTCACAAAGATTAAATACATTCGCTCTTAATTATAAAAAGAACTTACAAAGGTAGCTTATATGATTGATTGGCCCAGTCTCCTCAAAATCGGTATCGCCCTGTTTGCGATTGTAAACCCCATCGGCAGCGTTCCCGTATTTATCAGCGCAACAAGCGGCTGGAGCCACCAGGAGCGGGCACGTACCGCAAAAACCGCTGCATTCACGGTATTCATTGTACTCACTATTTCTGCGTTTATCGGTGACCAGGTACTGGATTTCTTCGGGGTGTCCATTCCCTCATTCCAGGTCGGCGGCGGCATATTGCTGATGCTGATCGCAATTTCAATGATGCATGCAAAACAAAGCGCTGCGCACCAGACCCTGGAAGAAAGGGATTCACTGGCGGAAAAAGAAGTGATCGCCATCGTGCCTCTCAGCATTCCGCTGCTGGCAGGGCCAGGGTCTATCAGCAACATGATTATTGCAGCCCAGCAAAACAGCAGCGTCGCCGGCCACCTGTCGTTAACCATTCCGATTTTTGTGGTAGCCCTCATCATCTGGCTGGTATTGACCCTGGCGGTTGTCATTGCAAACAAGCTGGGGAAAATCGGCATCAATATCGTCACGCGCATCATGGGGCTGATCCTGGCAGCCATGTCCGTTGAATTTATCGCCCACGGACTCAGCGGACTGTTTCCTAAACTGTTTGCCTGATGCTTTCCGGACAGATGACTGAAAATCAAAACCCGCGAATATTGTTGCATCGGGTAAAATACGCATTAACTTAAATTTAAAATATCGATTATGCAATGGAAGCCACATGCCACCGTCGCGGCAATTGTTGAAGAAAACGGCAAATTTTTACTGGTAGAAGAAGAAACCGATCGCGGCAATCGTTTTAACCAGCCGGCCGGCCACCTGGAAGATAACGAAACGATGCTTGAAGCGGTTATCCGCGAAACGCTGGAAGAAACCGCCTACACGTTTGAGCCAAGTGCATTACTGGGGATTTACCACTGGAAGCATGAGCATAACCAGACAACTTACCTGCGCTTTGCCTACATCGGCAGTGTGAGCAATCACCAGCCGCTGCTTGCGCTGGATGACGGCATCATCCGCAGCGTCTGGATGACGGCCGAAGAAATTCGCAGCAATGCAGCGCTCATGCGCAGCCCGCAGGTGATCACATGCATCGAAGATTACCTGCACGGACAGCGTTATCCACTATCAGTTGTTACGCATTTATAAAATAAACACCTATGAACCTGAACAAATCACAAAAGAAAAAAATCGTGGTCGGCCTCTCCGGCGGCGTGGATTCTTCCGTTACGGCACTGCTGCTTAAGCAGCAAGGTTATGAAGTCACCGGCCTGTTCATGAAGAACTGGGAAGATGACGATACCGATGAATACTGCTCAAGCAAGCAGGACCTGATTGATGCGGTATCCGTGGCGGATAAAATCGGCATTGATATAGAAGCGGTTAACTTCAGCGCAGAATACAAAGACCGCGTATTCGCAAACTTCCTGAGCGAATACCAGGCGGGACGCACCCCTAATCCTGACATCCTGTGCAATGCCGAAATCAAATTCAAGGCATTTCTCGACCATGCCATGGGCATGGGGGCAGACTTGATTGCAACCGGCCACTACGCGCAGGTACGTGAAAACCCATTGCAGCCCGGCAAATACCAGCTGCTGAAAGCAGACGACGGCAGCAAGGACCAGAGCTATTTCCTCTACCGCCTCAACCAGGCGCAGCTTTCAAAAACGCTATTCCCGCTCGGCACTTACCTGAAACGCGAAGTGCGCGAAATCGCGCGCAATGCCGGCCTGATCAATGCCGAGAAAAAAGATTCAACCGGCATCTGCTTCATCGGCGAACGCCCGTTCCAGGAGTTCCTGAGCAGGTATCTGCCGCGTGAACCCGGTGACATGAAGACACCGGAGGGCAAAATAGTCGGCCGCCACGAAGGCCTGATGTATTACACCCTGGGGCAGCGCCAGGGCCTGAAAATCGGCGGCAGCCGCGATAGCAGCGGAGAACCATGGTTTGTCGCAGCAAAGGACATGACCAGGAATGAGTTGATTGTCGTGCAGGGGCATGAACACCCCTTATTGCTTAACGACGGCTTAAAAGCCGGCCAGTTGCACTGGATCAGCGAGGAGCAGCCGATCACCAACTGGGTCTATGCTGCAAAAACACGTTATCGCCAGCCGGATGCCCCTTGCGAGATTGACGCGGTCGACGCTGAAGAAGCCACGATCAAATTCGGGCAGAGACAATGGGCGATCACCCCAGGCCAGTCTGCCGTCGTCTATGAAAGCAATGTCTGCTTGGGCGGCGGTATCATTACCGGCGCGCTTTAAAACAACCCTGAACAATTAATCCTGAAAAACAACTCCGGGCAATTGAGGTCGCTATGGCATATATAATCAAGAACTCCCAAGGTGAAGTGGTTGCCGCAAGTTCGGTTGAAAACCCCAATACACCTGAAAACCAGGGCGCCAACTGGACTTTCGTAGAGGATACGTCAAAAGAGTATCTGGATTTTCTGGAAAGGTCTCTCGCAAAAAGTGACCCGTTCCGCGAGAGCGACATCCATCTGGCGCGCGTGCTGGAGGATTTAATCACGCTGATGGTCGAACGCAATATGATACGCTTTACCGACTTTCCACCGGCAGCGCAAAAACGTCTGAACGACAGGCAGTCATTGCGTAAAAAAACGCAGCTATCAAGCCTGCTCGATGACAACGGGCATATCGCCTGATGCCGCCATCAGGCGATGACCGCTTAGTTCGGAACCGGCATACTGTCAATAAATGACTGTCGTTTAACTAAAACTGACTGCAACCGTTCCAGGTTCGGGTAGTCGCCAGCCAGGTCTATCGTATTGCCGAACCTGAGCTTGATATAGCCCAGCATGCAGCCAACAGCAATGTCACCCAGGCTGAATGTATCATCTACGCACCATTTGTTATGGCCGAGATCATTATTCAACACAGACAGGCCGCGCGTCACTTTATCCATCTGCCTGGCTACAAACGCTTCATCCTGCTTCTGCTCAGGCTTGCGCTGCTCCATGATGATGGCTACCGCCGCATCACACACGCCGTCAGCCAGAGCCTCCCATCTGCGTACCGCTGATTTAGCCGTATTGTCCTTAGGGATCAAATGTGCCAACGGTGTACGGTTATCCAGGTATTCGGCTATCACGCGTGAGTCGTATAAGCTATCGTTATCATCACCCAGAACCAGCACCGGCACCTTACCCAAAGGGTTGTACTGTTTCACGGGACAATCCGGCGCAGACAGCACCACTTCTTCCAGTTTGATATCAATGTGTTTCTCGGCTGCCACAATGCGGATTTTGCGGGCATAAGGACTATTAGGGGTATATAAAAGCTTCATGATTTTTACTTATGGTGTTATTTGGATGGTGTTATTTGGTCACATTAGTTTGTCGCTAGCATTATAATTCAAACTCCGCTTTGCTCACGATAACTATATGACGCTATTTAATAAATACTACCCGATCGGTTCAGCCGCTTTTCATGAGCTGGTCAACACACAGGTACAGGCTGCGCTTAAGGAAGATATAGGCAGCGGCGATCTCACGGCATTGCTGGTCCCGGAAAAACAGCAGGTCAATGCCACGATCACTGCGCGTGAAACTGCGATTATCTGCGGCATCGACTGGGTGAACGCCTGCTTCAACCTGATTGACACCAGCGTACAGCTCGAATGGCTGATCCATGAAGGTGACCGTGTACAACCGGGGCAATTGCTATGCAGGATCAGCGGCCCGGCCAGGTCGCTGCTGAGTGCAGAACGCTGCGCGCTGAATTTTCTGCAGACACTCTCGGCCACCGCTACCGAAACACATCAATATGTAGATGCCGTAGCGGGAACCGGCGCACAAATCCTGGATACACGCAAAACCATTCCTCACCTGCGGCTGGCGCAGAAATATGCAGTGACCGTCGGCGGCGGCCATAATCAGCGCCTCGCACTATACGACGGCATACTGATCAAGGAAAACCACATCGCTGCCGCAGGCAGCATTGCCAATGTCATGCAGCAGGCGTTTGCGCTGAATACAGGCAAGAGCATACAGATTGAAGTAGAAACCCTGGAGCAGCTGAAACTGGCTCTGGAAGCTGGCGCAACCAGCATCCTGCTTGACAACTTCAGCAACGACCTGCTGCGCGAAGCAGTCAACATCAATCAGCAGGCAGGCAAAAAAGCGACCCTTGAAGCCTCAGGCGGCATCACGCTGGATAATGTCCGCGCAGTAGCACTGACCGGGGTTGACCGCATATCGATTGGCTCCCTCACAAAAAACATCCGGGCGATTGACCTCTCGATGCGTGTTGATGAATTGGTGCATGCTAATATTCGTTAAACATTCTCACCATACCAAAACAAGAAGACATCAGCCATGAACAAAGCCACCGCGTTTATCAAGCCCAGCGGGCGTATCACCTTAGGCGACACGCTGCGCATGCTGATCAACGACGGTATTATCGACAAAGCCCAGGCTGAAAAACTGTATAAAGACCGCAAGCTGGATACTTCCAACCTGCATCCACTGGTTGTCATCGGTGAGCAGAAGTGGAAAAGCCTTAAGCCATCTCATGACGCGCTGTCGGTAGAATGGCTGTCATCATGGCTTGCCAAACATTCAGGGCTGGATTATTACCAGATCGACCCGCTCAAACTGGATTTTGGCGATGCCTCCCAGGTCGTTTCCAAAGGCTACGCAGAACGCCTGAAAATCATGCCGATCTCAGTCAGGAACGGCGAGGCGCTTATCGCCACCTCAGAGCCATTCAACACGGATTGGGTGTCAGACCTGGAGCGCATGCTCAAAATGAAAATCAGGCTGGTGGTAGCTAACCCGCTGGAACTCAACCGTTACCTGCCGGAAATGTATAACCTTGCCAACTCCATGCATGCGGCAAACCTGGCCAAAGCCGGGCAGATTGTCGGGGTGCAGAATTTCGAACAGCTGGTGGAGCTGGGCAAGGATAAGAACCTCGATGCCAATGAGCAGCATGTGGTGAACATTGTAGACTGGCTGTTCAAATATGCTTTCGAGCAGCGCGCCAGCGACATTCACCTGGAGCCCAGGCGCAACATAGGCCTGATGCGCTTCAGGATAGACGGTGTGCTGCATCAGGTATACCAGATTCCGCCCAACATCATGAATGCGATCACCAGCCGCATCAAACTGCTGGGCCGCATGGACATGGTTGAAAAACGCCGCCCGCAGGATGGCCGCATTAAAACGCTATCCGCGGAAGGCAGTGAAATCGAGCTACGCCTCTCGACCATGCCGACCGCCTTCGGCGAAAAACTTGTGATGCGCATCTTTTCACCCGACATCTCAAACAAAGATTTCATAGCACTGGGCTTTTCGCAGACCCAGGCTGACAAATGGAACGCATGGGCCACCGCACCCAATGGCATCATTCTGGTAACCGGCCCTACCGGTTCCGGCAAAACCACGACACTCTACTCGACCCTGCGCATGCTCGCCACTTCCGAGGTCAATGTATGCACGGTGGAAGACCCGATAGAAATGGTCGAGCCTGCTTTCAACCAGATGCAGGTCCAGCATAATATCGGGCTTGGCTTTGCAGAAGGCATACGCACCCTGATGCGGCAGGATCCGGACATTGTGATGGTGGGCGAAATCCGCGATATCGAAACCGCCGAGATGACCATCCAGGCCGCGCTCACCGGCCACCTGGTGCTGTCAACGCTGCACACTAACGACGCCCCTTCTGCCGTCACCCGGCTGCTGGACCTGGGCGTACCGTCCTACCTGATACATTCGACCGTGCTCGGCATCATGGCGCAGCGCCTGGTGAGAACGCTTTGCCCCAGCTGCAAAGTGCCGGAACCGATCACGCAAAGCGACTGGAGCGCACTGGTTGGCGCATTCAACATCCCTAAACCCGATCATATCTACCGGCCGGTCGGCTGCACGGAATGCCGCAACACCGGCTTCAAAGGCCGCAGCGGCATTTATGAAATGCTGTCAATGAGCAAATCCCTGAGAAAACTCATCACGCCTGACACCAACCTGGCAAAGCTTACCAAACAGGCTTACCAGGAAGGCATGCAGCCATTGATTATCAACGGCGCTGAAAAAGTGGCTGCGGGTCTCACCACGATAGAAGAACTGCTGAAAGTGGCACCACCCCTGGAAATTGAATAAAACTACTTTTAAAACGTGGTTTTACCGATGCGAAACCCGGCATGCCAATCGCATCCAGCCAGGCATGTTTCAATGTTAAGCCTTTCATTCCTGACACTTTTATTCTTGACCAAAACTGCTCAAACGGTTATCGTGTAGGGTTACCGAATAAACTATTTAAAAATCATAAAGATTTATGGCAGAGACATCTCAACCGCATCAAGATACCAGTCAAATCACTGGCGCAGAAATTGTAATCCGATCCCTGGAGCAGGAAAATGTCAAATTCGTTTTTGGCTATCCAGGCGGTGCGGTTCTACATATCTACGACGCAATATACAAACAAGGCCACTTCAAACATATTCTCGTGCGTCATGAACAGGCTGCCGTTCACGCCGCAGATGCTTACTCACGCGCAACCGGCGAGGTTGGCGTAGCACTTGTCACCTCCGGCCCTGGCGCCACTAACGCGATTACCGGCATCGCAACCGCTTACATGGACTCGATCCCGATGGTAGTCATCAGTGGCCAGGTGCCTGTTGCCGCCATTGGCCTGGATGCTTTCCAGGAAGTCGACATGATTGGCGTTACCCGCCCCTGTGTCAAACATAACTTCCTGGTAAAAGATGTCAAAGACATCGCCTCCACCATGAAAAAAGCTTTCCACATTGCAAGAACCGGTCGCCCGGGTCCTGTAGTGATCGACATCCCTAAAGACATTACCGCCAACCTTGCCGAGTTCGTATACCCGAACACGGTGGAAATGCGCTCTTACAACCCGGTCACCAAAGGTCACAGCGGCCAGATTAAAAAAGCGGTTAAATTGCTGCTGGAAGCTGAACGCCCTATGGTTTACACCGGCGGCGGCGTAGTGCTGGGCGATGCTTCGGAGTTGCTGGTAAAGCTGGTTCAGGCACTGGGCTTGCCTGTCACTAATACGCTGATGGGCCTGGGCGGCTATCCGTCCACAGACAAACAGTTCCTGGGCATGCTGGGCATGCACGGCACTTACGAAGCGAACATGGCGATGCACGAATGTGACGTGCTGCTGGCTGTGGGCGCGCGCTTTGATGACCGCGTGATCGGCAATCCGGAACATTTCTACAACAAAGACCGCACCATTATCCATATCGATATTGACCCGTCTTCGATTTCCAAACGCGTCAAGGTTCACGTGCCTATCGTAGGCGATGTGAAATCCGTGCTAGGTGAAATGAACGACCTGGTTTCACAGGAAAAACCACAGCAGTCACCTGCGCTTAAAGCCTGGTGGGCTCAAATCGAAGCATGGCGCAGCAAACTGTGCCTGAGCTACAACAATGTTAACGGCCTGATCAAGCCGCAGTATGTCATTGAAAAACTGTGGGAAGTTACTAAAGGCGACGCCTACGTGACTTCGGACGTCGGCCAGCACCAGATGTGGGCGGCACAGTACTACAAGTTTGATAAACCACGTCGCTGGATCAACTCCGGCGGGCTGGGCACCATGGGTGTTGGCTTGCCATACGCGATGGGCTGTCAGTTCGCAGACCCGAAAGCACAGGTTGCCTGTGTGACGGGTGAAGGCAGTATCCAGATGAATATCCAGGAGCTTTCAACCTGTAAACAGTACAACCTGCCGATCAAGGTCATTCTGCTCAACAACCGTTACCTGGGCATGGTTCGCCAGTGGCAGGAGTTCTTCTACGAGAACCGCTACTCGGAATCCTACATGGACAGCCTGCCTGACTTTGTAAAACTGGCCGAGTCCTATGGTCACGTCGGCATGAAAATTGAAAAACCGGAAGATGTTGAAGGTGCCCTCACCGATGCATTTGCAATGAAAGACCGTTTTGTATTTATGAACTTCATCACCGATCAGAAAGAAAACGTATTCCCGATGATTCCTAACGGAAAAGGTCTGTCTGAAATGATTTTGGCGGAGGATCTATAAATGCGCCATATTATTTCACTGCTGATGGAAAACGAAGCCGGCGCCCTCTCGCGCGTTGCCGGCCTGTTCTCTGCGCGCGGCTACAACATCGAGTCACTGACCGTGGCACCGACTGAAGACGCCACATTGTCACGCATGACGATTGTGACTTCAGGCTCAGAAGACGTTATTGAACAAATCATCAAACAGCTAAACAAGCTGGTAGATGTGGTCAAAGTGCTTGACCTGAACGATGGAAAATTCATCGAGCGGGAACTGATGCTGGTTAAGGTGAAAGCCACCGGCGCATTCCGCGAAGAGATGAAACGCATGTGCGATATTTTCCGCGGCCGTATTATCGATGTGGCCGACGGCACTTTTACCATTGAATTAACAGGTTCCGGTCACAAGCTGGACGCGTTTATTGAAGGTTTGGATAAAACAGCAATTTTAGAGACAGTCCGCACCGGTGCATCCGGCATCGGACGTGGCGACAGAATTTTAAAGGTATAGTTAACATCAGGGGCCAGGAGCTGGGGACCAGCTCCCAACCCCCTTTTTAAAGGAAAAGAAATGAAAGTTTATTACGACAAAGACGCAGACCTTGGCTTAATCAAAGGTAAACAAGTAACGATCGTAGGTTACGGTTCACAAGGTCACGCACACGCAGCCAACTTAAAAGACAGCGGCGTTAACGTAACCATCGGTTTGCGCAAAGGCGGCAGCTCATGGGCTAAAGCCGTTGCAGCGGGCCACAACGTATTGGAAATCGCAGAAGCGACCAAACAAGCTGACGTAGTCATGTTATTGCTGCCTGACGAAACCATGCCGGAAATTTTCCACGCAGAAGTTGCTGCAAACCTGAAACAAGGCGCGGCTTTGGCTTTCGCTCATGGTTTCAACATTCACTACAACCAGATCACACCACGTGCTGACCTGGACGTGATCATGATCGCGCCAAAAGGCCCAGGCCACACTGTTCGCTCAGAGTACCTGAAAGGCGGCGGCGTACCATCATTGATCGCTGTTTACCAGGACAAATCAGGTAAAGCAAAAGACATCGCGCTTTCATACGCAGCGGCAAACGGCGGCACCAAAGGCGGCGTAATCGAGACTGACTTCCGTGAAGAAACAGAAACTGACCTGTTCGGTGAACAAGCTGTTCTATGCGGCGGCGCGGTTGAGCTGGTTAAAGCCGGTTTTGAAACACTGGTTGAAGCTGGCTACGCACCTGAAATGGCGTACTTCGAGTGCCTGCACGAATTGAAACTGATTGTTGACCTGATGTACGAAGGCGGCATTGCCAACATGAACTACTCGATCTCAAACAATGCCGAATACGGTGAATACGTAACCGGCCCTAAAGTGATCAATGACGAATCACGCTACGCAATGCAAGAGTGCCTGGCTAACATCCAAAACGGTGAGTACGCTAAACGCTTCATCCTGGAAGGCCGTACTAACTACCCAGAGATGACGGCACGCCGTCGCCTGAACGCAGCACATCCAATCGAACAAGTTGGCGGCCAACTGCGCGCCATGATGCCTTGGATTGCTAAAAACAAGTTAGTTGACCAATCTAAGAACTAATCCTAAAAGCTGATCGAGTCAAACTCATTGGCAATTAGTACTTGTAGGGCAAAGCGTTATGCGTTTTGCCCTATTTTATTTGTGATACTGAACAACAAGAAACCATCATGAAAAATCGTCTTAAAGTTTTAGCTCAGTATGCCATTCCCAAGCAGGCAATCACTGCCGTTGCCGGGAAGCTGGCGCACCACCAAGGCGGAAACACCACAACAAAAGTCATTAAATGGTTTGTAAAACGCTATAACGTCAACATGGCCGAAGCAGCCAACCCTGACATCAGCAGCTACAAAACATTTAATGCGTTCTTTACGCGCCCATTACGGCAAGGTGCAAGGCCCATCGCACAGGCAGACTTCATATGCCCGGTAGATGGCGCAATCAGCCAGTTGGGGCACATCGAACAGGATCAGATTTTTCAGGCCAAAGGTCATTACTATTCCACCACGGCATTGCTGGGCGGTGACAAGTCTGCCGCACAGTATTATCTGAACGGCAATTTCGCCTGCCTTTACTTAAGCCCGAGGGATTATCATCGCATTCATATGCCGTGTGACGGCAAGCTGGAAAAAATGACATACGTGCCCGGTGACCTGTTCTCGGTGAATCCGGTCACCGCACAGGGCGTGCCAGGCTTGTTTGCACGCAACGAACGCGTGGTATGCGAGTTCTCATCAGAAAAACACGGCAATTTCGTCATGGTACTCGTTGGCGCAACCATTGTCGGCAGCATGGCTACCGTGTGGCACAATGCAAAAGACGGCATCATCAACCCGCCTCGACGTGGACATATCCAAGTATGGACTTATGCAGACCAGAACATTACCCTGAAACAGGGTGATGAAATGGGGCGCTTCCTGCTGGGCTCCACCGTGGTCATGCTGTTCCGTAAAGGCTCACTGCAATTCAACGCAGACTGGCAAGCCGCAGGTGCGGTAAAACTCGGTGAAATGATGGCTAACGGTATCAGCCGCTAGCATTCACTCCAGTGTTGATGCAGACTTTGCAGGAGTCAATCAGCTCCTGCAAGCTGCCGATCTATTTATGGTGTACTGACTTATGATGCAGATGTGGGGCCAGCTCGTTCAAGGCGGATTCATACACGGCGCGTTTGAATTCAATCACATCCTCAAGCGGCACCCAATAATCACTCCAGCGCCATGCATCAAACTCCGGATGACTGGTTGCACGCAAAGACACATCGCTGTCGCGCCCCAGCAAACGCAGCAGATACCATATCTGCTTCTGTCCCCGATAACTGCCGCGCCACTCGCGCTTGATCCAGCTGGTCGGCACCTCGTAGCGCAGCCAGTCTTTAGTGCGCCCGAGAATTTTCACATGTTCCGGCTTCAGGCCAACTTCTTCCATCAGTTCACGATACATGGCCTGCTCTGGACTTTCGCCATAGTTAATGCCGCCTTGCGGGAACTGCCAGGCATGCTCACGGATACGCTTACCCCAAAATACCTGATTGCTGGCATTGCATAAAATAATGCCAACATTCGGGCGAAACCCGTCACGATCTAACATAGCTATATACTGCCTTAATAATTTAATGCAATTTTTTCATATTTCCAGCATTATTGAAAGCAACCATTTATCTCAGCCCCAATTAAAGCAAGAATTGACATGACCTTTCAGCCTACTGTTTTATTAAACCACTACCGGCATACATGCACACTACTCGCCGGCCTCCTGTTAACGGCATGCGCATCAGCGCCTGCATTAACCCAGGACAGCTATGCCTATATCACCAACCAGGGTGAACACAGCGTTTCCGTCATCAACACCGCATCCAACCTGGTGACAACTACGGTTCCCGTCGGCAAAGCACCCGTAGGCGTTGCGGTTTCCACAGAACTGCAGCGCGCTTTTGTTTCCAATGTGGAAAGCCAGGAAATATCTGTCATTGACACGCAAAATAACAAGCTTATCGACATGATAAAAATCAAGGGCTCCCCGGTAGGCCTGGCTTTAGCGCCGGATAATAAAACGCTTTATGTTGCAGACTGGTTTGAAAATAAAATATTGGCCATCAACACACGAAGTTTCAGCGACATCCGGGAATTAAGTGTGGGTGACGCACCCGCCGGCCTGGTAGTCAGCCCTGATAACCGATCACTGTATATCGCCAACCGGGACAGCAACGACATTGCAGTCATTGATACCGCTACGCTCACCATCAGCAGACGCATCCCGGTAGGGAAGCACCCGTTCGGCCTGGCACTCAGCCACAGCGGGAAACTGCTGGCAAGCGTCAACGTTCAGGATGACACCGTCGATATCATCCATACAGAATCCGGGCGCAAACAAACGCTCAAAGTGGGCTACCACCCCTACTGTGCCGCATTCAGCCTGGACGAAAAAACATTGTATGTGACCAACACCCAGGATGACAGCGTATCGGTGCTGGATGTGGGTTCGGGAGCACCGATTGCAACAGTCAATGTAGGCAGCACGCCGGAGGGCATCAGCATAGACCACCACCTGCAGCGCGCCTACATCGCCAACTGGGGTAGCAATAATGTCAGCGTGATCGATACAAAGACCAATCGCCTGTTAACCACGATTAAAACCGGCGACAAAAGCCGCGCTTTCGGGCAATTCATCCTGAGCCGCCCATCACCTGAATAGGCACCGGCTGCATGCCACATCGCCGCTTTCGATAAAAACGCACATCTCCGCACAATACTGTCAACCTTGGCATCACAGCCGGCGTTAACCGAACATCAGCAGCACTATTGATAAAGCTGAGCGAACTGGATCTGAAGCACTTGTTGATTGGCTACGGTTTATTGATGATGGAAACAGGATTGCCGCTGGCATAGCGTGACAGGCGACAATCCGCGACGATTCACACCGGGGCGATCAAATTTAGATTCTATAAACAAAGCTTGTCATTTATAATGCACTGTTGTTTTTGAATTAATCGTCTCACACATGAGAAATCTGGAGAAAAATGAATGAAAAAATTCTTGGCTTTAATCGCACTTAGCTTGAGCACCAGCTTAGTTTCTTTCACAGCGGCTGCACATGGCCCATCACCACTGAAAGTGGACAAATCAGTCACCATTAAAGCTGAGCCTGCAAAAGTCTGGGCATTGGTAAAAGATTTTGGCAATATGCAAAAATGGCACCCGGCTATCGCCAGCACCAAACTGGAGAAAAAAGGTGATGAGACGTTCCGTACACTGACGCTTAAAAGCGGTGGCACTATCTACGAGAAACTGCGCAGCATCGATGAAGGTGACATGAAAATCAGATACGAGATCGTAAGCAGCGGTTTACCACTCACCGACTACAACGCATTCATGGTCGTGACCAAAGGCGCAAAACCAGGTGAGACCAATGTGCAATGGGTTGGCCGCTTCTATCGCCTGTACAAACTGAACCCACCTATCCCGGCTGGCCAGGATGATGAGACCGCATTAAAAGCGATCAACGAAATTTTTGATAGCGGTTTAGCCGGCTTACAAAAAGCTGCCGAATCTGCAAAATAAAAGACCGCAAAAACGCACAAAAATGGTCACTCACGCAATGGATACGTGACCATTTTTGACAGTCCATGCAGCAGGCATGACAAAAACAGGCAGTACAAGCAATAAAAAAGCGGAGCAATTGCTCCGCTTTTTTATTGCTTGTACTGCATACGAACACACTGGCATCACCAGCTGCAGCAACAGACAGACACTGGCACCCTATCACCGAAAACATCTCATAAACCACGGTATCTACATGATTTTTAATAACTATATATAAAAACAAAGCACCACCCGCACTTGCAGGTCAGGCTCGCATTTGCTATTGCCACAGCATATCGATGACAGTGCATTAAACACAATTTACCACCTCAGACAGATGTTGGCATAACCGTTGCTTACTTAAAAAATAACAAAGCAGCCTGCTGGCTGCGTTGTACGAAAATTACACATTAATAACAAAGGGGTCTCACATGAAACAAGTACAAAAAGGTTTTACCTTAATCGAGCTGATGATTGTTGTTGCAATTATCGGTATTCTGGCTGCAGTAGCGATTCCTGCTTACCAGAACTACACCATCACTTCAGCTGAGAAATCATGCATGATGGAAGCAAAATCTTATGCTAATAGCGCGTTAGTTGAATTTGCTCAGGGAGCTTCTTCAGTTAGCGATCCTAAAAATGGTGCATGTCAACCATTCAGTGCACCAGCAAGTGCTACCGCAACAATTACCGCAAGTCCTAAATCACCAGGTGTAAAAACTGTAACATGCGACTTAGCTCAAGGCGCAACTTGCACATTGTCATCATAATGTACAAAACAGGTGTAGGCAGCATCTAAGCACCTGACTTAAAAAAAGAGACCATTCCATGGTCTCTTTTTTTATGGAGACACACTGATATGTTATGTCATGCACACTTGAAATCGAATGGCCGCTGAATGTCAAAACGCAGTTTATCCTTGCCCGATCCTGCAAACATGAGCCTGATACTGGTCGGCCTGATGCTGATGCTGCCGGCCATCAACATGTACCATCGTTTGCCGATCACCGCCTTTTATACGGAATGGATCACGGCAGTACTGGGGCTGGCCGCATTAGCCCCCATATTTCGCAGCCTCCCGCCGGCAGGCATTCGAATCCCGCAGATATCACTGGTTTTTTTAGGGTTAGCGACCATTGTTAGCGCGCAATGGGCAATCGGCATGCTGCATTCCGCCCAATATGTCCTGCTGGTGCTTTCTTACCTGGGCTGGGCCTTCCTGCTCACACTGCTTGGCTACCACCTGCGCCGCCGGCTAGGATGGGAGAAACTGGCAAACACCCTGGCATTCTTTATGGTGAGTGCCGGCATCATCAATGGCGGCATGATGGTGCTACAGATCGTCACGCGCACTGGCGGGGCAATTTCATTCCTGCCGGATCTGCCCAGTTACGGGCCATTTGCACAGGAGAACCATTTTGCCGACTTTATCGCCCTGGCAACCGTATCGCTGATATACCTGTACGCAAAAGGACGTTTCACGCTCGCTTTCTTTTCATTGCTACTCGCCTGGTTCCTGCTGATGCTTGCAGTTTCAGGATCCAGGAGTTCATGGTTATATTTGTGCGCGGTCGCCCTGCTCGCATGGGCCTCGCATGCAAAAACCGTTAAACAAGGCCAGGACCCGGCTGCCACCCGCCGCCTGCTTTACATGAGCCTGGCTGCAATCCCGGCATTTGCAGTCGTACATGTGCTGGCATATTACGTTGCGCCTGACGGCCTGTTCAGGCTGACCACCGACCGCATCGTGAATGGCATCAATATCGACACGCCATCGGCACGCTTGCAGATCTGGTACGACAGCATACGCCTGTTCCTGCAATCCCCCTGGCTGGGCATCGGTGCCGGCAACATGAATTCAGCATCGTTCCTGCTGCTGGATAGTCCAGCAGCGCTATCAGCCAACCGTATTTTTGAACATGCGCACAATCTATTCCTGCATCTGCTCGCTGAAATGGGCATTACTGCATTCCTGATCGTGCTGACCGGCCTGGTCGTATGGTTCCGGGGATTCCAATGGCACCGGCTCAATCCCGAGACATGGTGGCTAATCAGCCTGCTGACGATTTTAGGCATCCACAGCATGCTGGAATACCCGCTCTGGTATACCTATTTCCTGGGCATTGCTGCGATATTACTGGGTGCCGGCGATGAAAAAACCATCGCAAT